>JBDGUP010000077.1:0-1461 GCA_042215815.1 Haloquadratum sp. | reverse complement strand
ACTTTCGCGAACGCGGCGAGTGGCTCGGCGCGCTCGGGGGCGGCGATCCCTAAGTATAATACCGGGCCGGAGTCGCTGTAGCTATATGGAGCGATTCGACGTCGCGATCGTCGGCGGCGGCCCCGCGGGGTCGTCTGCCGGACACGCCGCCGCCTCGGCCGGCGCGTCGGCGGTGATCTTCGAGAAAGGGGTCCCCCGGACGGACCGGCCAGATCGGCTGGGACCGGACTCGACGGACGCCGCCGGCATCCTGGACTACTGGGTGGACATAATGGGCATCCACCCCGACGAGATGCCCGACGGCGTCGTCCTCGGGGAACTCGACCGCGCAGAGTTCATCGGCCCGGCGGAGTCGCTCGTGCTACGGGAGACAGGGATCGAGTCCTCCTACGACGGCTTCGGCTTCTGTATGCACCGGGCGCGGTTCGATGATTTCCTCCGCGATCGCGCGGAGGCGGCGGGCGCGACCTATCGGGTCGGGACGTCGGTTCGAAGCGTCGAGACAGACCGCGACGCGGACGCGGGGCCGCGCCACAGCCTCGCGCTCGGGGACGGCGAGTCCATCGGAGCGGACTTCCTCATTCTCGCCGACGGTCCCCAGCGGCAGGTCACAAACCGAGTGCTCGACGAGTATCTCCCGTTCGATGTCACAGAGCGCCTCTCGACGCGGGAGACGAACCACATCGCCTACCAGGAACACCGTCGACTCCCCGACGAGGTCTACGCGGAGGTCGCGGGCGCCATCAAGTTCTGGTGGGGGCATATGCCTGGCCACACCGCCTACCCGTGGATCTTCCCGAACGACGACAACGTCGCCAGGATCGGCCTCACGATGCCGATCGGACTGGAACTCGACGGCGTCGAAAACCGCGAGGACTACCCGCTCTTGCGCCCCGACGACGAGCGGATCCCGCAGGGCCAAGAATACGTCCGGCGATTGCTCGAATATGAGTACGGCGACGAATACGACGTCGACGAGGACTTCCCGATCGTGACAGGCCGGGGGAAGTCAGAGGGGACCGAGACGTACGCCATCTCCTCGACGCGACCGATCGACTCGCCGACCGCCGCCGGAATCGCCGTCGTCGGTGGCGCGATGGGCGCGACCTCCGCGTTCCACGAGGGGGGAGACCACACGGCCGTCCGGACGGGGGCCATCGCGGGCGAACTCGCAGCCGAGGGCGACCTCACACCCTACAACGACCGGTGGAAGGACGCGATCGGCGACGAGATCCTCCGGAACGTTGCGATGGCCGACGTCGTCCGCGACTACGAGCCGGACGACTGGGATTGGGCATTCGCGACGGCGCGAACGCTGTTAGACGAAAGCGACGGTTACCACCTCTTCGATGTGAACAACGTCCGCGCTGGGTTCAGCGCCGCCAGGCTGATCGCGAGCTACAAGCGCACGAAGTTCTCGTTCCGAAACGGCAGGTACGTCCAGCTCGCCGAATCCGAGTA
>JBDGUP010000123.1:0-1902 GCA_042215815.1 Haloquadratum sp. | reverse complement strand
GTCTTTGGTCGCGGGTTCGACAACGGGTTCGTCGCCATCGCTCGGCGGCTGATGGCCACGGGATTGCTGGCTGAGAACGACCCCGGGAGCGAAGGAGCGTGTGGTAGTTGAGGGTGGTTGTCTCATAATGACGGTTGTCGTCTCTTCCCGGTGCTCGCCGACACCGGGGCAGCGAGCACCAGTACAAAGTTACAACCGTCATTATCAGGGCATATGGTTCCCTCCTACGAGTGTCCGTGCAGACACGAATTATGTGAGTTCGATATCGCGGCATACGATTCATCCCGGTCGAACGCGACGCCTGCGATTCAGCGCGATCGCGAGTCCCGGATACCAAAGCATTTCTTCCCCGGCGATGACGCACCCGTATGGCCCTTCGGCAGCCACCGCTGTACGACGTCTACGCCGGCGACGCGACGCTCACGGAGTTCGGCGGGTGGGAGATGCCCGTCGAGTTCGAGTCGATCCGGGCCGAGCACACGGCCGTCCGCGAGACTGCCGGGCTCTTCGATGTGTCGCATATGGGCGAGATCGTCGTCAGCGGCCCGGAGGCGACGCCGCTGATGCAGCGGCTCGTCACGAACGACGTGCGCGCGCTCGCGCCCGGCGACTCCCAGTACGCGATGATCACCGACGAGTCGGGGACGATCCTCGACGACACGATCGTCTACCGGCTTCCCGACGACGAGACCGACCGGTACCTGTTCGTGCCGAACGCGGGCCACGCCGACGAAGCCTACCGGCGATGGATCGACCACCGGGAGACCGAGGGCTTCGACGCCGAAGTCCGCAACGAGACCGGCGAGTGGGCGATGGTGGCGGTACAGGGGCCGGACGCGCCGGCGCTCGTCGACGCGGTGACCGACGGCGACGTGCTGTCGCTCGCGCGAGACGAGGCGACCTACACAGCGGTCGACGGCGCGCGGTCGTGGGTGTCGCGGACGGGCTACACCGGCGAAGACGGCTTCGAGGTCCTCTGTCCGACCGACGACGCCACGACCGTCTGGGCGGCGTTCGCGGACGACTGCCAGCCCTGCGGGCTGGGCGCTCGCGACACGCTACGGATGGAGATGGGCTTTCACCTCTCGGGCCGGGACTTCGACCCCGCGACGGAGCCGCGGACCCCCTACGAGGCGGGCCTCGGCTGGACTGTCGACCTCGATACGCCGTTCGTCGGCCGCGACGCGCTCGCCGACGTCGCCGAATCGGGCGTCGCAGAGACGTTCGTCGGGATGGTCCTGCGCGACCGCGGGATCGCCCGCAACGGGCACGAGGTCCGCCACGACGGCGAGGCCGTCGGCCACGTCACGAGCGGGACGATGAGCCCGACGCTCGGCGAGGCCATCGCGCTGGGGTACGTCCCCACGTCGCTCTCGGCGCCGGGGACCGAACTCGACGTCGTCGTCCGCGACCAGGAGAAACGCGCAGAAATCGTCTCCCTCCCTTTCATCGAGGATTCATAGATGTTCGAAGTACCAGAAGACCGGAAGTATCGAGAATCGCACGAGTACGCGACCACCGACGGCGAGACGGCGACGGTCGGCATCACCGACTTCGCGCAGGACGAACTGGGCGACGTCGTCTTCGTCGAACTCCCCGAACCCGGCGACGAGATCGCCCAGGGCGAGGAGTTCGGCGTCGTCGAGTCGATCAAGGCCGTCTCGGACCTGTACGCGCCCGTGTCCGGCACCGTCACCGACGTGAACGACGAGCTGTTCGACCGGCCCGAACTGGTGAACGAAGACCCCTACGGCGACGGCTGGATGCTCGAGGTCGACCTCGCAGACGAGGGCGAGTTCGACGAACTCCTCTCGGCCGAGGAGTACCGCGAGCAGACCGAGTGATACATTAGCTGAATGCAGGCGCTAAGCCCCCTCTCTCAAGGAGCACCGCAGTCCGCGC
>JBDGUP010000012.1:0-1955 GCA_042215815.1 Haloquadratum sp. | reverse complement strand
GTTCTGTCCGACAGTATCAGGACCGGGACACAGACCGAGACCGCATCCGCGGATGCCGACGAGAACAGGGAGCCGAAGATCGACGACTGGGCCCACCACGTCGTCGCCAGCGACGAGTCCGCCTGCCAGTCGCGCTCGAACCCGGACGGATCAACAGTTACAGTTCGAGTAGCGGCGGGGGTCGGTGTCGTCAGCCCGACAGCGGCCGCGAGGCCACAGAGGTGGAGGCGTCGTGACCCGAACCGATACCGGACCGACGATCGGGCGGCGGCTGCTGGCGCTCTCGGGGACCGGCGCGCTCGCCGCCCTCGCCGAAGTGGTTGCCGAGGAGGGACCGGCCGTCCCACAGACGGTCCCCGTCGACATCGAGGCGTCGTTCGTCGACGAACAGCGGTCGATCGCACAGTCGGCCCTCGACGCCGTGCCCGCGCCGTTCGACCGCGAGGAGATCCCGACGACGACCGGGGAACGTATCTCGCGAACGACGTCCTCGTCGACGCGTTGCTCCCCGATTTCGCCGACGAGATCCGGTGGACCGACGACAGGCTCGCCCGCGAGTCGGGGTCCGTCGACGTCGATTCGGTCGCGCGTGCGGCCGTCGATTACGTGACCGCCGCCGCGACCTGCCGGGCGCTCCCACCCGTGTGTGCCGATGCGGCGGCCGCGCTCCGCGCGTCGTAGTCTGCCCCGACGCCCGTACCGCGCACTGTGGAATAAAGGCTCCTGGCGAGACTCCACTCCCCTCGACACTGTCCGGCATTTTCACTTTCACTACGGTGTTAACGAGGCTTTATGTGCAAGTGGGACCCAGAGGGGAACACGATGCCAGAAGACGACCTCGAGAGCCTACCTGGAGTGGGACCGGCGACGGCGGACAAACTCGTCGACGCGGGATTCGAGAGCTATCAGGCGATCGCCGTCGCGAGCCCGGGCGAGATGTCCAACACGGCCGACGTCGGCGAGTCGACGGCGGCAGACATCATCAACGCCGCTCGCGAGGCCGCAGACATCGGCGGGTTCGAGACCGGCTCTGCGGTCTTGGAGCGCCGCGAGCAGATCGGAAAGCTCTCGTGGGGCGTCCCGGAGGTCGACGACCTCCTCGGCGGCGGGATCGAGACCCAGTCCATCACAGAGGTGTACGGCGAGTTCGGGGCCGGCAAGTCCCAGGTCACACACCAGATGGCCGTCAACGTCCAGTTGCCTCCCGAACACGGCGGTCTCGGCGGAGCGGCCATCTTCGTCGACTCCGAGGACACCTTCCGTCCCGAGCGGATCGACGATATGGTCCGCGGTCTCGACGACGAGATCATCGCCGAACTTCTCGAACGACGCGAGATCGAGGGGTCGCCCGGCGACGACGACGCGATGGAGGCGCTGCTCGATAGCTTCCTCGAGCACATCCACGTCGCGAAGGCGTTCAACTCCAACCACCAGATCCTGCTGGCGGAGAAGGCCAAGGAACTCGCCAGCGACAACGAAGACAGCGAGTTCCCCGTCCGCCTGCTGTGTGTCGACTCGCTCACCGCCCACTTCCGCGCGGAGTACGTCGGCCGCGGCGAACTCGCCGAGCGCCAGCAGAAGCTCAACAAGCACCTCCACGACCTGATGCGGATCGGCGACCTCTACAACACTGCAGTCTTGGTGACAAACCAGGTCGCCTCGAACCCCGACTCGTACTTCGGCGACCCGACCCAGCCGATCGGCGGCAACATCCTCGGCCACACCTCGACCTTCCGGATCTACCTCCGGAAGTCGAAGGGAGACAAGCGGATCGTCCGGCTGGTCGACGCGCCGAACCTCGCCGACGGCGAGGCCGTGATGCGCGTCCAAGACGGCGGGCTCAAACCGGAGTAGCCCTTTTCTTCGGGGCGCGTTGTACCCCGCATAATGTCTATTGTCAGCAAAAACCGGCCGGGAGGGCGGTCGCCGCTCGGATCGGCGCCAGTATTTTATGA
>JBDGUP010000018.1:0-2084 GCA_042215815.1 Haloquadratum sp. | reverse complement strand
GAGTTGTGGGTAAGAGACAGCCGTGAACGGGTGGGCTTCCGCTCGCTACGTGTCAACACCCGCCCGCGACCCACGGAGGCGAGAAAGAAGACGGACCAGAGGAGGGCATCCAGGTCGGCAACGAGGTCGCGGACGGCCGGGAGTTCCTCGACCGTCTCCGCACAGACTGTGGTGTTGATCTGGGCGGGACTCCGGCGTCGAGCGCGGTGCGCGCGCGAGCGAATCTCTGTCGACGGACGTTCGATCGGACGGCGGTTGCGGTGTTCGATGGTCGGCATCACTCGACGGGTATGGTCTCCTCGCGCTCGATCTCCGACCCGGACACCTTCGGCCGAATCCGACAGTATCAGGACGTTCGTCCGCCAGTATCTGTTCCCGGCTTGGCACTCCGTCCACGCGCCTCGCCTCGCTCTGCCGGACCGAACGTGATCGGGAGAACGTATAGGCCACCGCCCCGACAAGGTTCGGACTATGCGCTCGGACGGATTCGACGACGCGAGTCGTTCGAGGGACGAACTCGAATCTCACCCCGTTCCGGACGATGTCGACCCGGAGGAGTGGACACTCCGCGTCACCGGCGCCGTCTCACGACCGCTCTGCCTCTCGCGGGACGACGTGGTCGCTCTCCCCGACGGAGAGCTCACAGACGACTTCACCTGCGTCGAAGGATGGCGGGCGCAGGACCTCTCGTGGCGTGGGGTTCGCGTCGAAACCGTGTTGTCTCGGGCCTCGCCACGGGCGGCAGCGAGGTACGTCCTCGTCCACGCGATGGACGGCGACTACGCGAGTGCCTTCCCGATCGACCGCGCCCGGGACGCACTGCTCGCGTTCGAACTCGACGGGGAGCCGCTTCCGGTCGAACACGGGGGACCCGCCCGTCTGGTCCCGACCGACGACGGTGCTGACTGCTGGGAGAGCATCAAGTGGGTGACCGAGATCGAGGTCCTGGAGACGGAACCAGCGAGCCGAGACACCGCGGAGGAGATCGCTCTGGACCGTGTTTCGACGACCGATCGATAACGACGCTACCGCGCGGTCGGCGTGAGTCCGTCGCCGACGGTGTTCATCACCTGGAGCGCAGCCGACGCGGCGAGACCCCGGGCGACCTCGTCGCGGTCCTCGTCGGTCAGCCCGGATTCGAGTTCCTCGTCGTCGGGCGTGAAGCCCGCGCTGACGGGGCGTCCCGCCGGCGGACGCACGGCGACAGTCGCCTGCGGCCCGTTCGCGCCGTAGGTGAGTTCCGACCCGACGGCGTACCCGTCCGGGAGGTACGTCTGCGTCCGAGAGACGATGCCCGCGACGGCGGTGCGAAGCTCCCGTACTTGCGCCTCCGAGAGTTCGGCCTCCTCGGGACGGCCCGCATCGACGACGCCGGGGGCGCCCGCGTAGGGGTTGTTGCCGTTCATCAGTGATTCGTTAGTCGTAGGACGAGGCGACTGATAAACCCGTCGACAACATATCGAGTTCAAAACATCGGGTCGCTGTCGCCGTAGACCGCGAGCGTGACCGCCGTCGTGTAGCCCTCGCCGTCGGCGTCGGCGGTGGTCACCGTGACGTGTTCGTCGGTGAACGTCCAGTCGCGGAGGTCGCGGCCGGCGTCGAGACCGACCTCGACGCTCCGACGGACCGCTGTGGGGTCTTCGCCGGAGGCCTCGTAGAACAGCCCCGGTCCGGGACCGGTGGTCCAGCCCAGCCCTGCCGAGACGGTACCGACGCCGCCGGTCGTCGCCCGCGCCTCGACGACGGTGAGCCGGTTGCCGGCCGGCCCCAGATCGGGCGCGGTCCCGACTCGCTCTATCGCCGCGTCGGCGGGGACGACAGAGGAGACGGAGACGAGGTTGTAGTCGTGGACGTTCGCGGCCGCGAGCGCGGCGTCGTAGGAGGCCATCTCCGTCGGGCCGTCGCCGACGCCGCGAACGATCCGAATCGTGCCCATACGGAATGACACGGCCGCGAGAAATAAGCGGTTACGGATCGCGGCGAGCACCGGGACGCCCGAGCGCACCCCGGTGACGGCGCTCGACGGTGAGAGTCGAGAGTAACCAGCACCAGTATCGGAATCAGTATCAGTACCAGTACCAGTA
>JBDGUP010000119.1:0-2183 GCA_042215815.1 Haloquadratum sp. | reverse complement strand
GAATCCGGGCGGTCCCATCTTCGACGCCGTCGAAATGGGAGCACGAGGGCGAGCGGAGCGAGTCCTCGCCGGTCCCACTTCTGTGCGAAGAACGGAGTGACGAGTCACAATGACGGTTGTAGTCTCTTCCCAGTGCTCGCCGACACGGGGCGGCGAGCACCGATACAAAGTTACAACCGTCGTTATCAGGCCTGGTCTTCTCCGATGATGCTGTCGATCTCGGCCTCACCGAGCAAGTCCACGAGCGTCGCGTCGCCGTCCTGGTAGGACTGCCACTCGTCGTCGCTGAGCCGCGAGCGCATCTCGCTCTCGCTGAGGTTCGATTCGAGGAGCGATTCGACGTCGTCGGGATCGTAGCCGGGCACTGGCATAGCGATAGTTAGACACACGGGCCCGTCTCCCTTATAGATGCGACCCGTTCACTCCCGGACGGGGCGCGAGGGTATCAACGGTTTCGTCCGACAGTATACGCTTCGCGGAGGAAGACGAGCGCGGCACCGAACATCGCGAGGTTCCCGAAGAAGGCGAGGCGGTCGCCGCTGGCGTCGTCCTCGTTCCAGAAGTCGTGCATCGTCGGCGTCACGACCGCGAGGAAGGTGACGACGGCCCCGGTGGCGATCCGGGGGAGCCGCCACAGCGCGATGCCGAGCCCGCCAACGAGCATCATTCCCGACGCGAACGGCGCCGCGAGTTCCGGCATCGGAACGCCCGCCGATTCGGCGTATTCGATCGTATCCTCTATGTCCCGGAAGTCCTCCGACGCCTGGAGTGCGAGTCCGAGCCCGAACAGCGCGCGACCCAGCCGCGACGGGGCGCCCCACCTCCCGGGCGATTCGCTCGTCTCGGTGTCTTCGCCCATAGTGGGGAAGGCGTCCGGCCGCTCAAAAGCGTTCTGTCGGCGGCGGCCGAGCGTTCAAATACGATGCCGACCCCAGCCCGCCCGTGCCTCCCACCCCCGACACGCTCCCGATCTCCCACCTCGCGCGTGCCGCGTACTGCCTGCGGCAACTCTACTACGCGCGGCGCGAGGACGACCACGCGCCGCCGGACGCGGTCGCCCCGGTCCGCGATCTCGCCTTCGAGTACGAACGCCTGCGATCGGCGTCGGACGACCGCCTCCGGGCGCGACCGATCGCCCTCGAGCCGTCGACCTACCGCGGAAACCTCGCGGCGCTGGCCGACCGGGACGACTACGAGCGACTCGCCGACCCGGAGACGCGCGAGGCGTTCCTGCGCGGGCGGGACTGTCACGGCGTCGCGCACAAGGTCCTCGAGCCGGCGGAGCCGGCAGCGCCGCCGACGCCGACGGTCGTCTCGCCGGGCGACCCGCCGCCGCGCGGCGTGTGGGAACCCCAGCGCGTGCGGGCCGTCGCCGTCGCCAAGGCGCTGGCGTGGGAGCGCGGCCGCGACGTCCCCCGCGCGCTCGTGGAGTATCCGGCACACGGCGTGGTTCGCGCCGTGCGGCTGACCACGCGGAACAAGAGCGCCTACCGGCGAACGCTGTGGGCGGTCCGATCGATGCGGGGTGTCCCCGCGCGGACTCGCGAGAAATCGAAGTGCGACGCCTGCGCGTACCGGACTGCCTGCGGCACGAAGACGCGCTCGCTGAAGACGATGCTCGGACTCTCTCGATAGTGATAGACAGGATACTGTCGGACGAACCCCTTGGGACCCTCGTACCCCCTCCGGGGGAGACGCGGGAGTAGCAGAACGTTCGTCCGACAGTATCAGAGACGGGCTTCGTACGCGAGGTCGCCGTCGAACGCCCGTTCGAGTATCCGCTCCATATCGTCCCCATCTGTGACCCGGGGATTCCCCGTGAGGCTCCCGTCTTCGAGGGACTGCTCGGCGAGTTGCGGGACGGCCTCGCGCTCTGCTTTCGTCTCTGCGAGCGTCTTCGGGATCCGGACCGCCTCACCGAGTTCGCGGACGGCGCGGACCGCCTTGTACGCCTCGTCGGTGGGGCGTGCGCCCTCGTCGACGGCTTCGCCCAGGGCGGCCGCGATCTCACAGAACTGCTCCGGTACCTGCGGGAGGTTGTACTCCATCACGTACGGGAGGATGATCGCGTTCGCCAGGCCGTGGGGGACGCCGAACTCGCCGCCGACCTGGTGAGAGAGCGCGTGGACCGCACCCAGACCGGCGCCGTTGAAGGCCATCCCCGCCTGCATACTCGCGCGCGC
>JBDGUP010000004.1:0-2488 GCA_042215815.1 Haloquadratum sp. | reverse complement strand
CCGACGCCGACGCCCACGCCCACGCCCACGCCGACATCCACTACCGACAGTGCGCTGGTCGCGCGGTATCGGTTCGAGGGCGATCTCACCGACGAGACGGGCACGTACGACCTCTCGGGGTCGGGGATCGAGTTCGCGCCGGGGCCCGAGGGGGCCCAGTCGGCGTCGTTCCCGGGATTCGCGTCGGTCGGCTTCACCGAGATCGCCGAGGACGATCCCTTCACCTTCTGCTACTGGCTGCGGGACGACGAGACGAACTCCCGCTGGGACGACGACCTCCTCTGGAAAGTGACCGCAGAGGACGGCAACGGCGTCGGATCGTTCTGCGACACCGACGGCGACGTGTTCCTGTTCACCTCGGGATCCAACACGGTGGGCGAGAGCACCACGGGCGTCCTCGACGGGCAGTGGCACCACGTCGCGTTCGTCTACGACCAGCCGAACGACCGGATGAAGCTGTACATCGACGGCAACGAAGACTACGACATCGAATACACCGATACCATCCGGGGCACGGACACGGCGCTGATGTTCGGTAACAACGGCGCCGACGGCTGGAAGGAGTACGACGGCGGGCTCGACGACTTCCGGTTCTATCGGCGGGCGCTGAGCGCGTCGGAGATCCGAGACCTCGCCGGACAGTAGTGGAGTCTTCCGGAAGCGACGCCGCACCACGGCGTCACACTGTCTATTGTCATTATCACTCGGCTTCGATCTCCCGCAGTCGCGCTGCGACTGAGGAGGGGGTGCCGCCGGGCGCGTCGCGGACGCGGTGGGCCGGAACGAAGAGCGGCACCGGGTTCTCCGCGAGCGCCGCACGCGCCGTCTCGACGTCGTCGTCCGCGTCGGGGTCGAGGTCGGCCATCCGCATCACGCGATCGAGCGAGATCGTCTCGCCGTAGGGGGCGTTCCGCGTCGCCTCCAGCACGCGCCGGTGGGCGGTCGGGACCGTGAGCGCGACTTCGACGTCGTCGAAGTGGTCTTCGGCGCCGTCGAGGTAGGCGAACACCCGGTCGAGCAGTTCGTGGTCGGTCTCGGCGTCGGCCGGCGGCGTCTCCGGGAAGGAGACGCTGATCACGCGGCTGCTGGCGATCCCGATCTGGACGGCGCGATCCAGCCGATCCGACTGGCGAGCGACGATACCGACGTCCATACGCGCGGTTGGACAGCGACCCCTTTGAACCTTCGCGAGTCCCGGGCGTCGCCGGCCGCGACGGACGCCGACGACACCTGGAACCGACGCGCAAGTCTTATGTGCAGATACGTCCGTTAATGAACATAGATGGACGCTAATGAGGACAAACTCGCCCCCGAGGTGCGATCGATCCTCGCGTCGGCGCGCGAGCGCCCCGGCGGCGACGCGCGAGTCGACGTGGACGCCCGGTCGTTTCCGGAGGCGGTCGCGGCGACGGAGGCGGCCGGACGCGTCCCGGTCGTCGCAGAAGTAAAGCCCACGAGCCCGACGACCGCGGGAGAGCGGGACGACGACCCCGTCGACCTCGCGACGCAGATGGTCGCCGGCGGGGCGACCGCGCTGTCGGTCCTGACCGAACCGGACCACTTCGGCGGATCGATCGGGCGTCTGCGTCGCGTCCGCGAGGCCGTTGACGTCCCCGTGCTCCGGAAGGACTTCGTCGTCCGGGAGGCACAGCTCGACGCCGTCGCGTCGGACCTGGTCTTGCTCATCGCGCGGTTCCTCGACGAGGAGGGGACCGACTCGCTCGCGACGCTCTATGCGGCGGCGCGCGAACGCGGGTTCCAGCCGCTCGTCGAGGTCCACACCCGCGCGGAACTGGAGCGCGCCCTGGATATCGGCGCGGCGATCGTCGGCGTGAACAACCGCGATCTCGGGCGGCTGGACGTCGATCTCGGGACGTTCGAGCGGCTCGCCCCGCACGTGCCGGGGGACGTAACGCTCGTCGCCGAGAGCGGCGTGACGACCCCCGACGACGTCCGGCGGATGCGGGCGGCGGGCGCGGACGCGCTCTTGATCGGAACGGCGATTATGGACGGGGACGTCGCGGCCAACACCGAGCGGTTCGCGACGGTCGACGCGCCGGCGGGCGAGCGCGAGGGACCGGGGACGACCGCGGAGCCGACAGATACGACACCGACGAACACGGAGTCAGGTACACGATGAGCGAGACACACGCTGACGGGAAGTTCGGGGAGTACGGCGGCCAGTACGTGCCGGAGGCGCTGATGCCGGCGATCGAGGAGCTGACCGAGGCCTACGAGCGCTACGTGCTGGAGAACGAAGACGGATTCATAGACGAGTTCCGCGAGCGGCTGCGCGACTTCGGGGGCCGTCCCACGCCCACCCAGCACGCCGAGCGGCTCTCGGAGCGGTACGGACGCGACGTCTACCTGAAGCGCGAGGACCTCCTGCACGGCGGCGCGCACAAGCTCAACAACGCGCTCGGACAGGTCCTCCTGGCGAAGTATATGGGCAAAGAGCGGATCGTCGCCGAGACCGGCGCGGGCCAGC
>JBDGUP010000122.1:0-2493 GCA_042215815.1 Haloquadratum sp. | reverse complement strand
ATTTCTTCGTAGACTGTTTCCCCGTCTTCTATTTTGGCGTTGAGTGCGTTGTTGTCTGTGATGAGTGAGGCGGCTTTGCTCAGTTCTATGTACTGTTCTGGTTCCTGGAATGCCTGGTCGAGTTTCTGCCAGTATTCGGGGCTGAAGGTTACTACCGTGACTGATTCTCCCGCTATGTCAGGTCCTCCCACCTGTGGTCCTACTACATTGTAATTATTCGGTCGTGTCGGATGGCGTCCCAAGTGGCGGTCTCGTCGGTCGAAACGAGGCCGGAAGGCGGGGATTCGATTTCCGACGCGCCCACCGAGAGCGAAAATTAAAATCCGCCCGAGGCAATACCTCCCGATATGAAGGACATCGATGACAGCCCCATCACCCGAAACGGGAACTCTCTCATCCTCGCGTACGACCACGGGACCGAACACGGGCCCGTGGACTTCGAGCCGATGCCGAAAAGCGCCGACCCCACGCACGTCTTCGAGGTCGGACGACACGACGCCGTCACGGCGATCGCGCTGCAGAAGGGCAACGCCGAGTACTACCGCTCGTGGGAGGTCGAAAACGGCGTCGACGACGGCGCGCCGCTGCTCGTCAAGCTGAACGGCAACTCGAACCTCGCCGAACGCGACGACTACTACTCACCCAAGCAGTGCTCGGTGAAGTACGCCGTCGAAGAACTCGACGCCGACGCGATCGGCTACACGATGTACGCGGGCTCCGTCCACGAAGACGAGATGTGGAAGGAGTTCCGCGACGTCCAGGAAGCGGCGCGGAAGTACGGCGTCCCCGTGGTGATGTGGAGCTACCCCCGCGGCAGGGGCATCCAGAACGACGACGACTACAGCGGGCAGACGGATCCGGACGTCATCGCCTACGGCGCCCGCCTGGGTCTCGAACTCGGCGCCGACGTGGTCAAGTGCAAGTATCCCGGGAGCCAGGACGGCTGGCAGCAGCTCGAAGCCGTCGTCGGCGGGATGAAGACGGTGATGAGCGGCGGCTCGAAGCGCAGCGACGAGGCCTTCCTCGAAGACGTCTACTCGACGGTCGAGGTCGGCGGCAACGGCCTCGCTGTCGGGCGGAACATCTTCCAGCGCGAAGAGCCCGAAGAACTCCTGGACAAACTCGAGGGAGTGATCTTCGAGGGGAAGACGCCCCGAGAGCTGTAGCCGGCAGCCCCGAGAAGACCGCCGTCAGGACGACCGATCGAGCGCGTCGGAGGCCGCACCGGCGACGAGATCCGACGCCGCGGCCCCGTCCGCCACGGCTTCGAGCAGCGGCCGCGCCGGCTGGTATGCGGTCGCGTCGAGCAGGTTGACGAGTCGGAGCTGCTGTCGCTCGGTGTCGTTGTCAACGAGGCGGTCTTCGAGCCACCCGTCCTCACCGACGAACCCGTCGGGAACCGACTCGTGGTCGCCGAGTCCGATCAGCACCAGCGGAAGCGACGAGGGGCGGTCGTCCGGGTCGCGGTCGAAGAGCGGCTCGATCCCCTCCCGCACGCGCTCCGGTCCGCTTCGGGCTGCGTGTCCGAGCGCGATGGCGAGGTCGGGGTCGTCGAGTCGGAAGTCACCGCTGTAGGTGTCGACGTAATCTGCGGCCAACGCCTCGAGGAGGTCTGTCGTCACTTCCGGATACGCCGACGCGAGGTCGGCCACGAGCCGCCGGTGGCCGCCGCTGGTGTCGCCCGCCTCCCGGTACCACTCGACGGCGCGGTCTGCCGCCGGCTCGACGGCCTCGGGACGGACGTACGCCAGTCCCCCGAGCGCCCGGCGAACCGCGCCGCCGACAGCGATCTCGCGATCGTCGTCGTCGTGGAGGTCGAGCAGCCGCGAGACCGGATCGTCCAGCGTCGGCGGGTAGGCGGTCGCCACCTCTGCGAGCACCGATGCGGCGACGTACTGCGTCGCCTCGTCGGACGCCCAGAGGTCGTCGACGGCGCGTGCGTAGACGTCTCGGTCGGTCTCGGCGAGTTCCGCGAGCACGTCGACCAGCGCGGTCGGGGGGCGGTCGTCCGCCGTCGTGGCGGCCGCGGCGACCTCGAACAACCGATCGGTCTCGTCGAGCAGCCGCTCGGGGTCGTCGGCAGCGACGCGCTGTAACCCGTCGGCGGCGGCGCCTCTGACGGTCTCGTACCCGGTGGACCCCTCGTCGTCCAGCCGGTCTAAGAAGACGGCCGCCGGGTCGTCGACGTCGTCGAAGAACGCCTCGTGGATCGCCGATACCGCTCTGATCCGGGTCTCCGGGTCGTCGTCGGTCGCGAGCGCTCGGAGTTCCTCGACCGCTCGCCGCCGCTCGCCGTCGCTCGCGTCCGCCACCAGCGCTTCGACGAACTCCGGGTCGAACTCGCTGGCTCGGATCAGGGCGTCCAGGTGGTCGGTGTCGCCGACCGCGGCGATGACTTTCGCCGCCGCCCGGTCGTACAGCTCGTCGTCGTCGCGAACGCGGTCGACGAAGGGGGCAAGCGAGTCGACGACGTCGGGGTGTGTCTCGACCAGC
>JBDGUP010000115.1:0-2691 GCA_042215815.1 Haloquadratum sp. | reverse complement strand
GTCTCGACCAGCTTTTCATCACCCGCGTCTCCGAGGGCGAACCCGGCGGGGGCGAGTCGCTTCCGGCCGTAGTCGCGAGCATCAGGAACGACCAGATCGTCCTCACAGACACCCAACTGACGATGGAAGACGACGACGGGAACCTGCTCGTCTACCCCGAGCCCGAAGACATCCTGGAGGTGCTCTCGCGGAACATCGACCAGATCAACGAGCGCACCCGCCAGGACGTCAGCGTGGAAGTGAGCGAGGAGTCTGCCCGCATCCTCGGACTCTAGGGACCGCCCGCGCGGCCGGGTGCCATACTGTCTATTGTCAGTATCACTCCTCGTCGTCTGTCAGGTCCATCTCCTCGGGGTCGGTCTGGCCCGTGTTGACCTCGTGGGGGAAGATGCCGTGGTCGGAGACCTCGTGGCCCTTGTACTCGTGGTCGGCTCCCTTCGGCCGCCAGCCGCTGTCCTCGTGAGACATACGTCACCATTGCACAGCGACTGTCAAAAAGATTCCGCGGCCGCCGGCGCGGGGGAGGCAGTATCACTCCTTCGGCGGCGCGTTCGGCGGGCGGACGGCGTCGTCGAGGTCGAACGCGCCGGCATAGAGGTCGACGTGGAGCTTCAGGACCGTCGACGGGTCGAGCCCCGTGTCGGCGGCCTGCGATTCGAGGTAGGTCGAGAGTTCGTCGCTCGGCGCATACGAGACCGACCGCCCGTCGAGTTCGAACTCCACCTCGGTGGCGTCGGCCGTGAGGTGTTCGATCTCCAAGAGCGCCTGTTCGACCTTGGTCTCGATCGCGTCTTCGACGTCTGTCATCCGCGCGTCGGCCCACTCCGATGCCGCCGACTCGAAACGATCGCTGACCTCGAACGTGAGTGTCATCGCTCCCGTCGTTGTGTCCGCACTCCCAAAAGCTACCGGGGGTCCGGCGACCGACCGACTTCGCCTCCGTGGCTCGGTCGGCGAAACCTGTCAGGTAGTCTGTAACGAAAGATCAAGTTACCCGGAACCAAAGAGCTAGCCGGAATGAATATCGGGGCTTTTGTCTGTTCGTGCGGCGGCCACTGCGGGGTCGACGCCGAGGAGGTTCGAGACGGCGTCCGCGGCGTCGACGTCGTCGCGAGTTCCAGCCTTCTCTGCCAGGACGGCTTCGCCGGCGTCGAACACGTGATCGAAGAGTACGACCTCGATCAGATCGTCGCCAGCGCCTGCGACGACGAGTGTCAGCGCCGCCTCCAGTCGCTCGCGGAGACCAAGGGACTCCATCCAGAGGCGACGGCGTTCGTCGACCACCGCGAGAGCGCGGGCTGGGTCCACGACGAGGAGCGCGCGACCGACAAGGCGGCGCGGCTCTTCAACCGGACGACCGCGGGGCTCGAAGCGGAGGCGATCTCGCGCACGGTCTCCGAAGACGCGGGCGACCGCGTCGCGGTCGTCGGCCGTCCCGAGTTCGCCGCGACGCTGGCCGCAGAGACCGACGCCGACGTCACGCTCGTCGCGAACGGCGCCGACTTCGACGCCTACGAGGGATCCCTCGAAGACGTCACGCTCCGCCGCGGCCGGGTCCGCGACGTCGACGGCTCCTACGGCGACTTCGAGTTGCGGGTCCGCGCGCGCGTCACGGACGACTGCATCGGCTGTATGGAGTGTGTCGAACAGGGGCCAGACGGGGCGGTCACGAGCGTCCCGGTCGACGTCGCCCCCGACGCCCCGGCGGGCGAGTGGGTGACCTGCTGTCCGACCGACGCGATCGAACTCGACGGCGTCGAGGCGACCCTCGCCGCCGACCAGGTCGTCCACCCCGAGGCGACGGACGTCCCCCGGGGCGGTCGCGTGGGATTCCACACCGCGACGGGCCCGGACGCCCTCGCGTCGGTGCAGCGACACCTCGGCGGCGTCGAGAAGCCGCAGTTCCTCGACATCGAGATGGACGTCTGCGCCTCGGGCGACTCGGGACAGGAGGGCTGTACGGTCTGTACCGACGCCTGTCCGCACGACGCCGTCGCCCGGCCCACGGCCGACTCGGTGGCGTTCGACCCGGTCGCGTGTCAGAACTGCGGCGCCTGCACGAGCGGCTGTCCGACCGGCGCCGTCGAACTCCGCGAGCCGTCGAACCGCCGGCTCGCCCGCGAGGTCGAAGCCCTCCTCGACCCCTCCGACGACGAGGGCGGGCTGTTCGACGTCTTCCGACGCGACTCCGGCATCGAGACGCCGGTCGTCGCGTTCGTCTGCTCGGAGCGGGCCGAACGAACCCTCCGCCAGTACGGCCGCCGGGCCGCCGGCGGCGCGGACGTCGCCTACCCACCCGTGCTTCCGGTCCGCGTCAACTGCACGGACACGGTCGGCGAGGGCCACGTCCTCCACGCGCTCGCCGCGGGCGCGGACGGCGTCGCCATCGTCGGCTGCGGGGGCGACTGCCTGCACTCGGGTCCCGACCCGAAGACCGAACTCGTGCGCCGGCTGAACGTGGCGACGTCGGACCTCGGTCTCGGCGACCGCGTCGAGTTCTTCGCGCCGGCCCCCGACGACCCCGGGGCGTTCGAGGAGGCGCTCTCGCAGTTCTACGTCGAACTCGACGAGACGCCGGTCCCGCCGGGCGGACACGTCGCCGAGGGCGGCGGGCGAGCGGACAAACGGAACCCCGAGTTCAACACCCACGACTGGGTCCTCGAGAGCGTCCGGGCGGTGCTCGAACACGTC
>JBDGUP010000028.1:0-2745 GCA_042215815.1 Haloquadratum sp. | reverse complement strand
GAGTATCGTACCTGTGCATCGGTCCCCGCCGCCCCGTCCGGCGAGCACCGGTACATAGTTACGACCGTCATTATGACAAGAGACATTATCAGAGGTCGCGGACCCGATCGACCGCGACGTCGATGTCGGGCGCATCGAACCACGCTCGCCCGGTGTAGGCGTTCGCTCCCGCCGCATAGAGGTCAGAGACGGCGCCGAGCACGTCGTCGGGGAGGGGTTCGGGCGACCGTTCGCAGAGTTCGCGCCAGTCGGCGACGCCCGCCTCGCGGGCCCGGGACTTGGCCGTCGAGACGGCCTCGACCCACTCGGGGTCGGCCCGCCTGTAGTACTGCCGGACGACCTCCTTCGAGACCTCCTGGCCCCGGTACGAAAAGCGGTTCTCGTCGAACGTGCCGAGGACGTCCGCGACTTTGACGGTGCCGTCGTGGTAGAGACACTCGATCTTGCCGTCCTCGTGGACGAACCCCCGCTCGTCGGCGCGGCGGTTCAGAACGCCGTTGACGGATCGCGCGATCGATTCGAGCTCGGAGAGGTCGGCGACGCCGGCGATCCGATCGGCCTCGGTCCGATCGAGATAGCGGTCCTGTTCTTCGTACTTCGTCGAGAACTCGACGACCGGCTCGGGGAGGTCGACGGTCTCGTCGGGCCACTCGTCGGCGTCGAGACCGTAGTCGGTCGGTGACCCGCGCGAGCGGAGGCTCGACCCCACGGGGACCGTGTTCCGGAAGACGATCTCGAGAGGGATCAGGTAGTTCTGCCCCGCGGCGTCGTGGTAGGCGTCGTAGTCGTACCCGTCGCCGCCGTGGGGCAGGTCCGGCACCTGCGTGAGTTCGATCGCCATCTCGGTCGGCGGGTCGTCGCGGGCGGCGAGGTCGACCGGGGCGTCGCTCCGTCCGTCTCCGTCTGCCTCCCCGTCGGCGGCGACGCCGCGGTAGTGCGTCGGAACCCCCTCCTCGCGCAGCAACTCGAAGTTGTACGCGCCCATCGTACACAGCGAGGCCCCCTTCTGCGGGATGTGGTCGGGCATCTCCCCCCAGTCGAAGACGGAGTACTGGTCGGTAAAGACGAACCGCCCGCGCCCCAGTTCGGACGCCGTCGGCTCCGCCTCGACGCGGAACTCCTTGACGCTCGTCATATGCGGACTCGCGTCGCCACCGCACAAGAAGGCTTCCACTCTGCGGTCGGTCCCGCGGTCGATCCCGCGGTCGATCCGCCCGCCAGCCGACCCGTCCGCCACGAAACGGAGCGGGGGACCGGGACCGCCTCACTTTTTTGTCGTCGACGTCGTGGCTCCCGTATGCGCGATCCCGCGGCACCGACCGCCCCGACGAGAGACGCCGTCGCCGACGACTTCGGCTTCGAGGTCGTCCCCGAGACGGACCAGTCGTTCGAGAACGCGCTGGCGAAGGCCCGCGACGGCGAGCGCCTGACGGTCGACGACGGGATCGAACTCATCACGACGGGAACCGACAGAGGGGGGATCGACCCCGTCCGGAAGGAACGGGTCCTCGAAGCCGCCGACCGGCGGCGGGCCGACGTCGTCGGCGAGGACGTGACGTTCGTCGCGAACCTCAACAACAACGTCACGACCGCGTGCAACACGGGCTGTCTCTTCTGCAACTTCAAGGACACCGCCGACACGTTCGAGGCGGCGTCCGACGGCGACCACGCCGGCTTCACGAAGACGCCGGCGGAGTCGCGGGCCGTCGTCGCCGACGCCGTCGAGAAGGGGATCTACGAGGTGACGTCGGTGTCGGGGCTCCACCCGGCGTTCGCGCTGAACGCAGAACACCGCGAGATCCTCGCCGCGTACGACGCCCCCGCCAGCGCGGTCGACTACAGGCCGCCCGCGGTCTACGAGACCGATCCGGGGACGTACGTCGAGCAGATGGCGGCGATGTCCGTCGACGGCGTCCACCTCCACTCGATGACGCCCGAGGAGGCCCACCACGCCCGTCGCGGCACCGACTGGTCCTACGAGTCGGTCTACCGCGAACTGCGGGCTGCCGGTCTCGACTCCGCGCCAGGGACCGCCGCGGAGATCCTCGTCGACGAGGTCCGCGACGTCATCTGTCCGGGGAAGATCGACACCGGCGAGTGGGTCGCCGCGATGGAGGGCGCCGTCGCGGCCGGTCTCGACGTCACCGCGACGATGATGTACGGTCACGTCGAGAACGCGGCCCACCGCGTCCACCACCTGGAGGTGATCCGCGACCTCCAAGACCGGACGGGCGGCATCACGGAGTTCGTCCCCCTGTCGTTCGTCCACGAGAACACCCCGCTGTACGAGCGCGGCGTCGTCGACGGCGGCGCGACGGACGCCGAGGACGAACTCGTCGTCGCCGTGTCGCGGCTGTTCCTCGACAACGTCGAGAACGTCCAGTCGTCGTGGGTGAAGTTCGGGAACGCGAAGGCGCTCAAACTCCTGAACTGCGGCGCGAACGACCTTATGGGGACGATCCTCTCCGAGGAGATCACCACCCGCGCTGGCGGCTCTCACGGCGAGTTCCGCTCGTTCGAGGACTACATCGAGATGACGGCCGCGATCGGCCGGCCGGCCGTCGAGCGGTCGACCGACTACCGGACCACGCGCCGGCTGGACCCGGACGCCGACACGCACGGCCCGCGGCTCGGCCCGAAGGCCGACGGGACGCCGCTCCTCGACGGCGACGCGACCGGGTCGGGACCGGCGGCCGCCGCCGACGACTGATAATGACGGTTGTAGTCTCTTACCGGTGCTCGCCG
>JBDGUP010000017.1:0-2777 GCA_042215815.1 Haloquadratum sp. | reverse complement strand
GGTTGCCACTCCGTCTCACCGGCCTCGTTCAGGGACAGTGCGTCCCAGCCGTCGGATTCTCGTCGCTCTTTGGGAAGCCCAGCGCTTCCGACCGGTGCGCCGTCGGCGGTGATGAGAACTTCCGAATCCGAGTCTGCAGTGGTTTGTTCGAAGAGAATCTCGATCGGTATGATCTGTACTTTCCCGTCGGGATCCCGTACAACGACCGGGCGGTCTCCCGTTATGCTGTCCCCGTAGATCACTTCTTTGCCAAGTTCGCCCGCGGCCTCGGCGGTATGTTCGATGACGTCACGGCCCGTTGCAGTGACGGCTGCGCCCATTTCCTTGTCGTACAGCCGGAAGCGGTCCCAGCCAAGAACGCCGTAAAGCGAGTTCCCATTCCACTGGAATTTCCCGTTTCGCCCCGCTAATAGCGTTTGATTGCCAGCGACGGTTACGCAGTATACACCGTCGTCGGCAGTGCTCGTCCCGCCGCTGCGGTGCATCCGGAACGAGTTCTTCGCGTCTTCCGTACAGTAGATCCGCCACGACCCGCTGTTCCGGTTGTAACTCGCCGTCTTTCCGAGGTGTGCACAGAGCCGGAGCACGTCGTCACGAAGCTGCTCACTTGCGGTCGTGTACCGCCACGAATTGACCTGTCGGTCCCCATCGCCTTTAATGAGTGTCTCAAGGAATTTTTGTTTCTGCTCTTCTGAGGCTCTGAAAACGAGCTCGGGGATGCGTTTCTTTTCGCTTCCGTGCCCACAGAGTACGTCAAGCAGATCTGCCCAGACCCGGCTAGAGAAACTAACACCCCGATCATTTTTGTACTGGGAGTCGACCAATTCATTGATTATCGATTCGATCTCCTCTCTCAGTACATCGTCTTCTTGGGCGATCTTGATCCGATAGTTTGCAGTTTTCGCAGAATAGATCGATCCCTCCGCGATATACCACGCCAAAAACTCAAGGAAGGTGTCGGTATCGACGCTGCGCATAATATTCGGCTGTCCGTATCGTGCTGCAGCTTTCGCTCCTCCATCTGAAAGAGTAACTTCCGTCTCTGTATATTCTTGTAACAATTCAAGAATATCTATTTGCTCCCCGAGCGTGTCTAGGTGGTCGACCGACCACCCGTGCGGGAGTTCGTAGTGCGAGTACTCGTCGAGGTCGCCGGCCTCGACGAAGCGGTAGTCGTCCCAGGTCGCGCCGTTCTTCGCGTTCTTCCGGACCAGCATCCGGTGGTTCGGCGTCACCCGGAAGTCGGTCTTGCTGGTCTCGATGTCGACGAGGTCGCCTCGGTAGTCCGGGTACTCGTGGGTCTCTACGACGGGCTTTACTTCCATCCGCATCGACTCCGGATCGAGCGAGTAGACCTCGTCGCCGACGTCGAGGTCGCGGATGTTCCGCACGCCCTCGGGCGTGAGCACGTCCGTGTCGGGCGTGAAGCAGTTCATAATGACCTTGACGGCCGCCTGCTGGCGGTCGTACTGTTCGTACGCGGAGGTGTCGGGGTCGTGGTCGTTCCGGAGGGACTTCTTCTCCTCGCGCTCGGCGAGGAGGTCGTCGATCATCTCGCGGATGATCCCGTCGGGCTCGCGGCGGAAGTGCGTCCCGTTGGGCGCGCGGAAGGTGTCGCCGTCGTACTCCTCGGGGTCGACCTTCGTCTCGGGTGACGCGTTGATCGTCACCATCGCCATTGGGTACAAGCTTTTCAGGTCGAGGACAGTGACGTTTTCTTTCACGCCGGTGATCGGATCGAAGACGGCCCCGCCCTCGTAGTCTTCGGCGTCGGCCTGGCCCTTCGAGGGGAGCACAAAGCGGCCGTGGGCCTCGTGGAGGATGTAGATGTCGACGGTGTCGCCCGGCGTCGGCGCGTCCTCCAGTTTGCACCCGACGAACGTGCGCACCTCGTCCCAGAAGGCGATCACGTCCTGTTTCCTGTCGATCTCGACGCAGAGTTCCACGTCGCGGACGTTGTACTCGAGCAGGCGCTCGGGGTCTTGCTCCCAGAGGTCGCCGATGTCGCCCGGGTACCGCTCCTTGCCGACGTCGAGTTCGAGTTCGCCGACGGCGTCGAGCCGATAGGACTCCAGTTCGGTGAACTGCGTTCGCTTGTAGGCATAGAGGAGGTCGAAGACGACGCGGCCTTTCACGTCCGGACCGCCCCAGCCGCTGCGCCAGACCTCGCCGATCCGGGAGAGCCGTTCGGGGTCGAGATCGTACTCCGCGGTCGGATCGAGCACGTCCAGCCGGTCCAGCAGGTACGGCATATCGAAGTCCTCGAAGTTCCAGCCGGTCCAGACGTCGCTGTCGGTCTCTTCGAGGTAGGCGACGAACGCGTCCAGCATCGCCTCTTCTTCTTCGAACGTCTCGACCCGGAGGTCTGTGTCCTCGCGGATCGGCTCGTACCCGGCGAGGTCGGCGGGCGACTCGACGCCCTCGCCCGCCTCGGGGGCGTCATAGAGCCACGCGACGTACTCGTCGCGGTAGGAGTCGTGGCTCGTGAGACAGACGATCGGCTCTTCGCCTTCCTCGGGGAAGCCAGAGCGGTCGTCGACCTCGATGTCGAAGGTGGTCACGCGGAGGTCGGCCTCGACGTCTGCGGCCTCGATCTCGTCGTGGGGGATCTGGATCGGGGCGTCGGCGCCGCCGGGACCGCCGCTGTCGTCTCCGCGTTCGTCCGCCTTTTCGTCCCGCAGCCGTCGCTCGGGCACCCGAACCCCGCTCTTGATGTCCTTGTCGATGAGCAGGCGGTTCGGAAAGAGGATGTCCGCCTCGTAGTGGTCGAACTCGTC
>JBDGUP010000027.1:0-2910 GCA_042215815.1 Haloquadratum sp. | reverse complement strand
ATTAGTCGTCGCTCTCGGCGGCGGCGACCTCGCTCTCGCCGTCGCTGCTCGCTTCGGCCCCCGTCTGTCGCTCCAGTTCTTCGAGGTAGTCGTCGGCGTCGAGCGCGGCCTTGACGCCCATCCCGCCGGCGGTGGCCGCCTGCTGGTAGTGGTAGTCGACGACGTCGCCCGCGCCGAAGATGCCGGGAACGTCGGTGGCGGTCTGGCCGCCGCCGGTGCCGCCTTTGGTCTTCAGGTACCCGTCGTCGTCGAGTTCGACGCCCGTCCCTTCGAGGTACTCGGTGTTCGGCGTGTGGCCGATGGCGTAGAAGACCGCACCGACCTCGAAGTCGAACTCCTCGGTCTCGGGGTCGTCGAGTTTCTCCTTGGGGTGGCCCTCGGGGTGCTGGACGAGGGTGACGTGGTCCATCCCCTCTTCTTTGCTCCCGTGGAGTTCCGTCACTTCGGTGTTCCGCATAATCTCGATCTCGCCCTCGTCGACCTTCTCTTGTACGCGCTCGATCCAGTAGTCCTCGGCGCGGAACTCCTCGCGGCGGTGGACGAGATAGACGGTCGAGGCGAACTTGGTGAGGAAGTCGGCCTCCTCCATCGCGGCGTCGCCGCCGCCGACGACCATAATCTTCTCGTCGCGGAAGAACGCGCCGTCACAGGTCGCACACGTCGAGAGGCCGTACCCCATCAGTTCGTCCTCGCCGGGGATGCCGAGCGTCCGGGCGGAGGCGCCCGACGCGGAGATGACCGCGTCGGCCGTGTAGACGTCGCCGTTCTTCAGCCGGACGGTGAAGGGCGGGTCGTCGGCGTCCCCAGACCGGGGCTCGCCGCCCATCGCGGCTCCCTCGGCGACGTCGATCGCTTCGACGATCCCGTTTTCGATCTCCGCGCCGAAACGCTGGGCCTGTTCTTTCATGTTCTGGACGAGTTCCGGTCCGGAGATGCCTTCGGGAAAGCCCGGGTAGTTGTCGACCTCTGTCGTGAGCGTGAGCTGTCCCCCCGGCTCGTCGCCCTCGAAGACCAGCGGCTCGTTGTTCGAGCGGCCCGCGTAGATCGCCGCCGACAGCCCGGCGATCCCCGAGCCGGCGACGATGAGCGGACGGTGTTCGACGATCTCTTCTGTGTCTTCTGTCATACCCGTAGGTTCGTCGGACGTCTCCTTTTAGGTTCCGCTGTCGTGCACGGACGCTGTCAGACTGGTATTGGTATGCTTACACAATACCGCGGCCGGCGGGCAGAGGGACAAGACTACGTCGGTCGGCGCGTCCACTGTCGGGTATGACAGCGGACCTCGACGAAAAGACCGACCGGTACGAGCGGATGTTCGCCGACGCGCTCGAGGTGGCCGAGATCGCCGTCCCCGCGTCGACGCCGCTCGGCGAAGCGGCCGCGGAGATCCGCGAGATGGCGGCGTCGTACCTGGCGGACGGCCGGCACTTCCGCGAGGACGACGATCCCGTGAACGCGCTGGCGGCCTTCTCGTACGGCTACGGCTGGCTCGACGCCGGCGTGCGACTGGGCCTCTTCGAGGTCCCCGACGAGACCGCGCTTTTCACGACGGAGTAGCGTCGTCGGAAGGGCGATCCGCGCGATCCCTTCGACCTCCTCGACCTACTCGAAGCGGTAGGTCGGCCCGTCGTCGCTGTCGTGGACCTCGATCCCGAGCGCTTCGAGGTCGTCGCGGAGTTCGTCCGCGCGCTCGTAGTTTCCGGCCTCGCGCTCGGCCTCGCGCACGTCGAGGACGAGTTCGACCAGTTCCTCTGCGAGCGTGACGGTTCCGTCGCCCGTCTCCTCGCCGAGAGAGAGCCCGAACACCTCGCCAGCGAGGTCCTCGAACGTTTCGACGGCCTCTCTGAGGGCCCAGAAGTCGTACTCGTCGCGCTCGTCGACGTGGCGGTTCACCGCCGTCGTCAGTTCCAGCAGTGCCGCCATCGCCTCGCGCACGTTGAAGTCGTCGTTCATCGCCTCCCGGAACGACTCGCGGGTCGCAGAGAGCGCCTCCCGGAACGACCCGTCTTCGACTTTCGCGTAGGCGTCAGTGCTGTCGCAGGCGTCGACGGCGGTCTCGTAGGCGCGCTCCAACCGTTCCCAGCGCTCTCGTGCCTCCTGCATCTCCCGCTCGCCGAAGGTCTGCTCGCCGCGGTAGGACGTAGAGAGATAGAAGGTGCGGACGACGTCGACGCCGTACTCCTCGAGCGCGTCCGCGACGGTGAGGAAGTTCCCCAGACTCGACGACATCTTGTCGCCGGCGGTCTGGAGGAGCCCGACGTGGAGCCAGTAGCGGGCGAACTGCTCGCCGGTCGCCGCCTCGCTCTGGGCGATCTCGTTTTCGTGGTGCGGAAAGACCAGGTCGCGGCCGCCGACGTGGATGTCGATCGTGTCGTCGAGGTGCGTCATCGACATCGCCGAGCACTCGATGTGCCAGCCCGGCCGCCCCTCGCCCCACGGCGACGTCCAGGTCTCGCCGGACGGCTCCTCGATCGGATCGAGCCCCTCGTTGCGGTGTTCTGCGACGTCGTCGGGGTCGACGGCGCCGGCCTTCCAGAGCGCGAAGTCCGCGGGGTGGCGCTTTTCGGCCTGGGCGTCTTCGCCCTGGGATTCGATCTCGTCGAGGCGCTGGTTCGAGAGCGTGCCGTAGTCGTCGAACGCGGTGACGTCGAAGTAGACCGAGTCGTTCGACTCGTAGGCGTAGCCCCGATCGACGAGCGTCTCCACGAGGTCGATGATCTCCGGGATGTGCTCGGAGACGCGGGGATACACCTCCGCGCGCTTCAGATTCAGCCCGCGCATATCGCGGATCACCTGCGCGGTGAAGTGGTCTGCGACCGCGGGCTCGCTCTCGCCGTACTCGTCTTCGCCGATGCGGGCGACGATCTTCTCGTTGACGTCGGTGAAGTTCTCGACGTGTCGGACGTCGTA
>JBDGUP010000132.1:0-3318 GCA_042215815.1 Haloquadratum sp. | reverse complement strand
TCCGGCCCGATCCGGCCCGACGCTACGGCAGATAGCGGACGGCGAGGACGCCGGGACACGACCGGATCTCCACCCGCGTCACGTCGAGCCGGGCCGCCCGCGAGAGCAGTTGCTCGTCGTCGTCGAGGACGTCCTCGACGGCCGATTCGGGGTCGTCCTCGGGAATCGTGATCACGTGGATTTCGCCCGTCCCGGCCCGTTCTTCCCGCGTGAGTTCGCCGACGTCCTGCGCCGCGGCGAGTTCTTTCGAGTGCGCGGTGGGAGGCTCGTCGCTCCGCTCGATCGACACCGACCGGCGGGAGTCGGTCTCGACCAGCCGATAGGCGACGTTCAGCGGCGGCTCGGGGGCGACGGCGCCCTCGACGACGTCGCCCCGTTCGACGCCCGGGTTCGACGCGAGCGTGTGGACCTGGCCGGTTTCGACGTCGGTGAGAATGGCGGAGTCGTCCTCGGCCGCCGTGACGAGGAACGTCCCCTCGATCCGTTCGTCTTCCGGAGTGGTGTCGGCGTCGCTCATTACTGAGAGGGTGCGGCTCCGCGTACTTGCGGGTTTCGTCGACCGCCGGAACGGACGACGAGACGAGGGGCCACAGCGACAACAATCGGGATGAACAGGACGGCGGACCCGGTCAGCCGAAGACGCGATGGGCGGCGGCGACGAGCGCCGCCCCGACGAGCGGGACGAGCCACGAGAGCGCCGGCGGGATCGCATAGCAGAGCGCGATCACCGGCGCGAAGAGCCCGCTCGGCTCCGGGCGCGTCACCGTCTCGCCGTCGAGCGCGAACGTCGCCGGCATCGACGCCACGAGACCGAGATACACCGAGAGCAAAAAGAAGAATCCAGCGGCGGCGAGAGCCGTCTCGTAGCGCCGCGACGTCTCGACGTCGCGCCGCCGCCGTCGGGCGACGAGCAGCACCGGAGCGACCGCCGGGAGGACGACGAGCAGTCCGACGACGACGTAGAAGGCCCGCGAGAGAGTGAGCGTCCCGCCCGGGACACCGCTCGTCTGTGCGATCAGGACGATCAGGGCGGCCCCCACGACGAGGGCGACGAACCCGGTCGCGAGCGCGCTCGCGACGACGTAGAGCTTGAACAGTCGCGACTCGCAGGCCCGGAACGCGTACGGGAACGCGCCGACGACGCCGCCGTAGCCGGATGCCATCGCTCGCGCTTCGGATCGGGCGGCTTTCAACGAACCGGTTCGCCGCCGATGGTGCTCCGAGACGGACCGACCGCTTTTTCGTCGGGGGCGGTCGTGGGGGAGGTATGCAGGTCGATCTCGGCTCCGTTCTGGGCGCGACGCCCGGCGTCGCCCGCGACTCGCTGGAGCGACTCGACGAACAGGTGGGGGCCGCCCACGAGCGGATCGAAACCGGGCGCCGAGAGGACGAACACGGGTACGCGGCGCTGAATCTCCCCTCGACCGTCGACCTCGAGGGGATCCGCGCGGCGGTCGAGCCGTTCGCGGACGCGGCGGCGGTCCTCACGGTCGGTATCGGCGGGAGCGCCCTCGGCGCGGCCACGCTCGCGGACGCGCTCGCCGAGCCCGCGGACCCGGAGGCGTACTTCCTCGACAACGTCGATCCAGAGCACGTCTCGCGGCTCCTCGACTCGCTCCCGCTCGATCGGACGGTCCTGAACGTGGTCTCCCGGTCCGGGACGACCGCGGAGACGCTCGCGAACTTCCTCGTCGTCCGGGACGCGATGGACGCCGCCGGCGTCGACTGGACCGAACGGACGTTCGTGACGACAGGCGAGTCCGGAAACCTCCGGTCGCTCGCAGCGCGGCACGACCTCCCCTCGCTGTCGGTGCCCGACGGCGTCCCCGGTCGGTTCTCGGCGCTCTCGACGGTCGGACTCGCCGTCGCGGCGATCCAGGGCCACGACCTCGACGCGATCCGAGAGGGCGCGGCCGACGCCGCTGCAGCCCTCTCGGGGTCGCTGTTCGAGACCCCCGCGTACGCCTACGGTGCGGCGACGTACGCGCTCGCCCAGCGCGGCGCCGGGACGAACGCGATGATGCCCTACGCCGAACGGCTGGAGACGTTCGCAGAGTGGTTCGCACAGCTGTGGGCCGAGAGCCTCGGCAAGGACGGTCTCGGACAGACGCCCGCTCGCGCGCTGGGCGCGACAGACCAGCACTCTCAACTCCAGCTCTACCGCGCCGGACCGCGTGACAAAGTCGTCACGCTCGTGCGCCCGCGAGAGCGCCCCGACCGACAGATCCCACCGACGGACCTCGACGGGCTCGCGTACCTGGGTGGCTCTTCGCTCGGCGACCTCCTCGACGCCGAGTTCGAAGCCACAGAAGCCAGCCTCGCCGAATCCGGCGTCCCGGCGATCCGCGTCGAGATCGACGCCGTCGACGAGCGGAGCCTGGGCTCGCTGCTCTACGAGATGGAGGCCGCGTGCGTCCTGTACGGCGAACTCGCCGGAGTCTCGACCTTCACGCAGCCGGCCGTCGAGTGGGGCAAGCGCGCCGCTCGGGGGCTGCTCGGCGGCGGCGACTTCGCGGAGTCCGACGCCGTCGACGAGCGGACCAGCCTGGTCGTCGAGTAGGCTGCTCGCCCCCTCTATTGTCGGCGTGCCGGACGACCGCGACTCCACGACCGGCTCCGCCGCAACACCTTTATCCCGGACGGCCGTGTGTGTTCCCAACACGGGTGGCGCAGGGTCCCGTGGCGATGAGCCGTGCCTTTCGGACCCGAGTTGGCAAGCGTTAAATGGCTCCCTGCCGAACCGGGCTGTAGTATCCCGTGAGAACTTCTTCACCACCCACTCCCAGCCAGATATGGTAGACGTAAGCCAACACGAACTCGTCCCAGAGCACACGCTCATCGACGAAGAAGAGGTCGAGTCGATGCTGACGCAGTACGACGTCGAGCGCGCCGATCTGCCGAAGATCAAGCGGCGCGATCCGGCCCTGCCCGACGAGGCAGAACCCGGCGACGTCGTCAAGATCGTCCGCGACTCTCGAACCACAGACAAGGCGGTCTCTTACCGACTGGTGATCGAATGAACCGACAGGACCGACGTGCCGTCTCGCGCGAGTACTTTTCGGAGGAACGGCTCGCAGAACACCACTTCCGCTCGTTCAACAACTTCCTCGAACGGGGGATGCAGGAGGTCGTCACCGAGAAGGAGCGGATCGAGACCGACATCGGCGACAAGGAGGGCGAAGAGCCCGTCTTCGTCGAACTCGGGGACGTCCGCGTCGAGACGCCACGCGTCCGCGAGGCCGACGGCTCCGAGGAACTGCTCTTCCCCCAGGAGGCCCGCCTCCGGAACATCACCTACGCCGCGCCGGTGTTCATGGA
>JBDGUP010000031.1:0-3351 GCA_042215815.1 Haloquadratum sp. | reverse complement strand
TCCTGATGGACGAGCCCGCGAGCGCGCTCGACCCGATCGCGACCGCCAAGATCGAAGACCTCATCGAGGAGTTAGCGACAGAGTACACCGTCGTTGTCGTCACCCACAATATGCAGCAGGCCGCGCGGATCTCCGATCAGACCGCGGTCTTTCTCACCGGCGGTCGGCTCGTTGAGTACGGCGACACCGATCAGATCTTCGAAGACCCACAGAGCCAGCGCGTCGAAGACTACATTACCGGTAAATTCGGGTAATCCGTCTCGGGGACGACCCCTTCCTCGCGATACCCTTATACTGCAGACCCGTGTGGCAACAGGTATGCCCAGAGAAGGATATCAGGAATCTCTCTCGGATCTGCGCGAGGACGTCCTCTATATGAGCGAGATCGTCGCCGAGCGGCTCCGACTGGGACTCGACGCGCTCGAACAGAAAGACGACGCGGTCGCCGAAGAAGTCGTCGAAGGCGACGACGAGATCAACCAGATGTACCTGGACCTAGAGAGCAAGTGCATCGACCTGATCGCGCTCCAGCAACCCGTCGCCTCCGACCTCCGCTTCATCGCGGCGTCGTTCAAGATCATCACCGACCTCGAACGCATCGGCGACCTCGCGGTCAACCTCGCCCAGTACGCGATGGACGCCGAGCGCGACGTCTTCCCGGAGGTCGACGTCCAGCAGATCGGCGTCGAGACGCTGGAGATGCTCGACGCCGCGATGCAAGCGTACGCAGAGGAAGACCCCGACCGCTGCTATGCGGTCGCCGACCGCGACGACGACGTCGACGCGATGTGTGAGGCCGCGAGCACGACCGTCGTCCGCGACCTGATCGAGAGCGATCCGTTCGGCGAGGACGACACCGACGCCGAGGCGTATATGCAGGACATCTCTCGGCTCCTGCTCACGATCCGCGACCTCGAACGCGTCGGCGACCACGCGGTCAACATCGCCGCGCGGACGCTGTATATGATCGAAGACGACGCCGAGTTGCTGTACTGATAGTGATCATTATGACGGCGTCCCGGGACACCCACCGTAGAAATCAGAAGATGTTCGCCTGGCGGTAGACGCTGATCCCGTCGTCTGTGAGTTCGTAGGGCTTCGTCTCCCGGGAGTGGTTGGCGTCGCGGATCTTCTGGATCTCGATGGCGAGCCGCGTCTCCCGGAAGTCGTTCGGCCGGACGTACTGGAGGACGAACACCGCGTCCGCGAGGTACTCCACGATACCGAACCGGGAGTTGTAGGCGTTGTCGGGATCCGCCTCGGAGGTCATAAGCGTCGTGATCCCGGAGTTCTTCAGCGCCCGGGTGAAGTTGAAGACCTGGCTCCGACGCTGGGGGGGATCTTGGTACATCATCTCCAAGAGCGAGACCGAATCGAGCACCAGTCGATCGGCCCCGAAGTCGTCGATGAGGTCCGGGAGGTCGCTCTGGATGCTGTCGAGGCTGTTGGCCATCTCGACGGGGTCGATGTCGACCACCGCCAGCCGGTTCTGGTCGACGTACTCCTCGAAGTCCCAGCCCTTCTCTTCGGCCGTGGAGACGATGCGATCGAAGCTCTCTTCGAGCGTGATGTAGACCGCGTCCTCGCCGTGTTCGAGGCCGTAGTTCAGAAACTGGAGTCCGAACGTCGTCTTGCCCGTCCCGGCCGACCCGATGGCGACCATCAGCGAGCGCCGGGGGACGCCGCCGAGGATCATCTCGTCGAGGCCTTCGATCCCGACGTCCAGTCGCTCGAGGTCCGACTCGAATGCCTCTTCGTCGAACTCTTCGGTGCTCGTGTCCGAGAAGTCCGCGAACCCGAAGTCGTCGCCGCCGGCGTCGCCCGCCTCGAAGAGTGGTCCCTCTCCCTCGCCACCGGTGCCGCCAGCGCCCGGACCGCCGGGACCCGGACCGCCGGGACCCGGACCGCCGGCGCTCGGGCCGCCCGTCCCCCCCATCGCGTCCGGTTCGGGGGCGTTCTCCAGCGCCGAGGCGAAGTCCTCTTCGAACGGCGTCTCGCCGCCGGACGGTCCCTGCGTGCCCGCCTCTTCGCCCGCTTCAGACTCGGGTTCGGGTTCGGGTTCGGGTACTCCACTCTCTTTTTCGCCCGTCGACACGTCCGGCTCGGGCGTGCCTTGTTCGGCGCTCTCTGATTCGGATTCTGCAGTCTCGGCGCGCTCTCCGGCCGGCTCTCCGTCGCCTTCCGTCTCGGCCGCTTCGCCCTCTGTCTCGGCCGCGTCCGCTTCGTCCTCTCGGAGCGCGCGCTCGAACCAGTCCTCGCCCGAGACGTCCTCGTCGTCGTCACTCACGGTGGTCACCCGCGTTCGCCGTCGATCGCACTCGTCCGCCGCGGATCGACCGCGCGCGTCGAGCGCGGGGGCGCAGGCGTTCCATCAACGTCGTCGGAAGGTGGGCGGGAGCGGCTATGAATGTTGCCGTCGATTATCAGGTCGAAAACTGGGGGACGGCGCGGTCGAGGGACGACGACGCCTCCGCCAACCGCGGGACGGTGCCCTTTTTGGCCGGCGCGCCGAACCCCGCGACAGATGAAGGTGGCCATCGTCGCCCAGTGGGGCAACGACCGCACCGCCCGCCTGGCCGGGAGGATCCGGGAGCGACTGGTCGAAGAGGGCGTCACCGTGTGGGTCGACGCGGCCACGGCGGCGGAACTCGGCGTGCCGGGACACGCCGTCGCGGCGTTCGACGCGGCGGACCTCGTCGTCAGCATCGGCGGCGACGGGACGTTCCTGTTCGCCGCCCACGGCGCGGGCACCACGCCCCTCCTGGGCGTCAACCTCGGCGAGGTGGGCTTTCTCAACGCGGTCCGCCCGGACGACGCCGTCGACGCGGTGCTGGCGGAGGTCCGGCGGTTCGAGGTCGACGGCGAACTCCCGACGCGCTCGATGCCGCGGATCGCCGCGCGCGGCGACGACTGGACGCTTCCGCCCGCCGTCAACGAGGTGGTGGTCCAGGGCGCCCGTCGCGGCCACGGCGGGGGCGCAGCCATCGAGGTGTGTGTCGACGGCTCGCACTACACCGGGGGACACGCAGACGGCGTCCTGGTCGCGACCCCGACGGGCAGCACCGCCTACAACCTCAGCGAGGACGGCCCGCTGGTCCACCCCGACGTCTCGGGGCTCATCATCACGGAGATGGCCGCGACCGGGGGGATGCCGCCGCTCGTGGTCGACGCCGACGCCACGATGTCGGTCGCGGTCGACGACACCGACGAGGCCGTGGTCGTCGTCGACGGGCGGATCCGAGAACGGATCGATCCGCCGGCCGAGGTCACGATCGAGGTCGCAGACGAGCCGGTTCGGATGGCCGGTCCCGTCTCGGACTTCTTCGAGGCGCTGAACAAACTCGACTGATC
>JBDGUP010000008.1:0-3614 GCA_042215815.1 Haloquadratum sp. | reverse complement strand
TGTCGGTGTCGGTGTCGGTGTCGGTGTCGGTGTCGGTGTCGAGGACCCGTGACACGCCGGCTCCCGGACCGTGACTGCGGCCTACTCCTCGTCGTCGACCGCGTCGACGACTCGATCCAGCGCCGCGGTCTCCCAGCCGTTGCTGTCGGCCACTTCGATCTCTGGTCCCCCCTGTTCGAGCGCCTCGGCGACGCTGAGATCGGCGTCCCGCTCGAACCCCTGAGCGAGATCCTCCGAGATGATTCTGAGGACGGCCGCGATCGCCGCGTCGTCGACGGGAGACATCGAGAGGTCGTTGATGATCTCCAGACGAGCGACGGACTTGCCGTCGACGGCGATCTCCTGTATGTGACCGTCCTCGAAATACTCGGCTTCGGGCGGGTCCGATGACATACTCCCGCGTTCCGACTCGGCCGCAAATATGGTTTCGATATAACACGATATCGATGTAGCGCGATCACCGTAAGAGACGAGACACGGCGACGCCGCTTTCTACACGCTTAAGGCTCGTCGTCTACTCCGTCCGGGTATGAGCGAGGAGTCTCCCGAGGGTCAGACGACGGCTGCTTCTTCCGATACGGCTACGGACGAGGGGAAAGAGGGGATCGACGCCGACGTCGACACCGACGCCGACGCCGACGCCGACGCCGACGCCGATGTCGCCGCCGCTGACGACGCGACCGGATCGTCGGCCGGGACAGAGGGCGACGGCGCCTCGGCCGGGACGGATCGAGACGCTATCGACACAGAGGTGCCGGACGTCGCCTCGCGCGTCGCCGAGTACGACGACGACCTCGCAGACGAGGTGGCGGAACTGGAGTCCCGGCTCGAATCGGTGGCGTCCGAACTCGACCAGCGCGCGGCGCGGATCGAAGAACTAGAGTCCGCGTTGAAGCGTTCGAAGGCGGACTTCCAGAACTACAAGAAGCGGGCGAAACAGCGCGAAGAGGAGATCCGCGAGCGCGCGACCGAAGACTTCGTCAGCCGCGTCGTCGACGTCCGCGACAACCTCGTGCGCGCCCTCGAACAGGACGAGGACGCCGACATCCGACCGGGCGTCGAGTCGACCCTGGAGGAGTTCGACCGCGTCCTCGACGAGGAGAACGTATCGACGATCGACCCCGAGGTCGGATCCGAGGTCGACCCGATGCGCCACGAGGTGCTGATGCGCGTCGACAGCGACCAGCCCGAGGGAACCATCGCGGACGTCTACCAGCAGGGCTACGAGATGGCCGGTTCCGTGCTCCGCGAGGCGCAGGTCACCGTCAGCACCGCCCCCGACGACGAAAACGGCGGCGGAGACGGCGAGAGCGAGTCGTAGGGACTGTCTCGTCCGTCCGACAGTATATCACCCCGCGCCGAGCCGGTGTCGATAGCGCCAGAGCGCGCCTCCCACGAGCACGACCGGCAGTCCGAAGGCGAGCAGGTACGGCAGCGCGAACGCGAAGCCGACGACGACCGCCCGCGCGACGACGACGACGCCGTCGACGGACTGCAGGAACGCCGATAATACGGGCGTGTCGTACCAGTTATCGGGTGCGACGCGGTTCGGCGTCGGCCGGGGTTCTTCCAGCCGAACCGTCAGCGTCGAGTATGCGACCCGGTTCCGAAGCGACTCGAGTCGCGCCTCCAGCCGTTCGATCTCGCCTTGGACGTCGGAGAGTTCGCGCTGGACCGCGAGGACGTCCTCGGTGTCGTTGGCCTGTTGATACAGTTCGCGCAGGCGCTGGCGCTCGGCCCGGAGGTTCTTCAGCCGCGCTTCGATGTCGACGATCTTCCCGGTCACGTCCCGGGAGTCGATCTCGACCGACTGGACCGCTCCGAGCGCCTTGGCGTCGGCGACGAGCGCGTCGAACTGCTCGCGCGGCACCCGGAGCACGAGCTGTCCGCGGACCCACGTCTCGTTGTCGATCCGGCGGCGCTCCTGGGAGACGTCGCTGACGTAGCCGCCGTAGCTCTCGACGGCCGCCGTCAGGTTCGCGCGCGCGGTCTCGAAGTCTCGTACTTCCACGACTACGGTCCCGGTCTTGATCACGGCGCGGTTCTGGATGGTTACGGCGCCGGCTCCGCCGGTATCGCCGACCGAGGCGTCGCCCCCGGAGCCGCCCCCGCTCGCTACGTCCGCCGCGCCGCTCTCGGCCATCTTCGTCGCCTGCGCGTACTCGGCGGTCGCGCCGCCGCCGCTGGCCCCGCCGGTCGCGCTCCCCCCACAGCCGGCGAGCGCGACGAGCGCGACGAGCGCGAGGACCGAGAGCGTTCGTTTCGTTGGCATCGTGGGTCGGGCTACGGCGGAGACACGGAAAGACGCGCCGGTGGCACAAGGGCGCGTTTGAGTCATCGGGCTGGCGCCGAACGCTCGCGTGCCAGTGCCGATCACTCCCCGTCGCGAGAGGCGTCCGACCGGACGAGCCGCACGTCGCCAGCGGCGCGGATCGTGCCGTCGACCTCGGCGCCGTCGTGGAGTTCGAGTTCGGAACAGGAGACGTCGCCGAGGATGCGGGCGCCGTCGGCGATGGTGACGGTGCCGTCGCGCGTCGTCACGTCGCCGTGGATCTGCGTCCCCTCGCCGACCGAGACGTCCTCGCGCGCGCGGAGGCTGCCGAAGATGTTGTTGTCGCGCCCGACGGTGATCGACTCCGCGCGAACGTTCCCGTGGAGGCGACACCCGTCGCCGATCCGCGCGGGCGTCGAAGCGCGCCAGGCGTCGTCCGAGACGGTCGACCCGCGGGGGATCACGAGCGGATCGTCGTCGCTCTCGCCGGAGAGCGCCGCCGCGAGTTCCTCGGCGGCTTCGTTCTCGCCGAGCCGGAGGAGCTGTGAGAGGACCATAAAGTAGAACACCAGCGTCGGGACGGGATTCCGGATGACGATCCAGCCGTTGGCCTCGAAGCCCTCCTCGATGTCGACGTCGTCGCCGATGTCGAGGTCGCCCGAGACCATGAGCTGGCCGCCGATGTGGACGCGCTCGCCGAGGTAGGCGTCCTCGCCGACGAGGACGTTGCCGGCGACGTCGCACCAGACGTCGAGGCGGCAGTCGCCCTCGGCCTCGATGTCGCCGCCGAAGGTGACGCGCTCGCCGGCGAGGACGTTCCGGCCCCTGACGCCGAACTCCACGGTGCTCTGGCCGCCCACGACGATGTCCCCGTCGCTCACGAGGTCGTGTTCTTCGACGGTCGTCCCGTCGGGTATCTCGAGGGCGTCGAGCGGGTCCTGGCCGAATGCCACACTCCGGTGCAACACGCGCGGCGTAATAAACGGCCCGTCAGACGGCCGTCCGACGGCGCTCGTGGCCGCCGGTCGGAGCCGCCGGCGTCGGACTGATGAACTTTTACGCGCCGACCGGCTACGAACCGATATGACAGCCCTGTCGTTCGACGAGGACGGCGTCGACGTCGTCTACGAGGGGACCGAGTTCCGGCTGGAGAAGTCCCTGATCGAGGAGGCGACCCAGAAGTCCTATCCCGACGTGACAGACCACGAAGTCCTGAAGATCGTCGAAGAGAATCCCGCGCTCAGCGGCGAGCCACGCCGGATCGCCGATATCATCCGTTAACCGACCGCGGACGCGGGCGGCAATCCCGGACCTCAATACGGGGATAGAGACGTATATAGAG
>JBDGUP010000117.1:0-3887 GCA_042215815.1 Haloquadratum sp. | reverse complement strand
CGAATCCACCTACGGCGGCCGCAACGACTACCAGACCGACCAGGAAGACTCCGAGGAGAAGCTGATAGACCTCATCAACGACGCCTACGAGCGCGACGGGAAGGTGCTGATCCCGTCGTTCGCGGTCGGTCGGTCACAGGAGCTGATGCTCGTCCTCGAAGAGGCGATGCGGACGGGGAAGATCCCCAGTATGCCGGTCCACCTCGACGGGATGATCTGGGAGGCGACCGCGATCCACACGACCTACCCCGAGTACCTCCGCGACGACCTCCGCGACCGGATCTTCCACGAGGACGAAAACCCGTTCCTCGCCGACGAGTTCAACCACATCGACGGCGGCGAGGACGAGCGACAGGAGGTGGCCGACGGCGGTCCCTGCATCGTCCTCTCGACGTCGGGGATGGTCACCGGCGGCCCGATTATGTCGTGGCTCGAGCACCTCGGGTCGGATCCGGACTCACAGCTCGTCTTCGTCGGCTACCAGGCCCAGGGGACCCTCGGCCGTCGCATCCAGAACGGGCGAGAGGAGATCCCGGTCGGCGGCGACCGCGTCGGTCGCGGCGACACCCTCTCTCTGAAGATGGACGTCGCGACCGTCGACGGCTTCTCCGGCCACGCCGACCGGCAGGGGCTCGAGAACTTCGTGAAGACGATGAACCCCCGCCCCGAGAAGATCCTCTGTGTCCACGGCGACGAACGCTCGGTCCAGGACCTCTCTTCGGGGCTGTATCACGACTACAACCTCCGGACGTTCGCGCCCAAGAACCTCGAGACGTTCCGGTTCCGGTAGCGGACCTCCGGACCGACGTGCCGTTCGACGGTCCTTATCAGCGGTGAGAATCGTGGAGGGAGACTTAATCCGGAAACCGATCAAGGGCCAGTATGCGCACTCCCCGGAATCCCAGTCAGCGCCGCGCCGTCGCGGTCGTCGCGGCCCTCGCAGTGTGCTTTTCACTCGCTTTGGCCGGCCTCCCGGCGGCCGCTGCCCAGTCCAGCGGCGGCGAGGGCGGTGCCACGACGGGCGGCGCCGAACGGCGGTGCCTCCCCGAGGGCGGCCACGACTTCACCATCGGCGACGGGAACCCGCACATCAACCTCACCATCCACACCTCGCTCGTCACGGATCCCGCGCCGCCGAGCGCGTTCGGGATGGAGGCTCGCGGCGTCGCGCTCGGCGCCGAGATCATCGAACTCCGAACCGGCGTGATGGTGGCCGAGATGCCGAGCGAGGCCTCGGCGGACGGCGTCTTCGAGTCGCTCGTCGTCATCTTCGACTACCGGTTCTCGCTGCCGATGTTCGCCGGATCGGTCGACGATTCGACCTACGAGCCGACCGGCGGTCCCGTCTCCGGCGTCGATACGCGCGAGTGCTGATACTGTCGGACGAACCCGTTGATACGCTCGCACCCCCGCCGGGGGAGACCCAGGCGTCGCAGGACGTTCGTCCGACAGTATCAGCGGGCGGTCCAGCCGCCGTCGACGGAGACGATCGATCCCGTCGCGAACGAGGCCATATCGCTGGCCAGGAACAGCGCCGCGCCGGCGATCTCTTCGGGGTCGCCGAAGCGGTCCATCGGCGTCTTCTCGGTGAGTTCGTCGTAGAGTGCTTCGTTCTCCATCACCGGTTCGGTGAGGTCGGTCGCGACGATGCCGGCCGCGATGGCGTTGACGCGGACGTCCGGCGCCCAGTCGAGCGCGAGGCTCTTCGTGAGGCCGACCATCCCGTGCTTCGCCGCGGTGTAGGGGTGTTGCCGGGGCGTGCCGACCAGGCCGGAGGTGCTCGCAATGTTGACGACCGCGCCGCCGCCGTCGGCGTGCAGCAGGTCGCTCGCCTGGCGAACGCAGTCGTAGGCGCTGCGCAGATTGACGTCGACGATATCGTCGAAGGCGTCGACGTCGACGTCCTCGGGACGGCCCAGCGCCCAGCCCGGATTGATTCCGGCGTTGTTCACGAGCACGTCCAGCCGACCGAACTCGTCGTCGACGGCGTCGAAGAGGTCGGCGACCTGCTCGGAGTCCGAGACGTCGGTCGTGACCGCCATCGAGTCGCCGCCCGCGTCGCGGACGGCGTCGGCGGCGTCTTCGACGTCCGCTCTCGTTCGTGAGGTCGGTACGACGTCGGCGCCGGCCCGGGCGAACGCCTCGGCGATCGCCAGCCCGATACCGCGGGTGCCGCCCGTCACGACCGCCACCGTTCCGTCGAGGTCTGGTCGTTCGTGTTCCATCGGTGTCTGCGTCAGGCAGCCAGTCCATAAGTGTACCGAACACCGACTGCGCCGCGGCCGCGGTCCCGACTCCCGGCTCCTGCGGCCGTCGGACGCGGCGTCTCCGGCCGCGACGTCACATCGACTCCTCGTGCGCCTCCCGGAGCCGTTCGACGTGGCTCATCACGACAGAAAGCGTCGCGTCGGCGTCGACGTAGCCGCGCTCGTAGTCTTCGTGCGCCGCGTCGACGTCGCGAAGGACGCCCGCGACGACCTCTTCGAGCGGGGGCGACGCCTCGTCGGTCGCGTCCACGGCGTCCGGTGCGTCCCCGGCTTCGGTGTCGTCGGAATCGTCTGTCATACCCTCCACTCGCGTCCCGACCGGGAAAAGCGCGCCGTCACGTCTCGGCCCACTTCCGTCCGACAGCATAGTATATATGCGATCGCGCCCCACCTCGGACCGTGCTCACGCTGCGGTTCGAGGACGGCACGGTTCGGATCGACGGGCTGGAGGCGTCCGACCACGCCGTCGACTCGCTGCCGGGGGCCGCGTGGGACGATCGGGGACTCGTCGCCCGCGCGCCGGCCTACCGGTACGCCGCGCTTCGGGACGCCCTCCACGAGCGGGGCGTGGCCTTCGAAGACCACGTCGGGGGCGACGCGTCGCTGTCGCTGTCGCTGTCGCACGCCTACGACCTCCGCCCCTACCAGACGGAGGCGCTGGAGGCGTGGCGTGCGAACGACCGGCGGGGCGTCGTCGAACTCCCGACCGGGGCGGGAAAGACGGTGCTCGCGGTCGACGCCATCGCGGAACTCGGCGTCCCGACGCTGGTGGTCGTGCCGACGATCGACCTCCTCGAGCAGTGGCGACGCGAACTCGAAACCGAGTTCGACGTGCCGGTCGGACAGTTCGGCGGCGGCGAGCAGACCCAAGAGCCGATCACGGTGTCGACTTACGACTCCGCGTACCTGCGCGCAGACGAGGTCGGGGGCGAGTTCGACTTCGCGGTCTTCGACGAGGTTCACCACCTCGGCGGCGAGGGATACCGCGACGCCGCCCGCCTGCTCTCTGCGCCCGCCCGCCTCGGCCTGACGGCCACCTTCGAACGTCCGGACGGCGCCCACGAGGTGATCGAAGAACTGGTCGGACCGAAGGTGTACGAGGCGTCTGTCGACGACCTCGCGGGCGAGCACCTCGCGGACTACGAGGTCCGACGGATCGAGGTCGCCCTCGGGCCGGACGAGCGCGACGCCTACGAGGAGGCCCAGGGGACCTTCGTCGACTACCTGAAACGCTCGAACCTCTCGCTGCAGAGCGGCGCGGACTACCGGAAGCTGGTGATGCGCTCCGGCAACGACCCGGCGGCCCGCGAGGCGCTCCTCGCGAAGCAGCGCGCGCGGCGGATTATGATGAACGCCGACGCGAAAGTCGAGACGCTGGGGCGGCTGCTCGACCGCCACCGCGACGATCGGATGATCGTCTTCACCGCCCACACCGACCTCGTCTATCGCCTCTCCGAGCGGTATCTCCTTCCCGCGATCACGAGCGAGACCGGGGCGAGCGAGCGCCGTGAGATCCTCGACCGGTTTCGGGACGGGACGTACTCGCGGGTCGTGACCGCGAACGTCCTCGACGAGGGGGTGGATGTACCAGCGGCGAATGTCGGTGTACTCCTCGCTGGG
>JBDGUP010000088.1:0-3965 GCA_042215815.1 Haloquadratum sp. | reverse complement strand
CGGCGAGCACCGGTACATAGTTACAACCGTCATTATCACTCGTGGCCGCCCGCGGTCAGCGCCTCGGTGATGTGCTCGTAGAGGACACACCAGTCTTCGACCGCGATGTAGCCCTCTACTTTCGCACAGGCCCCCCAGCCGTCGCCGTTCTTGTCGGGGATGAACTCCGCGCAGTTCCCGCAGGCCTGGCCGGGCTGTGCCAGTCCGGCCGTGGCCGCTTCCACGGCCTCCTGGAGTTTGACGGCCTTCTGCGTCTGCAGGCTGTCCGGTTTCCGCGCCTCGCCCCCCTGTGAGTCCGCCGTCCGATAGGCTTCGGGCACGGTCGCGGTGGCGAGGTCGTCTTCGGTCATCCCCTCGGGGACCGAGGGCTCGGGGAGCGACTCGTAGAGGACACACCAGTCGTGGAGTCCGATGTAGCCCTCTACTTTCGCACAGGCGCCGAACCCGTCGCCGTTCTTGTCGGGGATGAACTCCGAGCAGTTCCCGCAGGCGGTTCCCGGTTTGTGAGACGCTATCTCGGTCGCCTCTCCGTACTCGGAGAACTTGACGTCTTCCTTCGGCGACAGGCTGTCCGGCTTCCGCTTTTCGCCCCCGAGCGAGATCGCGGTCCGGTACGCCTCCGGGACCGGCCCGCTCTCGAACTCCTCTTGGGAGACGCCCTCCGGCAGTTCTTCTTCGTGTTTCTCGCCTTCTCCCTCACTTTCGCCTCCGCCGCTCGTCGTCTCGTCGCCCCCGCTCGTCGTCGTCGCGTCGCCGCCGCTCGGCGTCGCGGTGTCTTCTGCCCCGCCGCCGCCGTCGCCGTCTCCCTGTGGCGTTCCGGTACACCCTGCCAGTCCGAGCGCCGCGGTGCCGGCGGCCGTGCCGGTCAGTCGCTTCAGTACCGTTCGTCGCGCGATGATCTCTCTGGCTGCCCCTCCCGAATCGGTTCTGTCTCGCATACCCGGCAATTTTTGCAGCCGGGGACCCTAAACGCACCTACAATTGTCATTAGTTGACAATAGTCGATCGGCCGTTCCCGGCTGACGACGTCGACTCGGTGCCGAGGTCGACTTCCAACTCCACTTCCGCCTCGCCGCGCGTGACCGAGACGGTGATCTCGTCCGCGTTCTCGGGGACCGAAAGCGAGAGTTCCCCCTGCGCGTCGGTCGTTCCGACGGTGCGCCCGTCGAGGGCGACCGTGGCGTTCGCGACGGCCGAGCCGTTCTGCGTGACGCGGAGCGTGGCGTTCTCGCCGGCGGTGACGTTGCCGACGAACGTGGCGTTCAGGGCCGCGGTCCGGTTGCCGGACCGATCCCCGGGAGCGCCCTGCGTCTCGCTCGGCGGGCCGCGTTCTCCCGGGCCGCCGACGGGGTCGATCTCGACGTCGGTCCCCGACTCGGAGATGACCGGCGTCAGGATGTACTTCCCGCTCTTGCCGGCCTTGACCACCGTGATGTCGAAGACGAAGTCGACCGCCTCGCCGTTGCCGACGGTGAACTCCGTGTTCAACTGGAGCTTGCCGCTCGGGAGCGTGACCCGCTGGTCACTGCCGTCCGCGAGCGTTCCCCGGACGTCGGAGACGTAGACGAACACCTTCTCGTAGGTGCCGTTCGAGACGTTGAACGACGCGAGCTTCGTCGCGTTCGCGCCCTGCAGGCGCGTCAGGTCGACCGTCCGGTTGTCGACCGCGTACTCGACCCACTCGCCGTTTCCGTCCGCCGTCTCGGCCGAGCCGGCGGTGGCGTTCCCGTCGGCCGTGTCGGTTTCGTTGCCGTCGCTCTCGCCCCCGCCGGCGCCGTCACCTGCGGGCTTCAGTCCGATCCGGGTGATCGTGACGTTGAGGTGCTCGAAGTCGTCGATCGCGTTCTTCTCGTCGCTGACATAGAGGTTCAGCGTTCCCGTACCGCCGTCGGTCCCGTCGGTGGGCGTGGCGGTCGGCCGTTCGGTCGCCGTCGCTCCGTCGGTCGCGGTGCCGTCCGGCGCGCCCGTGATCCCGCCGGAACAGCCGGCGAAGAGCACGAGTGCCGCGACGAGCACGCTCGCGAGTCCCTTGTGTTTCATTGCACTCGGTGGATGGTTCTCCGGGACCATTTATACTGCAGATCGTCGCACCGAATTCAGGCGGATTTGCGTCGATTAACTCGGGTACGGCGGGAGGCTACTCCCACGCGTCCAGGCTCGCCTGGAGGTCCCGCGTCGTCGGGTCCGGTGTCGCCTCGTGGCCGACGAGGTCCCGGAGGTCGACGGCGTAGGTGCTGCCGGCGTGATCCAGCACCAGGAGCCGCCCCTTGACGCCGCGGACAGTCCCCGTGGCGATGGTCTCGGCGACGGGACGGTCCTCGAGGTCGAGCCCGTACTCGAAGGCGTACCGGTCTTCCTCGGCGACGCCGAACTCCGCACAGAGCGCCGCCCAGGCCTCGCGGTCGACCTCGCGGCCGAGTCCCGCCCGCTTCGTGGGCACCCGGACCCGGTCCGGGACCGACGCCGCGATCTCGGCCTCGCGCTCCCGGGCGATCCGGCCGTCCGGGACCGTCGCGAGGTGTGCGCCCCTGTCTGCTCCCTGCTCGCGCAGGCGCGTCTCCAGCCGCCACTCGCGGGTGACGCCCACCTTGAACGCGTCGGGCGCGAACGCCGCGAGGTAGATGGCGTGAGGTTCGACGCAGTCCATCTCGTCTTTCAGACAGGTGCCGGTGCACTTCGCGCACACCCACGTCGAGCGGTGCTCGGGGCAGTACGGCGCGGTGGGGCGCGAACATGGGAGGTGTCCCTCGTCGGTGATGGTCCCCGCACAGCGTCGCTCGCCGAGCGTGTATGCGAGTTCCCTGCCCGGATCGAGACCGACGAACTCGACGTCGGCCGGCGTCGAAGCGGTCGCGGCCGTCCCCGTCCCCGTCCCGTCCGGTCGGGGGCGCTCGCGCTCTGCGGACGCGCGACTCACGTAGAGACCCGGATCGCCCGTGTCGTAGCCGACGAACTGCACGGAAACGGGTACGCAGCGGGCGGATAAAAGGCGTGCCGTTCGGAGACGGCCGAGCCGTCGGCCACCGGGTCGATCCCGCACTGTCGCGTCCGTGTGTCCGGCGTCCCAGAGCGCTACCCGGTCGCGGTCGCGGTCGCGGTCGCGTTGTAGACGACCTGGACCGTCGCGACGACCGTCACCGGACCGCCCTCGACGTCGGTGTCGGCCGACGGCGTCGGCGCGGGCGTCGCGGTCGCTGTGGCCGCCGTTTCGGCCGGCCGCGGTGCGCCGCCCCCGACGCGGACGACCTTCACGCCCGTGATCGTGAGGTTCGCCGCCTCGGCGACGGTCTCGGCCTTCTGGCGCGCGTCGGCCATCGCGGCCTGTCGGGCGAGCCGTTCGAGCCGCTGGCGCCGGTCCGGCGCGAGGGTGAACGAGATCTCCTCGATGTCGGTCGCGCCGTTCTGGACCGCCGTGTCGATGACGGAGCCGACGCGGTCGATGTTCGAGAGCGTGATCTCGAACTGGTGGGTCGCGCGGTACTGGATCCGCGGCTCGCCGTCTTCCCGACGCGGCGGCCGGTAGTCCCGGCCGATGTCGTAGTAACTGGTCGTGATCTGGCCGTCTTCCAGTCCCAGTTCCCTGAGTGCGTTCCGCATCCGGGTGACGTTCTCGGCGAGTCGCTGCCGGGCCGTGACCGCGTCGTCGGCGGTGGCCGTCACGCCGACGCGGACGATCGCCCGGTTCGGTTCGCCGTCGGCGCTCCCGACGCCCGACACCTCGATCGTGCTCCCGGCCGACGCCGCGTCCGACCCGCCGGCGGGCGCCGCGCTGGAACACCCCGCGAGGAGGACGAGCGCTGCCACCCCGACGGCGAGGAACGAATCTCGTGACATATCGTCCGCATCGACGGCCACGGCCAAGTACTTCGTGTTAACTCAAACGGCCGTTTGTATAATGACGGTTATGAGCGAGAGATGTCTCTTCGCGTGCGGTTGCTTGAGCGCCGTCCGTTCACCACCAGCCG
>JBDGUP010000128.1:0-4016 GCA_042215815.1 Haloquadratum sp. | reverse complement strand
GTGCATCCCCGCCCACGAGAGACAGAGGTCGTCGTCCTCGGGGAACGAGCCGATGCCCGGCATCGTCGTGACGACCGGGATATCGTACTCGCGCGCGAAGGCGCGTGCCTGCTCGGACGCGTCGGCCTTGATGACGCCGCCGCCGAAGAGCAGCAGCGGGCGCTCTGCGGCCTCGATCGCCTCGGCCGCCTCCGCGACGTTCTCCTCGTCGGCCACGTACTGCGGCTTCGTGGTCTCCGGCGGCGTCGCCGGACCGGGCTCTTCGTCGGTATCGCCGAGCGTGACGTCCTTCGGGAGGTCGACGAGCGTCGGGCCGGGGCGCCCCTCGCCGGCGAGCGCGAGCGCCTCGCCGACCGTGTCACCGACGGTGTCGGGGTCGTCGGCGAAGTAGTTGTGCTTCGTGATGGGCGCGGTCACGCCGGTCGTGTCGGTCTCCTGGAACGCGTCGGAGCCGACCATATCCGTCGGGACCTGTCCCGTGAGCGCGAGCACCCCGTCGGAGTCCATATTCGCGTCGGCGATGCCCGTGACGAGGTTCGTCGCCCCCGGTCCCGACGTCGCCAGACAGACGCCGGGCTCGTTCCGGACGACGCCGAACGCGTCGGCGGCGTGCGCTGCGCCCTGTTCGTGGGCCATCGTGATGTGCCGGATGTCCGAGTGATACAGCGCGTCGTAGACGGGCATAATCGCCCCGCCCTGGATGCCGAAGGCGGCCTCGATGCCTTCGTTTTCGAGGGCGCGGATGACCGACTCCGAGCCGGTCGAGACGGGCGATTCCGTCGCTTCTGCGCCGCTTTCTGCCTCGGGGTCGACCTCGTCTTCGTCCGGCGGTGCTTGCTTGCTCATCGGCCTGTCCCCCCGTCGCGGGTCGTCCGTCGGGCGGTTCTTCGGGTGGTGGTTTGCGGGCGATGCATCGAGCGTGGTCGTGTGGATCGAGCGTGATCTGCCATAGTGTGACGGTCGCTGGGTCGGTCTCGCGCGTGGACGAACTGACTCTGACTCGGAGAAGGATGGGATTGCTGGGGGGCTAGAGCGCCCCTACAATGAGCCGCGACTCGGCGTCCGCGGCTGGCGACCGGCGCACTCGGACGAGCGGCGCCGCTCGGGCGGCGGCCGTCGCGAACGTGGCCTGTCGTCGCATCGTATTGGAACGATGCGTCTCTCCCGTAATGAACGTTTCGTGCTCCGGGTCGGTTCGAGCGTCGACGGCGGCGCACCCGTGGCTCGGCGAGGCGAGCGTACGGGGCGCGCGCCATCAGGCGCGGACCTCCTCCTCTTCGTCTGCGGCGTCTTCGTCCGCGCGTTCGACGCCGACCTCGCGAGCGAACCGCGAGAGGACGTCGACCGTGACGCGTTCCTTCTCGGCGCCGTAGTCTTTGACCCGCCGCGTGATCTCGCGGACCTCGGTGTCGGTGGGCGCGAACCCGGACTCTTCCAGCCGCTGGCGGACCGAGTGCGTCCCGGTGTGCTTGCCGAGGACGAACTCGCGCTGGGCGCCGACCATCTCGGGCGTCATCACGCCGGGCTCGAAGGTGTCTGTGTTCTCGAGGACGCCCGCGGCGTGGATCCCGCTCTCGTGAGAGAAGGCGTTCTGGCCCACGACCGGCTTGTTCGCCGGGACCGGGATGTCGCTCGCCTCCTCGACCATCCGCGACAGTTCGGTGATTCGCGTGGTGTCGATCCCCGTGTCGACGCCGTAGAGCGACTCGGCCGCCATTACTACCTCCTCGAAGGCGGCGTTGCCGGCGCGCTCGCCGATGCCGTTGACCGACACCTGCGCCTGCGACGCCCCCGCCTCGAAGCCGGCCATCGCGTTGGCGGTGGCCAGCCCGAAGTCGTCGTGGGCGTGGACGTCGATCCTCGCGTCGGTGTGGGTCCGGACCTCGCGGACCATCTCCGCGAAGCGGGTGGGCGTCGCCACGCCGGTCGTGTCGGGGATGTTGACCCAGTCGACGCCGGCCTCGTCGACGGCGCGCAGGATCTCGCCCAGGAAGTCGATGTCGGTCCGGGTGGCGTCCATCGGCGAGAACATCACCTCGACGCCGGCGTCTGTCACTCGTTCGACGCTCTCGACCGCGCGCTCGACGGCCTCCTCGCGGGAGGCGTGCATCGAGTCGGCCAGCTGCACGTCGCTCGTGCTGACGAAGACGTGGACCAGCTCGACGCCGGAGTCGAGCGCGGCCTCGATGTCCTCGTCGACGACGCGTGCCAGCCCGCAGACGGTCGTGTCCGTCGCGGCGGCGATGTCACTCACGGATTCGAACTCGGCCTCGGAGTTGACCGGGAACCCGGCCTCGATGACGTGGGTCCCCATCTCGTCCAGCGTCGCCGCGATGTCGCGCTTCTCGTCGTAGCTGAACGAGGTGCGTGGTGACTGCTCGCCGTCGCGGAGCGTCGTGTCGAAAATCCGTACGTTCTCGATCTCGGATTCAGTTATTTGGGCTAACGTGCCCTGGAAGAACTCGACCAGCCGGGGTGTCCGACTGAGCCTCCGTGTCGTCGTGAGACATTGTGTTAGATACCTGCCGCGGAAAGGTATTAAAGCGTTTCGCTATCGCCGGGTCCGGCGCTCCGTTCGCGACCCGGTTCGGCCTCGCTCCGCCGCCCGAATCCTTTTCGTGCCGCTTCGTCTCTACCCGCGTATGAGCGACTTCAACCTCAACCTCTCGGAGGCCGAAGAGCACCTCGACGACGAGGAGCGCGACGACCCCGCGGGCGAGGTCGTGCTGGGCGTCCTCGACGGCAGCACCGACCCCGAGGAGTGGGTCGACGCCGTCGAGACCGGCGACGTGCTCGTCCTGGCGGTCGAGGGCGACCTCAACGAACTCGCGGCCGGGTTCGCCCGGCCCATCAGGGATATGGACGGCAGCCTCACGCACTTCCGCTCGTTCCTGATCGTGACCCCGCCCGGGGTCGACATCGACACGGACCGCCTGTGATACGACGGTTGTATACTGTCGGACGAACCCGTTGATACCCTCGTCCCCCCTCCCGGGGGGTACACAGGAGTATCAGGACGTTCGTCCGACAGTATAGTCTCTTCCCGGCGCTCGCCGACACCGGGGCGGCGAGCACCGGTACAAAGTTACAACCGTCAGTATCAGTGTGATCGCGCCGACGCGCTACTCCGTCTCGCTCGCGACGAACGTCAGAACGTGGCCGTCGTCGTCGACGACGCGGAGCCCCGGCAGTTCGTCGTCGGGACCGGCCGTCACGGACTCGGGCCCGTCCGGCCAGGGCGCGCCGGCCTCGACGGCCGCCGCCGGGTCGGCCGTCTCGAACGCGAGGTCCACGTGGAGACCGCCGCGGGCGTCGGCGATGCCCAACTGGGGCTCCCAGAGTTCGAGGTCGACCGGCCCGGAGAGCCGGACCCGCCGCCGCGTCTCGCCGCGGTCTACCACCTCGAATCCGAGGCGGCGGTAGCGCGACTCGGCCCGCGAGAGGTCGACGACCTCCAGGACGACCTCGAAGATGCCCGACAGCGGCGGCGCGACGTCGGCGTCGGTCGTCTCTCCGGGACCCGTTCTCGTCTCGCCGTCGCTCGCTTCGGTGCCGGGTCCGTCGTCGTCGACGCTCCCGATCTCGACGCAGTGGCCCGCCGGATCGTAGACGTACAGCGAGTCGCTCGCGCCGAACGAGAACTCCGTCGGGTCGAGGTCGGCGAGGCGCTCCCGCCACCGGGCGTACGCCGGGGGCGTCGTCGAGAACGCGTAGTGGGTGTGGACGCCCCCGCGGGGGCGATCGGTGGGACGCCGGAGCACGAGCGCCGTCGGCCCGACCGCATAACGCACGCGCGAATCGCCCGACGCGGCCGGTCCGAGTCCCAGCCGCTCCTCGTAGAACGCGCGGGCCGGATCCAGCTGCGGTACTTCGAGTCCGAGGCGGCAGAGCGCAGCGAGCATATCCCCCCGTCGGTCGCCACCGGCAAAGAGGTACGCCCGGCGTCACCGGTCGGCGCGGCCGTGGTCTCTCGATTCCGCCGAACGGGGTATATACTGTCGGACAGAACGATGTGA
>JBDGUP010000085.1:0-4058 GCA_042215815.1 Haloquadratum sp. | reverse complement strand
ATTCATACGGATTACACTCACTTTTTGCCGCCGTGCGCCACTCCCGGCGCTCGGCGGGGAGACGAGAGCGATCAGTATGTAGATCGGCTGTTTGCACCCGAGTGTGAAGGGGGGTGCGACGCGAACGAACTCGAACATATACTAATATTTATATACATATATTATTTATATAATACGGCAGGGACCGATTGTCAGCCGCGACGTTCAGAAAGAGAAAACGCCCGCGTCGCTGTGTGCCTGTCTCCGAAGCGGCGTTGTCCGCAGCCGTCGACACTTACCCGTGGCATTGAGGAGTGATCATCCCATATGGTTTTGTCTGTTGCCGTCGACAGACCCAGTATGCCCTTCAGCGTCTCGTGGCACACGCTTCTGGACGAACTTGACGAACTTCCCGCCGATGCGACGCTCATCACGCCGCTGTCGCATAACCGATTTCGGGTCACAGACGTACAGGAGCAACGAGTCGTCGTCGAGTTCCTCGACCGCGACATCGACGAGACACGCCCCCTCCAACGGAACCAGTTCGAGACGCTCTACCATCGTATCAGCGACGAGCCGGGCGGGTTCGAACTCGACCGCCTCCCGCCCGACGCCGACCCGTACCCGGCCGTCTTGAGCGTACATCCCCGCTTCGAGATCGACGAGGACGGGGGCGTGATCGTCGAAAAAGAGGGGCCGACCACCAGCCAACTACTCGACGGCGAGGCTGCCGCCGAGACTGGCGACGAAGAACGCACGGAACCGGACCTGGAGGTGTACGCGGACGCGCTGTTGCTCGTGGACGCGCTCGAACGCCACGAGGTAGACGCACTGGAGGACGTCGAGACGGACGCGCTGGTGAACCTCTACACCCTGCTCTCGGACGTCCAGCGGAACGCCAACGACCTCCGGCAGGACGTCGCCGACGCGTTGTTGAACCGACTCCACCACGACCGACCCGTCAGTGGATCGTTCGGCTCCGTCCAGCGAACCTCCCGCCGAAACCGCTCTCTGAAAGCCGACGAGGAGGTGCTGGAGGCGCTCGAAGACGCCGGCATCGACCGCGAGCGCGTGCTGGGCGTGGACCGCGACAAGGTAGACGACGCCCTGGAGGTCACAGACCTGTCCGAGCGCGACGTGTACGACATCGCGGAATCCGAGTACGTCCGGAAGGCCGAGGTAGACGAAGAGCGGAAAGCGACCCGTCTCCAGGGGCTCAAGGATCAACTCGCCGCCACGGAAGAGGAGGACGCAGCGGGACTTCGACAGGAGATCGAAGCGCTGGAACGCCGTATCGACGAACTCACGAGTTTCCGGACAGGGTCGGAGATCGAAGATTGATGGCGTCGTCTGCAGCCGATTCCCTGCCTATGAGCCCAGGACGACGCTGAGGCTGCCGTTGCGCGTGAACGCCTCGTAGGCGACGTCGACGGTGAGCGTCCACTCGGCCGTCGCGTCCGGCCCCACGGTCACGCTGGTCTCGCGGACGGACTCGTCGCCGTCGACGGTGACGGTGACGCGCACCGTCGCGGTGCGCTGGACCGGGCCGTGGTTCGCGATGGTTCCGAACACGCGGAGCCGTCCCCCGTCGGTGGCCTCGAAGTCGAAGGTCCCGATCGTGAGCGTCGGTCGACGCGGTGTCTGCCGGGGCTGGCCGGCGGGCGCGTCCGGCGCGTGGCGTGGACCGGTCGCGCGCGGCGCTGTCCCGAGGCACCCGCCGAGGAGCGCGGCGGCGATCCCCGCGCCCCGGCGCAGGACGGCACGTCGCGGTCGCTCCATCGTGCGGGAAGGAGGCGTCCGAGGATATGAGTCTTCTCCTCCGGTCGGGTCGCTCCTGCGACGGTACGCTCTTGGCCCGCCGCCTCGAACACCGAGATGTGCTGCGGAAGGATCTCCTCCGGGTCTCGCGCGCCGGCGGGGGCTATCACCCCCAGTTCGTCGACCGCGAGGAGCGCTCGCTGGCCGCACGGGTCGTCGGCGTCTTCCAGGGCCACGTCGGCGAGCCGCGACACCGCCTCGACGACGCCCTCGACGACCTGGAGCGCGAGGCCGACGACTTCAAGCTCGTCCGGGGGTTGGCGGCGCTGCTCGAACGCGACGCGGTATTCGAGTCCCGCGCGCCGCTCCCACCCGAGCGCGTCCGGCGCGTCGTCTTCGAGACGGCCGAGGAGGCCGGCGTGATCGTGACCGAGGCAGACCGGGAAGCGGCGCTCGAAGCCGCCGCGGCGCGACTCAGCAGCGAGACCGACGAGATCGAGCGATCGCTGTACGCCGACCGCGACCTCAACCAGGTCCTCTCCGCGTTCGACCCGCGCTGGGACCCCGATCAGCTCGTCGAACAGTACAACCTCTCGCTCGCGCAGACGGCCCTGTTCGACGCGACGGCGGTCCGGGTCCGGAGTTCGGACCCCAGGCGGCTCGTCTCGGCGGTCAAGCGGCTCGGTCTCCTCTATGAGATCCGCCGGCTCGGCGCCGACGAACGCGCCCGGGGTGACCAGACGCGCGAACTCGTCGTGACCGGGCCGGACGCCCTCTTTCGCCGGACACGCCGCTACGGCACCGCGTTCGCGCGCCTGCTGCGGAGCGTCGCCGCCACCGCGGAGTGGTCGCTGTCGGCGACGATCGACGACCGTGGCACCGACCGCGAACTCCGCCTCGGTCCCGAGGACGTCTCCGTGCCCGACGTCGAGCCGGTCGCCGATCCGACCTACGACAGCGGCGTCGAGGCCGACTTCGCCGCCCGCTTCGAAAATCTGGACCTCGACTGGACGCTCACGCGCGAGCCCGACCCGCTCGCGGCGGGCGCGCGGGCGATGATCCCCGATTTCGCGTTCGACTACCGTCCGAGCGGCGGCGACATCGACTCGGGCACCGACTCGGGCACCGACTCGGGCACCGACACCGAATCTGCTGTCGACGCCGACCCCGAAGACGCCTCACGGTTCCGCGTCTACTTCGAGGTGATGGGCTTTTGGACGCCCGAGTACGTCGAGAAGAAACTGGACCAGTTCGGCGACGTCGCCGACGACGTGGAACTGCTCGTCGCCGTCGACGAGTCCCTCGGCGTCGGCGAGGAGATAGAGTCGCTGAACCACCGCGCGATCACGTATTCGGGCGGTGTCAGGGTGAAAGACGTCGTCGACGCGCTCAGAGAGTACGAGGCCGACCTCGTGGCGGCGGCCGCGGCGTCGCTCCCCGACGAACTCGCGCCCGAGACCGACGTGCTCGGCCTCGACGAACTGGCCGCAGCCCGCGGCGTGAGCGTCGACGCCCTCGACGCCGTCGCGTTTCCCGAACACGAGCGCGTCGGGCGGACGCTGATCCGGCCGCGCGTCCTCGACGCGATCGACGACCAGATCGACGCCGGGATGTCGCTGTCTGAGGCGGAGACGGTGCTTTCGGACCACGGCGTCGACGGGTCGTCAGCGGTGTTGTCCCGCCTCGGCTACCGCGTGGCGTGGGACGGTCTCGGCGGCGGGACGATCGAAGCGAAGTGACGCGCGCGGACCGGTCGGCCGCCCACGCAGTCGCTCACGAGAGGTCCTCTTGTCTCCCCTTCGGGACGGTCGACCGGAGTTCGCCGTGCAGGTACAGGCCGACGCCGATCGGTTCGACCCCGCCGGCGATCTCGTGGGCGGCGACGAGGTAGCCCCAGTCGCCCTCCCAGCGCGGCAGTTCCTGATCCTCGCCGCGAGCGAACCGCTCTGCCTCCTCGTCTTCGAGGACGACGACGTTCCGTCGGGCCGCGTGACCGAAGCGCTGGACTGCGTTGGTCGACGGCTTCCAGTGCTCCTGACGCGCCCGGAGGATCCGCAGGCCGAGCCCCTCGACGTCGATCGGCGAGACCGCGTCCGCGGCGAACGCCCAGATCTTGCCGTTGCCCTTCTCCCAGAAGGTGTGGCCGTCCCACGTCTCCGGCGGGATCCCGTACCGGTCTTCCCACCAGGTGACGACCTCCTCGCGCGTGGGACGCCCGGGGACGACCCGGGCGTCGCCGGTCGCGGGGAGCTGGTCGAATCGCTGGCCGTCGTTCGCGGGGGACGCCCCGTTCCCGTTCCCGTTCCCGTTCCCGTTCCCGT
>JBDGUP010000007.1:0-4120 GCA_042215815.1 Haloquadratum sp. | reverse complement strand
CGTCCGCGTCGCCGTCGTCAACCCACTCCTCGAGGACCGACGCGAGCGCGAGCGCGTCGGCGGCGGCGGCCGCGCGGATCTCCTCGCCCGCCATCTCGCCTCCCGTGAGGGCGTACATCGCTTTCGAGGAGCCGAGCCGGGAGAAGGCGGTCTCGTGGTCGTCGCGGAGGTCAGATTCGAGGTCGCGTCCGTTCATATCCCCGTCTTCGCTCGCGGGGCGCTTGTAGGCACCGGACCCGTTACTCGGCGTCGCCCGTCTCGATGGGGGCGCCGACGAGGTTGCCCCACTCGGTCCACGAGCCGTCGTAGTTGACGACGTCGTCGTAGCCGAGCAGCTCCGAGAGCGCGAACCAGGCGATCGACGAGCGCTCGCCGATCCGGCAGTAGGCGACGGTCGTCTCCGAGCCGTCGATGTCTTCGTCGGCGTAGAGTTCGCGGAGTTCGTCTGCCGACTTGAACGTCCCGTCGTCGTCGACGGTCGCCGCCCAGGAGATGTTCTTCGCGCCGGGGATGTGGCCGCCGCGCTGGGCCGTCTCCTGGAGTCCCGGCGGCGCGAGGATGTCGCCGCGGAACTCCTCGGGCGAGCGGACGTCCACCAGGGGAAGCCCCTCGTCGACCGCGTGCTCGACGTCGTCGCGGTACGCGCGGATGGACTCGAAGGGGCCCTCGGCGGTGTACTCGACCGCGGAGAACTCGGGCACCTCGTCGGTGACGGGGTAGTCGTTGTCGATCCAGTAGTCGCGGCCGCCGTTCAGGAGCCGGACGTCGTCGTGGCCGTAGTACTTGAACTGCCAGTAGGTGTAGGCCGCGAACCAGTTGGAGTTGTCGCCGTAGAGGACCACGGTGGAGTCCTCGGCGATGCCGTGGCTGCCGAGGAGGTCTTCGAACTCCCCTTTGTCGAGGATGTCGCGCGTGGTCTGGTCTTGCAGTTGCGTCTCCCAGTTGAAGCCGATCGCGCCGGGCGCGTGGCTCTCGTCGTACGCTTCGGTGTCGACGTCGACTTCGACCAGTCGGTACGCCGGATCGTCGCTCTGGAACTCGTCGAGGCGTGCTTCCACCCAGTCGGCGGAGACGAGCACGTCTTTCGCGTAACCGTCGTCTGTCATTGCGTTCCCCTATAGGCCCCCCACCCGTATAATCCTCACAACTACGGCGCGTACTGCCCGTCCTCCCACCATCCAGAAACATTTGCCGCATCAATCGAGCGTGACAGGATCCGGGGGCGGAACGGCGCCACCAGGGCCGGGACGGGGCGGTCCGCGGCGTCAAATACCGGTATATTATGCCGATTCCTCTGACACGGGGCGAACGGTCCCCGATCGGATACGTTGAAGGACCGGCCGCCCCAACGTCGGAGTATGTACGACGACGTCGTCGTCTCGGCCGCGTGGCTGGCCGAGCGACTCGACGAGGTCCGGGTCGTCGACGTCCGCGACGCCTGGGAGTTCGACGGCATCGGCCACGTGCCGGGGGCGGTGTCGATCCCGTTCGCGGAGTTCCGCAGCGAGGAGGGCGATGCGGGGATGCTCCCGGGCGAGGACGCGTGGGAGTCGCTCCTGTCTGCGGCCGGCGTCGCGCCCGACGACGACGTGGTCGCCTACGACGACACCCACGGCGTCTTCGCCGCGCGCTTTCTCGTCACGGCGGAACTGTACGGCCACCCGCCCGATCGCCTCCACCTGCTCGACGGCGACTACAGCGCGTGGAGCCGCGAGCACGAGACGACCGGCGAGTCGCCGGCCCCCGAGCCGACAGACTACACGGTCGGAGAGCCCGAGCGTTCGCCGCTGGTCGACTATCGGACGGTCGCCGGCGCCCTCGACGCGGACGAGACCGTGATCGTCGACACGCGCGAGCCCCAGGAGTACGACGAGGGGCACCTCCCCGGCGCCGTCAACCTCGACTGGCGGGAACTGGTCGACGACGAGACGCGGGGTCTCAAGCCCGAATCGGAACTCCGGGAGATCCTCGCGGCCGCCGGCGTGACGCCCGACAGGCGCGTGCTCCTCTACTGTAACACGGCGCGACGGATCAGCCACACCTACGTCGTCCTCCGGTCTCTCGGCTACGAGGACGTCGGCTTCTACGAGGGAAGCCTGACCGAGTGGACCGACCGCGGCGGCCCGGTGGAGACGGCGTAGCCGTCCGGTGAGGTGGCCGCCCCGCGTCGCCTGGTTTTATGCGCGTTCGGCGGTGACACACCGGGTACCGATGCGTCACCTTCGCACCTGTGACTTCTGCGGCGACGACGCCGCGGGCGCCTTCGAGGTCGTCCCGCCCGAACTGGCGCCGACGGCGGCCGAACAGCGGCGGGTCGCCCTCTGTGAGGACTGCCGGGCAACGCTCGAACACCTGCTCGAACCGCTGCTCTCGCGACTCGACGCCCCAGACGACGGCGGGGCGGCCGCGACCGAGACAGACGAGGGAGAGACGACCGGGACCGAGACGCGCGGTTTCGCTTCCGACGCGTCGCAGTCGGACTCACCGCTCGATCCCCTGTCCGACGACGGAGCGACGAGCGGTGAGTCGTCGCCGAGCGGGGCTGTGACCGGCGACCCCGACGACGGCGACGCGGTCTCGTGGGGCGAGGTGAACGCGCCGTCGCCAGCAGAGAGCGAGGCGGTCGAAGAGAGCGAGCCGGCGTCCGAGTCGACCGCCGAGGAACCCGAGGACTTCCGGACCGTTATGCGCCTGCTCGGAAACCGCGAGTTCCCCGTCGACCGGGCCGAGATCGTCGACGTCGCCGCGGGCGCCTACGACCTCGACGAGCGGCACGTCGAAGAGATACTCGAGTACGCGGTCGACCGGGAGGTGCTCGTCGACGACGGCGGGACGCTCACGAAACCCTGATACTGATCGGTGTCACCGCGGGCGCTACAGTTCGCCTTTCGTGCTCGGCGTGTCGCTCCGGCGCGGATCCACGCGCGTGGCGTCGTCGAGCGCCCGCGCGAGTGCTTTGAACAGCGCCTCGACCTCGTGGTGGGCGTTGGCGCCTTCGACCCCGGCGTGGAGCGTCAGGCCGGCGTTCATCGCCAGCGAGTACGCGAAGTGACGGGCCATATCGCTCGTGAAGTCGCCGATTTCTTCTTGGGAGAACGCGCCGTCGAACTCGAAGTGCGGGCGGCCGCTCACGTCGACGACGACGCTCGCGACGGCCTCGTCGAGCGGCACCGTCCGATCGGCGTAGCGGGCGATGCCGCGCTTGTCGCCGAGGGCGTCGCCGACCGCCTCGCCGAGGACGATGCCGACGTCCTCGACGGTGTGGTGGTCGTCGATCCCGAGGTCGCCGTCGCAGCTGACAGTCAGATCGAACAGCCCGTGCTTCGCGAACGATTCGAGCATATGGTCGAAAAAGCCGATCCCCGTGTCGACGGCGGCGTCGCCGTCCCCGTCGATCGCGAGCGTGAGCTCGATCGTCGTCTCGGACGTCTCCCGGGAGACGGCGGCGGCGCGTTCGCCGTCCGCCCCGCGTTCGTCTTCCGGTCCCGCGTCGGCGTCGGTCATACCGGCGAATCGGGGCGCGCCCCTATCACGGTTGTGCCTCGGGCGGCGGTTCGGCCCGTCGGCACGGCCGTGTCTCGGTGGCGCGGCGTCGGCGGGGCAACGCCGCGTTCCGAGCGAAAGTGGTACGTCCGGGGCGCGCGACGGACCGGTATGCGCATCGCCGTGCCCAACAAGGGCCGCCTCCACGACCCGAGCGTCGACCTCCTCGAACGGGCCGGGCTCCACCTCGAGAGCGCGGCCGACCGGAAGCTCTACGCCGACACCGTCGATCCCGACGTCACCGTCCTGTTCGCGCGCGCGGCCGACATCCCCGAGTACGTCTGGGACGGGGCCGCTGCGGTGGGGATCACGGGGCGCGATCAGGTGGTCGAGTCGGGGCGCGACCTCGTGGAACTGGTCGACCTCGGGTTCGGCCGCTGTCGGCTCGTCCTCGCCGCGCCCGAAGACGGCGACATCGACGCGCCGTCGGACGTCGCGGGCGGGAGCGTCGCGACCGAGTTCCCCCGGATCACGCGCCAGTACCTCGACGAGGCGGGGATCGACGCCGAGGTCGTCGAGGTCACGGGCGCGACCGAACTCACGCCGCACGTCGAGATGGCCGACGCCATCGTCGACA
>JBDGUP010000103.1:0-4201 GCA_042215815.1 Haloquadratum sp. | reverse complement strand
CCGGGGATTGATACACCCCGTGGAGCAGATCCGGCAGTAGTACTGGACGTACTCTTGGCCCGCAGAACCCGTCACCGGTCACACCCCCGTTTTCCTTCGGCGAAATCACCGCACTGCGTCGGGGCGAATAACGGACCATTGGTGATTCGCTCAGAAACGGCATTGTTTCCAGACCGCGAAGGAGAGAAAAGACGGAGTAGAGGCGCTATCGGAGAGAAGTATCTCCGAACTCTATATGACGGAGAAGTTAGATGGACTCGCCGGGATTTGAACCCGGGGCCTCTTCCTTGCGAAGGAAGCGATCTGCCACTGATCTACGAGCCCGCATCTGATTCGAAGACGGCGCGTCATTTGTACCTTCTGTTTCGTCGCGGGCGTGACCGGAAATCACACCACACACGAAGAGACGCCACGGGGGACGCTGACGCCTTAGCGCCGTGAACCGACCTATCGTCGGACCGACAGGTCGAGAGCGGTCACAAGGCGGAACTCAGAGCCCGAGTCAGTCTTCGAGGACGATCTCGATGCTGACGTCGTTGGGCACCTGGATCCGCATCAGCTGCCGCAGCGCGCGCTCGTCCGCGTCGATGTCGATGAGACGCTTGTGGACGCGCATCTCCCAGTGCTCCCAGGTGGCCGTCCCCTCGCCGTCGGGGGACTTCCGAGTGGGAACTTCCAGCGTCTTCGTCGGCAGCGGGATCGGCCCACTGAGGTTGACTCCCGTCTTGTTCGCGATCTCGCGAACGTCGTCGCAGATGTCTTCGAGGTCGTCCGGGCTGGTCCCGGCGAGACGGACGCGTGCCTGCTGCATCTATCGCTCGTTGACTTCGAGGACCTTGCCGGCCGCGATGGTCTGTCCCATGTCGCGGACTGCGAAGGACCCGAGTTCCGGGATCTCGCCCGACGGTTCGATGCTGAGCGGCTTCTGCGGTCGCACGGTCACGACCGCGGCGTCGCCGGACTGGATGAAGTCCGGATCTTCCTCGGCGACCTCGCCCGAGGAGGGATCGAGCTTCTGATCGATGGACTCGATCGTACACGCGACCTGCGCCGTGTGGGCGTGGAAGACCGGCGTGTAGCCCGCGGTGATGACCGAGGGGTGCTGCATCACGACGATCTGGGCTTTGAAGGTCTCGGCGACCGTCGGCGGGTCGTCGGCGGGACCACAGACGTCGCCGCGGCGGATGTCGTCCTTGCCGATGCCGCGGACGTTGAACCCGACGTTGTCACCGGGGCCGGCCTGCGGCACTTCCTCGTGGTGCATCTCGACGGTCTTGACCTCGCCGCCGACGTCCGACGGCTGGAAGGAGACGTTGTCGCCGGGGCTGATGGTACCGGTCTCGACGCGGCCGACCGGGACCGTCCCGATACCGGAGATGGTGTAGACGTCCTGGATCGGCAGCCGCAGCGGTGCGTCCGTCGGCGGCTCGGGTTCCGGCAGGTCGTTGAGCGCTTCCAGCAGCGTCGGGCCGTCGTACCAGGAAGTGTTGTCCGACGGCTCGGCGACGTTGTCGCCTTCGAACGCGGAGATCGGGATGTAGGTCGCGTCGTCGGAGTTGAACTGGACCTGCTTGAGGAGCTTGTTGACCTCGTCTTTGACGTCCTCGTAGGAGTCTTCGCCGTAGTCGACGAGGTCCATCTTGTTGATGCCGATGATGAGTTCGTTGATGCCCAGGGTACGGGCCAGGAAGACGTGCTCGCGGGTCTGCGGCGCGACGCCGTCGTCGGCGGCGACGACGAGGACGGCGTTGTCGGCCTGCGAGGCCCCCGTGATCATGTTCTTCACGAAGTCGCGGTGGCCCGGACAGTCGACGATGGTGAAGTAGTACTCGTCGGTGTCGAACTCCTGGTGGGCGATGTCGATGGTGACGCCGCGCTCGCGCTCCTCGGCGAGGTTGTCCATCACGTAGGCGAACTCGAAGCCGCCCTTGCCCTTCTCTTCGGCTTCCTCGCGGTGCTGCTCGATTACGTGCTCGGGAACGGACCCTGTCTCGAACAGGAGCCGCCCGACCAGCGTACTCTTTCCGTGGTCGACGTGGCCAATGATGGCCAGGTTCTGGTGCGGTTTGTCACTCATAGGTGGGTCACGCGCTAAGGCGCTCTGTACCGACGACGTTGGCCAGATAGACCTAAAACCATTTCGATACGTAGACGGCCGAAATCGCGGAGTATCAGGGTTTGTGCGACCTCTTCCCACGGGAGGCGTCCACGTTCGCACCCCGCCAGAGATCCCCTACTCGAGGCGGCCGACGTCGCCCAGCACGGCGGAAGCGGTCTCGGGACCGCCGGCACCGCGGCCGCTGAGGTTCAACTGCCCCGCGTGTTCGGTCTCCAACTGCACGATATTTCGGGTCCCAGTGACGGCGAGCGCGGCGTTCTGCGGGACGAGCCGCGGTCCCACGCGGATCCCGTCCCTGGTCGATTCGCCGACGAGTCGAATCGTCCGTCCGTCCTCGGCGGCGAGTTCGAGCGCGCTGCCGGGGACGTTGGTGATCCCCTCGACGGCCGCGTCCGACAGCGTGTACTCGCGCTCGTCCGACGAGAGGACGTTCGCGAGGATGACACACTTCAGCGCCGCGTCGGTCCCCTCCACGTCGAACGTCGGGTCGGCCTCCGCGACGCCGAGGTCCTGTGCCTCCGCCAGGACGTGCTCGTAGTCGATACCCTCGGCGGCCATCCGCGAGAGGATGAAGTTCGCCGTGCCGTTGAGGACGCCCCGGGCGGCGGTCACGTGCGACGGCGAGAGGTCTTCGATCGTCGAGAGGATCGGGATGGCCCCCCCGACGGTGGCCTCGAAGCGGACGCACCCCTCGCTGTCGCGTTCCAGGGCGCGCACGTCTCCGTAGCGCTCGGCGACCGGCCCCTTGTTCGCGAGCACGACGTGTCGGTCGCGCTCCAGGGCGGTCTTCAGGTGCGAGAAGCCGGGCTCGGCGTCTCCGAGCGTCGTCGGCGTCGCTTCGACGAGGACGTCGTACTCGGCGGCCAGCGCCGCGTCCGGGTCGTCGTCGCCGACGACGCCCGCCCCCGACTTGCGGTCCAGCGCCGCCTCGACGTCGATCCCCTCGCCGTCGACGACGGCCGACGTGGAGTCTGCGAACGCGACTACCGAGTGGCCGTACTCCGCCGCGAGGTCGACGACGGAACTGCCCACGGCGCCGGCGCCGAGCACGGCGAGCCGCTTTCCGCCGCTCATACGCCACCTCCCGTCAGCGGCTCGACGACGTGGAGGTCCTTCTCGGCCGCGATCTCGCGGACGAGCGAGAGCGCCTCTTCGACCTCGCCTGCGCGGGTCGCCACCCGGAGGCGAGCGCTCGAGGTATCGCCCCGGCCCTCCGGGGCGTTCAGCGAGAAGTCCGCGATCGAGGTCGACGGCGACTCCTCGATTCGCCTGAGCGTGTCCGAGACGTCCGTGTCCACGATGTGGCCGACGAGAAGCACGACGACCTCCTCGGCGTAGTGTTCCGCTCCCGCCTGCACCACGTTGACGCCCTCGTCGCGGAGCGCCGCCACGATCGTCTCGAATCGCTCCGGCGAGGCTTCGACGTCGATCTCGACGGGGATCCGACCGCGCGGCGTGACGTTGCCGCGCTCGTGGAAGATCGACAGCAGATTCCCGCCGTTCTCCGAGATCGGCTCAAGCGCAGCCAGCAACTGCCCCGGCTCGTCCGGCAGTTCGAGCCGGATCGTGTGCGGCTGTGACCGCCCGGCGTCGGCGTCGCCGTCCGGTTCGGAATCGGAGATCGCAGACGTCACGGGCAGGCCACCCCCGACGCCGCGGTTCCGACGGCCGGCGACCGAGACACACCGGTCCGCAGAGCGAGAGATACAACGCCGCTACGGTCCCCGCTCTCGACGACGGACCGGGATCGCGAGATCGTTCCCAGATGCATACCCCAACGTCAACTCCCGGACCGATATAAGCCTTCGTCGATGGCACGCGTTGCCGCCGCCGCAAGCGGACGCGAACGCGCCCCCGACGACGATCCGAACCCGAGACAAGAACGGAGCAGAGAAAAGACGGGCCGACGAGAGGCCGAATCTCATACCGTCTATCGTCATACTGTCTATTGTCACTGTCTACCGCTGGGTCGCCATCCCGTTCCGGCGACCCAGCGGTACGGACTGACAATAGACAGTATCAGAACTGGTCGACGGAGCCGGGGAGTTCCAGCTTCATCCCCTTGCGCTCGCGGATCTCCAT
>JBDGUP010000089.1:0-4202 GCA_042215815.1 Haloquadratum sp. | reverse complement strand
GGCCCTCGCCGATCGCGAGCGCGCCTGCGAACAGTACGGCCGTGAGTCCCGCGATAACCACGAGACTCGTGACGTCGACGTCGGTCGTGAAGGCGGACGACGCCTCCTGCTGGGTTGCCTGCGCCATCACGTGGTGGGACGGCGGATTTCCGTAAGAAGGCTGCTATGATCGGTGTATGGGCGAATTGAGCATCCAATAGCGATATATATTCTATCCAGTCCGACCGCGGACGACACCCGGCATAACGAATGAGTGTAGAAGCTTCGGTTTGGCCCACGACAGCTTCTTGAGAGCCCGGTACGTATCGCTATATATGTCTCTGGAGACCGTCGCACCGGCGGTACTCGGCGTCGCGATCTTCGCCGTCCTCGCGTTCCACGAGCGGATCGTCGACGTGCTCGTCGGTGTGAACCGAGAGGGCGACGCGCTCGATCGCGAATACCGCCCCTGACCCGAGAGGTCCCCGGCGTCGAGCGCAGTCGTCGCCGTCTCCCGAAGCTTGAAGCCGCTTCTCTCGACACCGGTTGGTATGTCAGACGAGTTCACCGCGGAGCTCCGCGCGTGCGAACCGCTCGCCGGCTGCTGGCTCTCGATCGGTCACCCGGCGAGCGCCGAACTGCTCGCCGGCGTCGGATTCGACTTCGCCGTCCTGGACGGCGAACACACCGAGATGACGCTCGAAGCGCTGGCCACGGTCGTGCGGGCCGTCGAGGCCGCGGGGACCGACACCGTCCCCATCGTGCGGGTCGCCTCGAACGACCCGACCGAAGTGAAACGCGTCCTCGACCTCGGTCCGGCCGGCGTGATGGTCCCCGCCGTCGAGACCGCCGGAGAGGCCGAACGCGCCGTCGACGCCTGTACGTACCGCCCGCAGGGGCGCCGCGGCGTGGCGGGCTACCGCGCGGCCGACTACGGGGCCAGCCTGGAGGAGTACGTCGAATCCGCGAGCGAAGAGGTCCTCACCATCGTGCAGGTCGAGTCCGCGCGCGGCGTCGAGAACGTCGAAGAGATCGCGGCGGTCGACGGCGTCGACGCCCTGTTCATCGGGCCGGTGGACCTGTCGGCGTCTCTCGGCGTGTTCGGCGAGTACACGGCCGAGCCGTTCTGCGAGGCCGTCGACCGGATCGTCGCGGCGGCCGACGAGGCGGGCTGCCCGGTCGGCACGCTCGCGACCAGCCGCGAGCAGGTCGCCGCACGCGACGACTGGGGCGTCGACTTCCTGGCGATGGGTCCCGACCTGGCGTTCCTCGCCGAGACCGCGAGCGGCTACCTCGCCGACTACCGCAGCCGACACGAGTGACCGCGCCCGGGCGTCCGTCCGGCTACTCGCCTTCGAGGAGCCAGCCGAAGCGTCTCTCCCAGTCCTCCTCGTCGCGCGGCTTCCGTTCGCGTCCCCTGGTCTTGTCGTCGCGGAGCTGCCGCTCTATCGTGTCGCGCGCGTCGTGGATCGCCTCGCTCGCGCCGTATCCCTCGCCGGAGGCGATGTACAGCCCGCGGTCGGTGTGGAGTCGGATCCGGGCGAGCAAGAGCGGCGTCCCCCGCCGCTTCTCGTCGTGTTCGTGGAGGTGGATCCGGGCGTCGAGGACGGACATCCCCCGGTCTTTCTCGTCGAAGGCGTCGACCATCGAGACGATCTCGTCGTAGCTCATATCGTCGACGAGGTCGGTGCCGTAGACCTGCACGGGGCGGTTTCCGCCCGCCTCCCAGGTGAGCGAATCGAGGACGTCCGTCGTGGTGACGATCCCCGTCGGACTGCCGTCTTCGAGGACGACCAGCGAGGAGCCGCCGACGTCTTCCATCTCGCCCACGGCCGCATCGAGCGACGCCTCGGGTCGAATCGTCCGGACCGGCGACACCATCACGTCTCGGACGGGAAGCTCCCGGATATGTGACAGCTCGCCCTCGCGTGCGCCGAAGCCGCCGCGGCGCGACCGACCGGAACTGCTGGAGATGTCGCCGCCGAACGAGTCCGTCCCGCCGGCGTCGCCGCCCTGGCTCCGGTCCGGCGCTCGCACGGCCAGCCCGACCAGGTCATAGAGGCTCAAGATGCCCACGACCTCTCCGCCGTCGACGACCGGGAGGTGAGTGAAGCGGTTCTCCCGCAGCAGGTGTACCGCCTCGCCGAACGTCGTCTCCGGATCGACAGACACCAGGTCGGCAGTGTAGGCCTGCTCGACCGTGGCAGCGTCGAGGAACGGTTTCACGGCGTCGAGGACGTCCGCGGCGGTGACGACGCCGACCAGTTCCGTGCCCTCGAACACCGGGAGGTAGTGCGAGTCGCTGTCGATCATCAACTGGGCGACCTTCCGGACGTCCTCGTCGGGGGCCAGCCGGGGGACGTGCCAGACGAGCCCGCCGATCTTCTCGTCCGGCTGGTGGTGCGACGTCGCGAGCTGCCGCCGCGTGACGACGCCTTCGAACTCGTCGCCCTCGACGATCACGCCCTGTACCGACGGATCCTCGAACACGCCGACGAGCTTCGAGACCGGGGTGTCGGGGGAGTACGTCTCGTAGGTCTCCGAAACGATATCTGCGATGTCCATAGGTGTCTAAACAGTGTGTTCGACGGCTGATCCGAAGTATCCGTTGGTTCTTCCCGGTCGCTGGCAACCGCCCGGCCGGTCGGGCGGCCGGCCGAATTCGCGAGCCGAAACAGTAAACCCGAAGATCACAGACGAAAGGCGTGTGCGTCGGCTACTGCTGGCGATCGGCATCTGCGTGTTGCTCGTGGCTCTCGTCGTCGGATTCGGGATCCGGTTCAACGACACCCCGACCTATCCCGACGCCAGCGAACTCCGCGAACAGTACCCGGAACACGTCGGCGAGCGGATCCTCCTCTGGACGGAGGTCGTCGGCGTGGCAGACGATCGCGTCCTGCTCGACGCCGACGGACTGGTGCTTCGGACCGCTCTCCCGCCGCCGTCGGCGAGAGCCGCCCGGCGACGAGTATGCTCGAAGTGAGTCGCCTGATCGGCTCCGACCTCCTCGTCGAGATCGAGGCCGTGGCCGTCGTCGGGGCGGACGACGCCCACGGATACCCCGTCGGACGGAAACGGTCAGACGAGCCACAGCATTCCCCAGAGCGCCGCCATACCGACGCCGACGGTCGCGAGCATATTCTCGGTGTACCACGCCACACCGACCGCGATGGCGCCCGCGATCAGCCGCTCGTTGCCGATCGCGATCGCGAGTGCGCCGTCGACGACCAGCAGATCCGGGGCGATCAGTCCCGCGAGCACGGCGGTCGGGACGAACGGAAGCACCCGTTCGAGCGTCGGCGGGAGACCGTTCACGTATTCGATGCTCAGCAGGAACGACGCCCGGAGCGCGTACGTGAGGACGCTGACGCCCGCGACGACCAGCCAGACGGTCGTCGAATCGAGCCGCGTCACGTCGACCACCCCGACGACCGGCTGCGGTCGACGAGGGCGCCGACCGCCGTGCCGACGATCGCCGCCGCGAGCAGCCCCAGATTGAACGGCAGTCCCGCTGTCGCGACGGCGACGAACGCCGCGCCAGCGGCCGTGAGAACGCCGGGCAATCCGTCGATGGAGGGGATCAGCAGCGCGATGAATATCAGCGGAACCGCGAACGAGAGGTGGAGTCCCCCGCCGAGGGCTGTACCGGCGAGCGCGCCCGCGAGGGTACCGGTCACGAACACCCCGACCATCGGCAACGCGGCGCCGAGGAAGTACCAGCCGCGGTGGCCCGCCTCGCGGTCGGTCTCGGCGAAGTGGGCGATAGAGAGTGCATAGCTGATGTCGAACAGCGGGTACGCGATCAGGGTTCGCCAGCGCCGCGAGAGGTGGCGGACCTCGGGGGCGAGGGAGGCGCTGTAGACGACATAGCGGAGGTTGATCAAGAGGATGGTCGCGAGGACGACCGGCAGTTCCGCCCCCGACCGGAGCAACTCCACGGCGGCCATCTGGGCCATCGCGGCGAACGTGAAAAGCGAAAGCGCCGTCGCCGCCGCGGGATCGATTCCGACCTGAACGGCGGTCGCGCCGAACAGCATTCCGAACGGGACGTTCGGCGGCAGCGTCGGCGCGGCGTCTCGCAGACCAGCGACGAACTCCGATCGGTCCATCGACCGAAGGCGAACGGCGACGTAGCATAAAATGGGCGGGTCCGAACCCGACAGGGAACGTGTATCGTCGCTGTGTCCCGCCGGATCGCGACCCCCGTTGGCGGCGCTCGGCGG
>JBDGUP010000097.1:0-4202 GCA_042215815.1 Haloquadratum sp. | reverse complement strand
CATACGACCCTGTCACGGTCGTGACGCGGGTTCAAATCCCGCCTCGGGCGTTCTGTTGTGCTCCGGTGTGTGCCCGGGTGGTGTAGTGGCCCATCATACGACCCTGTCACGGTCGTGACGCGGGTTCAAATCCCGCCTCGGGCGTATTTTGCGGCGAGTGCGAGCCGCACATACGCAAACGCGGGAATATATATGTCGGACGGACGTCCTGCTACTCCTGGGTCTCCCGGACACGGGGTGCGAGGGTCCCAACGGGTTCGTCCGACAGGATATCAGAGTCCGACGAGCAGCCGTCCGAGACCGACGCCCGCGAGCGCGACGAGAAGCGTCCCGGCGGCGTCCAGCAGTGCGAGTCGCCGCCGGTCGTCGGCGACCGCCTCGGCGACGTTGACCGCGAACGACGAGAACGTCGTGAACGCGCCGCAGAATCCGGTTCCGACGAGCGCGAGGGTCGGATCCGACGGCGCGGCGGCGACGACCGCCCCGAGCGCGACGCTTCCGAGGACGTTCACGGCGAACGTGCTCCGGCGGCCTCCCCCGAGCGCGACGTCGACGGCGTATCGGCAGACGGCGCCCAGTGCGCCGCCGAGACCGACGGCGAGCGGGAGCGTGACGGTCCCGCTCACGCGAATCGCCTCCCCGCTTCGAGTCCGGCCAGCGCGGCGGCGACCCCGAGGGCGTAGTTGGCCGCGACGTTCGCGACCCCCCACACCGCGCCGAGCGACGCCGTCTGGACCGCGAACGTGCTGTAGGTCGTGAACGACGAGAGGAGACCCGTCGCGAGGAAGAAGCGGAACCGCCGCGATCGGACGGCACCGACAGAGAGCGCGAGCACGAAACTCCCGAGGACGTTCACCGCGAGCGTGCCCAGCGGCTCGGACCCGGGGACGGCCGCGCCGACGAGCGAGCGCGAGACGGCACCGCAGAACCCGCCGAGTGCGACGAGGAGCGGAACGAGCCGATCGGCCATCGAGCGGGAGTCGGGCGGCCGCCTACTCGTCGGTTTCGGTCGACGACCGCGACGCGGCCGCCGCGACCCGTGACGCGCGGGGGCTCGCCCCGCCGTGGGGGGTGTCCCGCTCGCGGATCGCCACCGTCCGGACCGCCTCCGCCGCGTCGTCGATCACGAGCGCCTCGCCGGGGGCGGTCGGCATCGCGTCGGTCACGTCGGCGTCGACGTAGGCCGGGTCCGCCGCGGCGAGCGCGCGGACGTCCGGCCCGGCGGTCAACCGGTGGACGACGCGGAGGTCGGACTGCGAGACGGCGACGTCGGGGAGCGCGCTGGGGCGCTGCGTCGCGGCGACGAGCGAGACGCCGGGGGCGCGTCCGCGCGTGAGGATCGTGCGGAGCGGTCCCGCGGCGACGCCCCCGAAGTAGACGTGGACCTCGTCGAGGAAGAGCCACGGGAGGCGATCGACGCTGCCGTCCTCGGCTCCCGCGTCGCGGCCGAGCCGCCCGTCGTACAGCGCCGCGGCGACGCCGGCGACGACCGCGTTCGCAGGCGCGTCGTCCAGCCCGGAGCAGTCGAGGATCGTCGCTTCGCCGCCGGCGAGCGCCCGGGCGTCGAGGCCGTCGGGCGAGAAGACCTCCCAGGCGGCGGCGCGACGGAGGCGGTTCGCGGCCGCGCGACGCACGCCTGCGGGGGCGTCGGCGTCCGTGACGACCTCCCGCATTTCTGCGAGGGTCGACGAGTCGGCCGCCGCGTGCCAGACGAGCGCCCCGACCGGGGCGTCCGGGTCGGCGCCGACGAGCCGCGGCCAGCGAGACGGCGGGACGGCGTCGGCGCGAACGGTCGGCGCGTCGACGACGCGCGCCGGCACCGGCTCGGCGTCCGCGTCTGCCGGCGGCGCCGCGAGCCCCGAGAAGACGCCCATCGGATCGACGACCACCGGGGCGATGCCGGGCGTTCGGGCGGCTTCTTCGACCAGGACCCCGAGGGTGTAGGACTTGCCGTAGCCGCGTTTGCCGACCACCAGTGCGGCGTGTGGGCGGTCGAAGTCGATGGCGACCGGGCCGCCGCGACTCCCGTCGCGAGCGCGGTGGTGGCCGATTCGACCGACCGGCCCCGGAGCGAGAGCGCCCGCGCCGGCGTCCGACCGGGCGGCGGGGGTAGCCGTGCCGGCGTCCGGGTTGGTGGTGGGTCCGCACCCACGCCGTCCGAGCACTTCGTGTTGCATCGGGGCCACTGGCCGCCCGTCCGCGCATAAACCCTGGGGCGAGTATTTATATACCGAAACGGGACCACGGCCGGTATGCTCGACGAACTCCGACGGTTCGCCGCAGACGACCGCGCGATCGAAGGACTCCCGATCAGACTGGTCATCGCCCTCGTGGTGGGCGTGGCCACGATGAGCGTGATGCTGAATATGCTTTCGGGGGTGCAGGGTCTCGCCGTCTCGGAACTCGACGTGCGGCCGACGCCGGACGTCGTCCAGCCGGGCGAGCAGGAACTCGAACTGATGGTCGTCGACGACGACGGCGACGGCGTCGAGGGCGCGACCGTGATAGTCAAAGACGGCAGCGCCGACATCGAGGGCGTGGCGACCGCAAGGTCGAACGAGAGGGGGGTCGCGACCGTCACGGTCGCGCCCGACACCCGCGCGAACCAGGAGACGGGAACGCTCGTCGTGGACGTGAAGCCGCCGTCGGGCAGCCAGTACGTCGACCGCCGCGCCAACACGGAGATCCTGGTGGTCGAAGCGTAGCCGAGCTATATATCCCCCAGCGCTCGTGGGGACGACCACGACCCGCTGGATCACCGCTCCGGGTGCGTCGGGGCGTCGAAGCCGCCGCGGACGAGCGGCTTCGCGATGTGACGGCGGGCGCAGGGCGGGACCTCGTACCAGCCGATGTCGAGGTCGCGGTCGACCGCGACCGTCGCGGGACCGGGCGCCGACGTGTCGCAGTCCCGGCACCGATACCCCTGGTCCCGCCCGGCGCTCTCCATCGTCCGGTCGCACTCCGGACAGACGGGCGTGGTTTCTTCGGTCCGACGGAGGGCGCGGACCGCGAACTTCTCCAGTTTGACCGTGCCGTCTGCCACCTCGCCGCAGACGGTCACCTCGTCGCCGGAACGGAGGTTCCGGACGCGGTCGCGGAAGCGCTTTGTCGGCTCGAACGCGACGCACTCGGTGGGGTCGCCGGAAGACGCCGGGTCTTCGAGTTCGATGAAGACGTGTCCGCCGGGGCGGGTCTCCGGGTCGGTGGCGACAGTCCCGTCCAGGCGATAGGCCCGTCCGTCGCGGAGGCCGTCGGGGGTTCCGTCGCGGAGGTGGGCGTCGGTCCCCTGGTTCGTGACGAACGTCGCCTCGCGTTCGACCGGTTCGCTCTCGATTCGCGCCGCCAGGTCGCGGACGGTCTCGGCGTCGTCGCCGCGGATGCCGTAGAGGATCGGCCCGGGAGCGTTCGGGACGCAGACGGCCTCGCCCTCCGCGCGGTCGACCGTGTCCCACGCGTCGGGGTAGAACGCGTCCGCGGCGTCGAAGACGGACGCCTCGTCGACCTCGCGGGGCGTCCCGCAGCGGTCGAACTCGCGGTAGGCGATGTGCTCGTAGGTCCACTCGTCGAACGCGTCCCACGCGCCGACCGCGGCGAGCGCGCCGATCCGGCCGCGACCGCCGTCCCAGCCGCGGTGGGCGTAACCGACGCGCTCGGCCAGGTCGACCGCGGTCTCTCGATCGAGGACGTCGCGGACCGCCCGGCGGGCGAACGACGACACCGCCTGTGGGGGGTCGTCGGGAGCGTCGACGCCGGCGACGACGACACCCGGACTCGTCCGGGGATCCTCGACGGCCGCGAGCGGTTCGAGTTCGGCGACCGCGAGGTCCAGGGCGCGGTCCGGGTCGATGTCGGTGTGGAGTGCGAGCGCGGCGTTCCCGCGGGTCTTGTGCTCGACGGCGGGATTGAGGCGCACCAGGAGCTTCCGGGAGACCGTCCCGCCGACCTCGGCGATAGCCGCGGCGAGCCGCGTCGCGAGGTAGGTCGTACACATCCCCCGCTCGCGGGAGTCGGTGTCGTCGAGGCCGATGATCGTCATCGGTTCCGGGTACTCGACGGGACGGCGATAGCGATTACCGCAACTGTGCATAGGTCCTCGCCGTACCGTCCGGCGAGAAACCTATCAAGACTTGCGATACTCATACTGTCTATTGTCAGTCCGTACCGCTGGTTCGCCGGAACGGGGTGGCGAACCAGCGGTACAC
>JBDGUP010000070.1:0-4287 GCA_042215815.1 Haloquadratum sp. | reverse complement strand
GATACTCCCTATAGAAGTCCGTGGACTGCCGAACCACTCCAAAACGTCTTTTAGACACGACCGCGCAGTAGTATTCGATGACGACGTACACCGCGACGGTGACGGTCCGCCTCAAGCGGGGCGTGTTAGATCCCGAGGCCGAGACGACGAAGCGCGCCCTAGAGCGCCTCGGCTTCGAGCTCGCGGAACTGCGGTCCGCCGACCAGTTCGAGCTGGACCTCGACGCCGAGTCGGCCGACGCCGCGGCCGACCGCGCCGACGAGATGGCAGAGCGCCTGCTCGCGAACCCGACGATCCACGACTACGACGTCGAGGTGACAGAAGCCTGATGACGGCCGCGTCTCCGACCGCGACTCCCGTCGCCTCCCACGGGCGGTGGTCGCCGTGACGGTCGCCGTCGTCCAGTTCGGCGGGTCGAACTGCGACCGCGACGCGGTTCGTGCCCTCGGGCACGTCGGCGTCGACGCCGAGCGCGTCTGGCACGAAGACGGCCTCCCCCCGGGGATCGACGGCGTGGTCCTGCCGGGCGGCTTCTCCTACGGCGACTACCTCCGGGCGGGCGCGATGGCGGCCCACTCGCCGATTATGGACGACGTCCGCGAGGCCGCCGAGTCGGGGCTGCCCGTCCTCGGCGTCTGCAACGGCGCCCAGATCGGCTGCGAGGCGAAGCTGACCCCCGGCGCGTTCACCACGAACGCGAGCGCGCGCTTCCAGTGTGAGTCGACCTACCTCCGCGTCGAGAACGCCGACACGCCGTGGACCGCCGCCTACGACGAGGGCGAGGTGATCGAGATCCCGATCGCCCACGGCGAGGGGCGCTTCGAGATCGGCGACGAACGCTACGACGACCTCCGCGCCGACGACCGGATCCTCTTCCGCTACTGCGACGCGCGGGGGAACGTCACGGACGCGGCGAACCCGAACGGCTCTCGCGGGAGCGTCGCCGGCATCACCGGCGAACGCGAGACCGTCGCGGTGATGATGCCGCACCCCGAGCGCGCGACGCTTTCCGACCTCGGGCGGAGCGTCGGCGGCGCGGGCGTGTTGGAAGCGTTCGCCTGATAATAAACAGTCTGCTCTGCTGTGCCGCCCCTCGGAACTCCTACCGCGCCAGCGGCATCCCGTAGCTCGTCTCCTCGTCGACGACGTACTCCCAGGTGGCCTCACACTCACAGGAGACCTGCTCGAAGACCGAGGGGTCCTGCCGCCTGTCGAAGTCCTTGATCGCCGTCTGGACCCGGTCGTCGCACTCGCCGCAGTTGTGGGCGCCGCGGTCCGAGCCGTGTCCGACGGGGTCGGAGACGACGATGGCGTCGACGTCCGCGGTCCGCTCCAGTACCGCCGCGACCGACCAGAGCCACGGCGGCCGGTAGCCGCCCGCGAAGAACAGCTCGTCGACCATCGTGTACCCCTGCACGTTCGTGGGGTTCATCGAGACGGTGTGACAGCCGTCGACGGCGGCGCACTTCCGGACCGACGAGACCATATCCTCGACGGCCTCGGACTCGGAGAGGAACGGCGGCTTCAAGAGGAGATACGCCTTGATGCCGGCGTCGACCGCGGCGGCCGCGTCGGCCGCGCGCGCCTCCGCGCAGGCCGCCTCGAAGTCGGTGAAGTCGAAGTACTTGTTGATGCAGTCGTGGCGCACGCGGTCCGTGGCGGTCTCCAGGCCGATCGCGACGTCGGTCGAGAGGCCGCGGTCGGTGAAGTCGGCGATCTTCTCGCGGTCGACGAAGTCGGGGAGCGACTCGACGACGATCCGCTCGCGGTCGGCGAACGTCTCGGCGATGGCGGTCCGCGTCTCGGCGCCGACCTCGCGCTCGTCGAGGAACGACCCCGAGGTGTAGATCTTGACCAGGTCTGCAGGCTCGTCCGCGTTCTCGGTCTCGTGTTCGAGACAGACGTCGATCTGGTCCATCAGGGCCTCGTGACCGACGCTGCCGCCCTCGACGGACTCGGCGACGTAGCCGCACATCGTACACCCCCCGGCGCGGGCCCACCGACAGCCGCCGGTGTTGAGGATGATCGTGAGCGACCGGACCACCCCGTCCGGGGTGTTGTCCTCGTCGAGCCAGACGCGCGTCGGCTCGTGGGGGTCGTAGTGGCGCTCCTTTTCGGACCGGATCTCGCGCATCGCCTGGTTGTGCGCGTCCATCCCCTTCCCCCGCTCGTAGACCTCGGGGCTCGGTTGACTCATTGGCGTTCCGTAGCCGACGGGCGGGTAAATCACCGTCGTCTCCCCCGCGGTGGTTTTCCACTCGGAGCCACGAGGAGGTAATCGATATCAGTTACTCGGCAGCGGCAACGACTAACAGAATTCGGCACGTATGTAACAACGGACATTAACTATGACTGATCTGGGAGGATTCAACGACCACGTCGCTCGCATCGACCTCACGAGCGGCGAGGTCGACTACGAGGGAATCGACGACGAGGACGCAAAGAAGTACATCGGCGGGCGCGGTCTCGGCGTGAAGTACGTGTTCGACCAGGGGCCCGACGTCGACCCCGAGGGACCCGAGAACCTGCTCGCGTTTATGAACGGCCCGCTCACGGGCACGCAGGCGCCGATGAGCGGTCGGATCGCCGTCTGTACCAAGTCGCCGCTGACGGGGACCGTCACCGACTCCCACCACGGCGGCTGGTCCGGCGCGCGGCTCAAGTGGGCCGGCTTCGACGGCCTGCTCTTCGAGGGCCAGGCCGACGAGCCGGTCTACGCCTACGTCGAGGACGGCGAGGTCGAACTCCGCGACGCCTCGGAGCTGTGGGGTCTCGGCGTCCACGACGCGATGGACAGGATCGAGGCGGACCACGACGGCGAGTTCGGCAAGAACCTCTCGGCGATGGCGATCGGTCCGGGCGGCGAGAACGGCACCAAGTTCGCCTGCATCGTCAACGAGGACGACCGCGCCTCGGGTCGCGGCGGCACCGGCTGTGTGATGGGCTCGAAGAACCTGAAAGCGGTCGTCGTCAAGTCCGGGACGGATATGCCGAAGGCGGCCGACCCGGAGACGTTCACCGAGGGCTACCAGCAGGCGATGCAGCTCATCCGCGAGTCGGACGTCACCGCGCCCAACGAGGGCGGCCTCTCGCAGTACGGCACGAACGTCCTGATGAACCTCACAGAGGAGATGGACGGCCTGCCGACCCGCAATGGGAAATACACCTCGACGCACTCGGAGGCCGAAGAAGACCCCAGCGAGCCGAACATCGACGCCGAACACGTCTCCGGCGAGAACGTCCGCGAGAACATCCTGGTCGACGAGCCCACGTGTCACTCCTGTCCGGTGGCCTGTAAGAAGGAGACCGAAGTCACCTACGAGCACAAGGGCGAAGAGCTGAACGTCCGCGGCGAGTCCTACGAGTACGAGTCGGCGTTCGCGCTCGGCCCGAACTCGATGAACGACGACCGCGACTCCATCGCCGTGATGATACACAGGTGCAACGACCTCGGGATCGACACCATCGACGCCGGGAATATGCTCGCGATGGCGATGGAGATGAGCGAGGAGGGCAAGCTCGACGACCTCGACGACGGGATCGAGTGGGGCGACACAGAGCGTATGATCGAACTCCTCGACGAGATGGGCCACCACAGCTCCGAACTCGGCGAACTGCTCGCGAAGGGCGCCCGCCGGGTCGCCGAAGAGCGCGACGCCCGCGACAACTCGCTGGCGGTCAAGGGACAGACGATCCCCGCCTACGACCCCCGTTCGATGAAGGGGATGGGCATCGGCTACGCCACCTCGAACCGCGGCGCGTGTCACCTCCGCGGTTACACCCCTTCGGCGGAGATCCTGGGCATCCCGGAGAAGGTCGATCCCGGCGAGTGGGAGGGCAAGGGCGAGCTGTGCGCGCTCTTCCAGGACCTCCACGCCATCTCCGACTCGTTCGACATCTGCAAGTTCAACGCCTTCGCGGAGGGCATCGACGAGTACGTGACCCAGTACAACGGGATGACCGGCCGCGACCTCACCGAAGACGAGCTGATGGAGGCGGGCGACCGCATCTACACCCTCGAGCGCTACTACAACAACCTCGCCGGGTTCGACGGCGACGACGACGACCTCCCCGGCCGCTTCGTCGAGGGCGACGAAGCCATCCCGGGACAGGGCGGCGCCGAGGGGCAGCTCTGTGAGCTAGAGAAGATGAAAGACGAGTACTACGAGCGACGCGAGTGGATCGACGGCGTCGTCCCCGACGAGCGCCTCGACGAACTCGGCATCGACGTCGGCCCCGGCACCGGCGTCTCGCGCGGCGACAGTTCGGCGCCCGCCGACGACTAAT
>JBDGUP010000091.1:0-4329 GCA_042215815.1 Haloquadratum sp. | reverse complement strand
ACATCGACGTGGCGGACGCGGCGAGGAAGGCGAAAGAGAGTCTCAGAGAGTGATTGGTCGTGTCGCAAAGTCCTCTAGAGTTCATACTGTCGGACAGACGTTCGTGAATCAGATCGGCACCTCGGGGTGCCGAGACGCGTCACATCGTTCTGTCCGACAGTATATGAGCCGGCGTCACCCTCCCGTGTGCAGTTCACTGATGACGCCCTCGATTTCGTCCCAGGGTGGCTGTGTAGCGGGATCATCCGTACTCCACGCGTACTGGATCGTCCGTTCCGTATCGATGACGAAGACGGACCGCTTGGCTATCTGCTTGTGGTTTTCGAATTCGTCGTACAGTACGTCGTAGGCGGCGGCGACGCTGCCGTCGCTATCGGAAAGCAGCGTATACCCCAATTCTTCCTCGTCTGCGAACGCGTGATGACTGAAGGACCGGTCCGTAGAGATGCCGAAAACCGTCACTGACTCATCGATATCAAACCACATCAGATCGTGGAGATCACAGAGGTTGTCCGTACACGACGGGTGGAAATCGAACAAATAGAAGTTGAGTAGGACGGGACCGTCTTCCAGCGCATCAGTCAGTTGATACTGTGAGACCTGGATTCCGTCTCCAGCGGGACTCGTTCCTGGTAACGTGAAGTCGGGGGCGGTGGCACCTTCGTGTTTCATTCTTCAGGACGTAGTTCACAGATAGTGTGATTAACGACTCTGCGGGCGTGCAACGAGTTTCAACGACCGCTGCCGCGCGGGCCGGGTGGCCGAACCGATCGTCTCCTCGGCATACTCTGTCGGACGGAAGTCCTGATAATATCTATTGTCATAATGACGGTTGTAACTATGTACCGGTGCTCGCCGCCCCAGATTGCCTGATAATGACTAGTCTCGTTTCTTACCGGTGATCGCCGTGACCGTGGGTGGCGATCACCGGTACACAGTGAGACTAGTCATTATGAGTCGGGCGTACGCGGTGGAACCGGCCGGTGCTCAAACTTCACAGAATCTCCTGTTTGGGCTTAACCGAATACCAATGGTTACAACCGTCATTATGACACTCCTGGAAATCCGCCGGAGGGAACGAGAGTCCCAACGGGTTCGTCCGACAGCATATGATCGGTGGGCGGCTCGCTTCGGGATTTTCACCCTCCCTCCGGCGGGGGTTCGGTGCGGACGTGCGACACTCCCCCGCTATGATTCGCCCTCGTCGCCGACGCCCGCGCTCTCTCCGCTCTTCGTTTCGGTCTCGCCCCAGTCGAGGTCGCGAGACCGATCCGTCTCCCGAAGGATGAACGGTCCGATAGAGAGCGTGCGTTTCGTCACGGTGGCGATGCGGAGGATGTAGGACAACAGGAACGCGAACGGCAGCAGGGAGACGGCGACGGCCGCGCTCACCACCACGACGAGGGTTCGCACGCCGAAGACGGTCCCCGGGAACAGCGTCGGTTCCAGATACAGGACGCCCGCGACGGCCGTGACGAGCGCGGGGACGGACGCATACAGCATCGTACGGGAGAGATCGATCAGTGCCCACTGGAAGTACAGCGTCTTGAAGTGCTCGCGCGCCGGCCCGAACAGTTCGAGCGCGTCGATGAGTTCGTCGAACGCCGAGCGGGCGTCCTCTGTGAGGGCGTCTTCGTTCTCCGCGCGGATGCGGCGAGCGGCGTACAGTTTCCAGGAGTAGTTGTAGTTCAGTGCAGAGAACACGACGTCGAACTCGCCGAACTGGGAGTCTTCGAGGTTGCTACGGACGGAGTCTGCGTTCTCTTCGACGTTTCCGACGAACTCTTCGACCTGTTCTGTGAGCCTCTCGTCGTCGATGTCACGGATGGCGTTCGAGACGGCTTCGGCGCGCCGCTTCGTGAGCTTCACGAGCGACCGGAGAAACGCCGAGGGCTGTGCTGGACTGACGGGCTCTTCGATGACGTCCTCGACGTCCTTCCGGAAGGCCATCGCGCCCTCCATCCGTTCGCGCTGGTCGCCGACCGGTCCCTGTTCCTGAGAGAGGACGAGCTGGCTGAGCGTGAGCACGAGCGTGACGCCCGTGATGATCGAGGTGAGAAGCCCCTGGAACAGCGTCTCGAGGGGGTCCGCTCGGCTGAATAGCGCCGGCATCCCGATGGGGTGGAGTTGCCCGACGATGACGAGCGCGAGGAACACGCCGCCTGCGATGCCGGCGGCGACCAACCACCGGTTCGCGCTCAACAGCAGCCAGAACTTCCGACTGCTCTCCGGCACGCGCTCCCGCATCGTATCGCCCGGCCGACTTCCCTCGCTCTCGCTGTCGCTCATACGGTCTGTATCCCGCTTGCGATTGAAAATACCGATGTTCGTCCACTCGGTGAGCACCGGAAAGAAGGAAGAAGCTCGGAAAGAGACGAGGGGAGTCAGATACTGTCGGACGAACGTCCTGATACTCCTGCGTATCCACCGTGGGAGGACGAGCATATCAACGGGTTCGTCCGACAGTATCGGGATTATCGCAAGTCCTCATAGAATTCTCGCCGGACGGTATGGCGAGAATAAATGAACAGGCGATAATCCCTATCAGTAGCAGTCGACAGTATCATACTGACGGTTGTGACTTTGTACCGGTGCTCGCCGCCCCGTGTCGGCGAGCACCGGGAAGAGACTACAACCGTCATTATCAGTAGCCGTCGGTTGCGAACGGTAGACGATGACCGATACGATCGCCGCCGCCCGCGACGCGCTCGACCCGGCGCGGCGGGCCGCGTTCGAACGACGCGTCGAGAGAGAGGCCCGGTCGCTCCAGGACGACGTCCGCGACGGCGTCTTCGACGCCGAGGCGTTCGCCCTCGGTCTCGAACTCGAAGCCTACGTCGTCGACGACGCGGGGCGGATCGCGACCGCGCCCGAGGCCCTCTTCGACGTCGACGGGTGTAGCCGAGAACTCGGCGTCCACAACGCGGAGCTGCACACGTCCCCGGACGTCGCGAGCGACGCGGGCTTCCGGCGCCAGTTCGACGAACTGCACGACGTCTCCGAGACCGTCGCGTCGGTCCTCGGCGACGACGGTCTCGGGCTCGTTTTCGACGCGATGTGGACCGTCCCCCCCGAAGGAGGGACGATGCAGTACCTCGAAGCGGGGACAGAGACCGAGGGCGTCTTCTGCGCGACGCATATGCGGCCCGTGCCGCGGTACGTCGCGCTCGACCAGGTGATCCGCGACCGCAACGGCGGCCGGATCGAGATGGACCTTCCCGGCCTGGCCGACGCGCGGTCGCTGCTCGTGGAGTCGCTCGCGACCTCGATGCAGCCGCACCTCCAACTCCCCGAGCCGGCGGCAGTGCCGCGGTACCTCAACGTCGCCACCCGGACGATGGGGCCGGTCCTGTCGCTCTCGGCGAATTCGCCGTTCCTGCCGGCCGATCGCTACGAGTCGGTCGGCGGCGACGATCCGGCGACGCTGATCGGCCGGGCGCCCCACGAGCACCGGATCCCGATCTTCGAGCGCTCCGTCGACGAGGGGTCGAGAAAGTGCCGGGTCCCCCGCGACGTCGACAGCGTCGCGGCGTTGATCGACCGGATCGCGGCCGACCCGACGCTCGTTGCCGTCCCCGACCTCGACGAGGGGAAAGACGCCGAAAGCGGCAGCGCGGACAAGGGGCACGCGGGGCTGAAAGACCGCTATCCCGCGTTCGACGCGAAGCGCGGAACGTACTGGCGCTGGGTGCGGCCGGTGTTCGGCGGCGACGTGCCGCGGGGCGTCGACGGCGACCCGTCGCCGGGCGCGGACGGGGCGTCGGTTCGGATCGAATACCGGCCGCTGCCGACGCAGCCGACGCTCAGGGACACGGTCGGTCTGCAGGCGCTCGTCGTCGGCCTGCTGTGCGGCGTCGACGCGACGGACCACCCGCTCGCGACGCTCCCGTGGGACGACGCGCGCGTCTCGTTCTACGCCGCGGTCGACGACGGGCCGGACGCGGACCTCCGCTGGGTGACGCGCGACGGCGACGACACGACCGCGACGGGAGAGATCTACGACGAACTCTTCGCGCTGGCGCGTCGCGGCCTCGACGACCTCGGCGTCGGCGCCGAGACGATCGAGTGGGCGCTCGCTCCGATCGAGGCGCGCCGCGAGACCGCCCACGTGTCGCCGAGCGCGTGGAAGCGCGAGCGGGTGCGCGAGGCGCTCGGAGACGGCGCCTCGCTTCCCGCGGCCGTCCGCGAAATGCAGGCGGCCTACCTCGAGCGGGCAGCCAGCGGCGTGCCGTTCGCGCAGTGGTAACGTTCGGCTGCCCGCTTTCGCCGGCCCGGGAAGGCGGACACCGACCCGAACGGTCACTCGGGACGGTCACTCGGGACGGTCAC
>JBDGUP010000083.1:0-4415 GCA_042215815.1 Haloquadratum sp. | reverse complement strand
ATACTGTCTATTGGCATACTGTCGGACAGAACGCTGTGACGCGTCTCGGCACCCCGAGGTGCCGAGCTGATTCACGAACGTCTGTCCGACAGTATCAGTCCGTACCGCTGGTTCGCCGGAACGGGGTGGCGAACCAGCGGTACACAGTGACAAGAGACAGTATCACCGGAAGATCTTCCCCGGGTTCAAGATCCCGTTGGGATCGAAGGCGTCCTTGACCGCTCGCATCGCCCCGAGGGTCGCCTCGTCGTACTCCATCTCCAGGTAGGACCGCTTGCCGACGCCGATGCCGTGTTCGCCGGTGCAGGTCCCGCCCATCTCGATCGCCTCCTCGATGATCGTTTCGGTGGCAGCCTTCGCGCGCTCCAGTTCGTCGGGGTCGTCGCGGTCACAGAGGACTGCGTAGTGGGCGTTGCCGTCGCCGGCGTGGCCGAACGCCGGGATCGGCAGGTCGTACTCGTCGGCGACGTCGCCGATGTACCGGATCATCTCGGGATACGACCCCAGCGGGACCGTCACGTCGCCGACCGTCTGCAGTTCGAGATCCGGGTCCCACTCTTTGAGCGCGTGGCCCACCTCCCGGCGGGCGCGCCAGAGTTCCGCCATCTCGTCGTCGTCGACGGCGCTGTCGATCCGGGTCGCGTCGTATCGCTCGAACGTCTGCCGCAGGGCGTCGACCTCGGTGTCGGCGCCCCGGCCGTGCACCTCGAAGAAGACCATCGGCGTCGCCGGGAGGTCGGCGCCGGTGTACGCGTTGGTGATCTCGGCCGTCAGCGGGTCGATCAACTCGATCGTCGAGACGTCGATCCCCGACCGGACCACGTCAGTGATGGCGCCCGTGGCGTCGTCGAGCGACGCGAAGACGGCGCGGCCGCCGACGCTCCGGGCGGGTCGCACGGTGAGGTCGAGCGTCGCGCGCGTGATGACGCCCAGCGTCCCCTCGTTCCCGACGAAGAGGTCGAGCAGGTTGTAGCCGGCCGAGGTCTTCCGCGCCTTGCTGCCGACCTCCAGTACCGTGCCGTCGGCGAGCACCACTTCGAGTTCCAGCACCCACTCGCGGACCTCGCCGTACTTCACGGTCCGGATGCCGCTGGCGTCGGTCGCGATCATCCCGCCGACGGTCGAGAAGGCCGCCGACTGCGGGAACGCCGGGAAGAACAGCCCCTCGTCGGCGATCGCGTCGTTCAGGTCGTCGCCGATCACGCCCGGCTCGACGTCGACTTGCATGTCCGCCGGCCGAACCTCGCAGATCCGATCCATCCGGGTCATCGCGAGTGTGATCCCGCCCGCCGTCGGGACCGCGTTGCGCTCTGTCCCCGATCCCGCCGCGTAGGGCGTCACCGGGACCTCGTGCTCGTTCGCGGCTGTCAGTACCGCCACGACGTCGTCCCGCGACTCGGGCCAGACGACCGCGTCCGGGGCGCGCTCTTCGCCGGCGGCCGTTCCGTAATCCGCCTCGAACTCCGAGCGGGCGTCCGGATCGAATGAGACCTGGTCCGACTCCAGCGGCAGCTCGCGGAGGAATCCGCACTCGTGTGGCATACGCGACGGTCGACCACGCGGTGTAAAATTCTGTCGGCGTTTGCGGCCGACCGGGGTGGCGTCATAATGTCTCTTGTCAGCCGTCCCCGTCGGACCCGCTCTCGTCGGCCCGCTCGACCGCGTACTGACTGATCCGTGCCGCCGTTCGCGTCGCCAACAACTCGACCGCGGTGCGGAGGGTCCCGCCGTCGTCCCGGACCGCGATCGGCGGCGCCGTCTCGGGCCGCTCGCGCTCGGCGCGGAGCCGGGGGAGTTGCAGCCGGCCGAGTCCCGGGATCGAGATGCCGGGCGGGTCGCCGCCGGTGTCCCCTCCGTCGCCGGCCGCAGCGCCGAGCGTGCCGACGGCGGGATCGAGCGGGAGTTCGCCGAGCACGGGGACGTTGAACTCCGCGGCCAGCTGTGCGCCGCCGCCGTCGTCGAAGATGTCGTGGTCGCTCCCGCAGTCCGGACACTCGAAGCTCGCCATATTCTCGACGATGCCGAGGATCGGCACGTCGTACTCGGCGAACCCGCGGAGACCGCGGCTCGCGTCGTCGGCCGCGACGGGTTCGGGCGTCGTCACGATGACCGCGCCGGTCACGGGGAGCTGCTGGACGACCGAGAGGTGCGCGTCGCCGGTCCCGGGCGGAAGGTCGACGAGCAGGTACTCCAGCGTCCCCCAGTCGACGTCGGCGAACAGCTGTGTAATGAACTTCTCGACCATCGGCCCGCGCCAGATCACCGGGTCGTCCTCGCCGACGAGGAAGTCCATACTCATCACCTGCACGCCGTAGGCCTCGCGCGGCTGGATCTCGTCGTCGAGGTTCGCATCCGGCGTCCGCTCGCCGAGACCCAGCATCGCCGGGGCGTTCGGCCCGTAGATGTCGGCGTCGACGAGACCGACAGACGCGCCCGTAGACGCGAGCGCGGTCGCGAGGTTCACCGCCACCGTGCTCTTCCCGACGCCGCCCTTCCCCGACGCGACCGCGACGACGTTCTTCACGTCGGGGATGGGGTCGACTGCCGCGGCGAGATCGGGGGCGGCCGGCTCGAAGCGGCACTCGACGCGGTCGATTTCGTCGACGCGCTCTACTGCCGCTTCGACGTCGCGTTCGATCGACGCCCGCGCGTCCGCCGCCGGGACCGGGAGCGTGACCGTCACCGTCGCCGTACCGCCGGCGACCGAGACGTCGATCGCGTCGAGGTCGGTCAGTCCGGCGAAGGTGAGATCCGTCGCGATCCCGGCCTCGGCGAGCGCCTCGCTTACCCGGGTCGCGTGATCGGCCGCCGGTTGTCCCGTCCCCATACGCTTAGTCGTCGCCCGCGGCCGGCGAGCCATCCCCGGCCGCGTCTCCCTCGGTCTCGGTCACCGACTGGGTGTCGGGGTCCCAGCGCTCTGCCCGGCCGACGGGACCGTCGACGTACCACGCGTCGTCCTCGTCGGGATCGGTGGGCGGCGAAATCGGCCGCTTGAGCCACTTCGGCCGGCGCAGGCCGTCCGGTCCCGGGGCGGGCTTCGTCTTTTCGACCCACTCGCGGTAGATCTCCATCGACTTCTCGGTGTCGACGTAGATGTCGCCGTAGTAGTCGTCTTCCTGTGCCGGCGTGACGGTCACCTTCTGGTGCCAGGCGTGCATCCCGGAGATCGGATCCGGGTGCGGCGCGTGAGTGAGGTTCTGGGCGACGCCGCCGTCGTTCCACCAGACGCGCTCGGAGTCCGGGTCGGTCGACTCGAACGGCTTGATGCCGGACGTCTGGCGCATCCCCCACATCGACTCGTCGTTGTTGAGATCGACGGTCACCTTGCCGTAGGGATCGCCGCCCTCGTCGTAGTCGCCGTCGGCCTCGCCGTCGCTGTCGCGGTCGATCTTCCACTGTCCCATGTGGTGGCTCATCCCCACGATCCCGGGCTTGATGCTCTCTGTCACCCACACCTCGTTGACGAAGTAGCCGATCTCCGTCTCGAGGCGGACGAGATCGCCGGTCTCGACGCCCAGTCGCTCGGCGTCCTTGCTGTGGAGCCAGACCGGGTTGTTGTGGGAGATCTCTTCGAGCCACTTGGAGTTCGAAGACCGCGAGTGGATCTGGGTCGGCAGCCGGAACGTCGGCACCAGCACCATCTCGCCCTCGTCGTAGTCGAGGTTCTCGGGGTGGACGTGGGATTTGATGTAGTGCGGCAGGTAGTACTGCTCGTCGTCCCAGCCCCACTCTTCGAGCGTCTTCGAGTAGAACTGCTGTTTCCCCGTCGGCGTCGGGAATCCCTGTTTCGGCTCACCGTCGATCATCACCCCGACGACCTCGGTCTCGCCGTCGATGTCGTCGCGGTCGACAGAGCGGTACTCGTACTCGCTGCCGCCGTTGGCGACCGTCTCGGGTTCGGCCGCCTCCGCTGCGACGCTCGCGCCCGCTTCGAGCCGGTGGATCGTCCCGTACTCGTCGACGTAGACGTCGTCCGCGGAGAGCACGGCGGGGTCGAGTTCGTCCTCGTGGAGTTCGTAGCGGTTCTGCTTCGCCTCGAAGGCGCCGTGGCGCTTCATATACTCCAGCGGTTCCATCCCCTTCTCTTCGGCGGTTTCGACGAGTTCCTCGTCGTTCTCGAAGACGTAGCGGTAGTACTCGTCGACCGTCATCTGGGCGGGATCGTCGTCCTCGCCGTCGCGGTAGGGGCTCTCGAAGTGCTCGCGGATGCCGAGTTCGCCGTCGGGGTCGATCCGCCAGGAGAGGTCCATCCAGAACTCGTCTTCCTCCCAGACCTCCCCGGGGTTCGCCTCGTAGGTCCGATCGATGTCTTCGCCCTCGCGTTCGGCGTACTCGCGGAGCACGGGCTGCCGGTAGGTGACCCAGGTCGCCGCGTGGGTCTCCTGGCTCTGGATGTCGTGGCGCTCGGGGCTGTG
>JBDGUP010000096.1:0-4439 GCA_042215815.1 Haloquadratum sp. | reverse complement strand
GCCGGACTCGCCGGCTGTTCGGGTTCCGGCGGGAACGCCGAAGGCACGGCCACGACCTCCGGCGGGAACGCCGAAGGCACGGCCACGGCCACCCAGAGCGGAAGCGGCGGTTCCGGTGGCGACGTGGGCGCGCTGGAGGCCGGCGGCTCCTCTACCGTCTACCCGATTATGAACACGGCGTCCTCGTACTGGAACGCTAACCGTCCCGCCAGCGACACGGAATACTGGCCACACAAAGAGTACGGCATCCAGACCGAGAAGCGACTCGCAGATTACTGGGGGGGCCTCTACGGCTTCGAGGGCGGCGAGGGCGGCGACGCCCCCTTCCTGGTCACCGTTGGGCTGAGCCACTCCGGAACCGGCGTCGAGAAGGTCCGCGCCGGACAGATCGACATCGGCAACTCGAGCGCGCCCGTGCAGGCGGAAAAGCCCGACTGGGGTCAAGACGTCTACGACAAGTTCGTCGATCACGTCGTCGGCGTCGACGGCCAGCCCATCGTCGTCTCCTCGGAGATCGCCGAGGCGGGCGTGACCGAGATCACCGGCGAGGAACTCAAGGGAATCTACAAGGACCGAATCAACAACTGGAGCGAACTCGGCGGTCCCGACAAGGAGATCCAGACGCTCGGTCGCGTCAAAGGCTCCGGGACGCGAACGGCGTTCGTCTCGAACGTCTTCGGCGATCCCAAAGCCGATACGTCGGTCGACAACCGGTTCGGACAGAACCAGCGTCTCGCACAGGCGGTCGCACAGGCCGACAACGCGATCAGCTACCTCGCGCTCGCGTTCGTCGGCACACAGGGCGTCACTCCGATCGCCCTGAACTGGAAGGGGACGACCTACGAGTACGGCAAGAACCTCGGTGCGAAGGAGTATCCGCTGTCGCGCGACCTCCACGCGTACACGTTCGACGGCACCTCGAAACAGGAAGCGGCGTTCCTGCGGATGGTCCTCCACGACTTCGGCCAGGACACCTTCGTCGCGCCGAACAACTACTTCAAGCTCCCCAAGGACCGCCAGAAGGCCCAGCTCGAGAAGCTTCCGGACCCGGTCTGATCGTCGGTCCAGAGCGGAACGATCAAAACGTCGCCTTACGTATCCCCGCACCGTAGATGTTTGACCGGGTATCAACCGACGCGCTCGCGCCGGCCGCCGACGCCGACGGGTACGCCTCGGCACTCGTCGCCGTCGGGAGCCTCTCGCTCGTAGCGACGGTCCTGCTCTTCGTGTTCGCCCCGAGCTACGTCGTCTTCCCCGTGATCGCGTTCCTTGCGGCGACGGCAGTCGGCTGGGTCACATACCAGGCCGCCTTCGCGCGATTCCTGGCGCTGGTCGCGACGATCACGACCGTACTGACGCTCGGACTCATCACCGTCTATCTGTTCATAAGTGCCGCGCCCGCCATTCGCGCGCACGGGATCGACTTGCTCGTTCCGGACCAGAAGGGGTTTTGGAACCCGAACGCCGGTCTGTACTCCCTGCTTCCGATGATCTGGGCGACCGTCGTCGTCACGGTTATCGCGGCCGGCGTCGCCGGCCCGTTCGGCGTGCTCGGAGCGCTCTTCATCAGCCAGATCGCACCGGCGAACCTCCGCGCGATCGTCAAGCCCGGTATCGAGATCCTCGCCGGTATCCCCTCGATCGTCTACGGATACATCGGCTTCCGCGTGCTGAACGGGTTCGTCCAGACGGCGTTTCTGGACGACGGGGCCAGCTTCCTCATCGCCGGGCTCGTCGTGGGAGTGATGGCGCTTCCGACGGTGGTTTCGGTCGCCGAGGACGCCCTCTCGAGCGTCCCCGAGTCGATGCAGGACGGTTCGATAGCGATGGGCGCGACCCGGTGGCAGACGATGAAGAGCATCGCCATCCCGTCGGCGATCTCCGGCATCTCCGCGGCGATCATCCTCGGCCTGGGACGGGCGATCGGCGAGACGATGGCCGTCGCCGCGATTATGGCCGCGGGCATCGGCCTCCCGAAGCCGCTGTGGGACGTCTTCGACGCCAGCGCGACGCTCACTAGCCTGATCGCGACCCAGTACGGGACCGCCTCCGAGATGACGATAAGTGTCCTGTTCGTGGCTGGGATCTTGCTCTTCGTCATCGTCTCTGGACTCAGCGTCGCCTCGCAGATCATCGAACAGCGGATGAAAGAACAGCTCAAGGGAGAACAATGAGCGGGAGAACCGAGACGAGCCTCGTCCGCGAGAGCGCGACGGTGTTCGGTCGGACCGCGGACGCGGTCGTCGGATTGACGACGATCCTGTTCTTACTCGCGCTCGCGGCGCTGGTTCGGCTCGTTCCGCTTTCGGCCTCCGTAGCGGGACTTACGATCCCGAAACTGTTCGGCCTCGGCCTGTCGGTCGCCGGCCTCGCCGTTCTCGGTTTCGGCCTCGCGTCCCGGGTCGGTGCCGTCGACACAGATCCCAGTCGGAGCGCCGGGCTGATCACGGGACTCGGTTTCGGCGTCGTCGGCCTGGTCGTGGGCGGCGTCGTCGGGGCGGTCGTCTCCGGCGGACTCCTCTGGGTCGGCGCCTCCGTCGTCGGCGGAGTCGGGGCGTTCGCGGTGACGGTCCTCCCGCGCGAGGACATCGGCTCGACTGCGTCGCCCGCGTTCGTTTCGCTTTTCGTCGGCGCCGTCCTCGTGAGCGGTCTCCTCGAACCGGGATGGCAATGGCACCCCGCTGGCCCGCAGTTCTCCGGCGGCTTTACGGCCGCGGCGACGATTCCACTGGCGGTCGCGTTCTGTTCCCTGCTCGGCGGCTGGGCCGCGGCGAAGAGCCGCGGTCGGTTCGGCGCGTCCGGTCGCGAACTCGGCGCGTACTTCGTCGTGTATCTCACCGCGTTCAGTATCTTGGCGGTGATGGTCTCTATCGTGGCGTTCGTGACGGTGAAGGGGGCGCCGTACGCGCTTCGGGGCGTCCGGCTCGTCGGGCACTTCCCCTTCGTGCAGTGGCCGTTCGTGATGCGGCCGTTCATCCCCCTGACCGACAAGCTGACGGGGATCCTTCCCGCCGTCGTGGGGACGGCGTGGCTGGTGATCGGCGCCACGGTGTTCGCCGTTCCACTCGGTGTCGGCGCGGCGATCTTCCTGACCGAGTACGCCGAACAAGGTCGGTTCACGCAAATCGTCGAGACCGCGACGAGCGCCCTCTGGAGCACGCCGAGCGTCGTCTTCGGGCTGTTCGGTGCCGCGTTCTTGATCCCCCGGCTCGGCGGCGACCGCTCGCTGCTCGCGGGGATGCTCGTACTCGGATTTATGCTCCTCCCGCTGGTGTTGATCACGAGTCGGGAGGCGATCAAGTCGGTCCCGGACGAGTACCGCGACGCTAGTGCCGCACTCGGCGTCACGAAGTGGAAGACGATCCGGAGCGTCGTGCTGCCGGCCGCGATGCCCGGGGTGATCACCGGAATCATCCTGGGCGTCGGCCGGATCGCCGGCGAGACGGCGCCGCTTATCCTCGTCCTCGGATCGACGCTGAACAGCACCGAAGCGGTCCACGTGCTCTCGGGATTCAAGTTCGTGGCACGCCCCCCCTTCGTAATCAACACCGCTCTCCTCCAGGAGTCGGCCGCGCTCCCCACGCAGATCTGGGCGATCATCGCGGCCGGCGTCAGCGGCTCTCCGGAACGCGGATGGGCGACCGCGTTCGTCCTCCTCGCCGTCGTACTCGTCTTCTATGCGATCGGCATCGCCTCCCGGACGTACTTCAGACGGAAACTGGACTATGAGTGAAGCAATCACCGACACGATGCGAAGCGAAGAGGGAGAAACCACCGGCCAGGCGACAGCAGCCGGCGAAGCGGTCGAAGACATCGATCCGGCGTGGACGGACTACCGATTCAGCGGCGATCCGAAGCTGTCTATCGACAGCCTCGACGTCCACTACGGCGACGACCACGCGCTGAAGGACGTCTCGATCGACATTCCCAAAGAGAGCGTGACGGCCCTCATCGGCCCGTCGGGGTGTGGGAAGTCGACGTTCCTCCGGTGTCTCAACCGGATGAACGACCGAATCAAGGCCGCGACCGTCGACGGATCGGTCACGCTCGACGGCGAGGAGATCTACGGCCCGAACACGAACCTCGTCGAACTCAGAAAACGCGTCGGGATGGTGTTTCAGGCGCCCAATCCGTTCCCGAAATCGATCCGGAAGAACATCTCGTATGGCCCGCGCAAACACGGCGACATCGAGACGGGGATCCTGGCTCGGCTCCTCGGCCGGGACCAGTCCGACGAAGAAGAAGAACTGGTCGAACGCGCACTCAAGCAGGCCGCGCTCTGGGACGAGGTCAAAGACCGGCTCGACGACAACGCGCTCGGGCTCTCGGGCGGCCAGCAACAGCGGCTCTGTATCGCCCGCGCGCTGGCCACCGACCCCGAGGTCATCCTGATGGACGAGCCCGCGAGCGCGCTCGACCCGATCGCGACCGCCAAGATC
>JBDGUP010000042.1:0-4474 GCA_042215815.1 Haloquadratum sp. | reverse complement strand
GTCCCGTCCCGTCCCGTCCCGTCCCGACTTCCGACACCGGGAGGCGTTGCCCCCGTCGAAACCGACAACGGGCCGCCGCCGGTAGGTGCGCACAATGAGTCGCGTTCGGGTCGCCACCGGCGGCCGCATCCACTTCGGGTTCCTGAATCTCAGCCTCGCTCACGACCGGCTGTACGGCAGCCTCGGCGTCGGCGTCGACGAGCCGCGGACGGTCGTCACCGCCGAGCGCGCCGCGGGCGTCGACTGCGGGTCGCCGACGGCGCGTGAGTACGCCGAGCGCGCGGTCGACCTGCTCGAGGTCCCCGGGGCCGCGGTCACCGTCGAATCGTCGCTGCCGCGTCACGTCGGCCTGGGGAGCGGCACGCGGCTCGCGCTGGCGGTCCTCGCCGCCGTCGGGGGCGCATACGGCCGCGACCCCGACGTCCGGGAGCTGGCGCCGGACCTGGGCCGCGGCGGGCGCTCGGGCGTCGGCGTCGGGACGTTCCGTCGCGGGGGGTTCGTGCTGGACGGCGGACACCCGACCGCGCAGTTCACGACCCGGCGGCCGGAGGACGGCAACTGGACGGTCCCCGCCGTCACCGCCCGCCACGAGGTCCCCGACGACTGGCGGTTCCTCCTCGTGATCCCGGACGTCGACGCCGGACGCAACGGCGACGCGGAAGACGAGAGTATGCGCGCCGTGGTCGAGCGGGCCGAGCCGGCGGTCGCAGACCGCATCGCCGGCGTGGTGACCCGGCGGCTGCTCCCGGCCGTCGCCGACGGCAGCGCCGAGCGGTTCGGCGCGGCCGTGGACGCGGTCGGCCGCCTGAACGGGACGTGGTACGCCGACGAGCAGGGGGGCGTCTACCGCCCGCCGGTGGGCGACCTGATCGCCGCGCTCGACGACGAGCCGGCGTGTTACGGCGCCGGGCAGTCGTCGTGGGGACCGTGCGTGTACGCGGTCACGGACGCGGCACACGCCGAGGCGGCGCGGGCCGCCGGGCGCGACGCGCTCTCGGCCGCCGGCGTCGACGGCGCGGTCCGGGTGACGGGCGGGCGGAACCGCGGCGCCGAGATAACGACGCTCCAGAGCGAAGCGGCGGCGGGGACGACAGAGGAGTGACCGCCGAATCGGAGGCGGAGGCGGAGGCGGAAGCGGCGACGCCGACGCCGACGCCGACGCCCGAAACCGTTAACGGCGCCCGCCGCGACCACCGGATATGGCCCGGATCCCGTTCGGGGTGTCTCGCTTAGACCGCATCATCGACGGCGGCGCGCCGCCGGGGACGGTCGTGCTCCTGGTCGGCGAACCGGGCGCCGGCGCGCGGGAGTTTATGTACACGAGCGCCACGATGAACGCCGTCGCCCACGGCGACAGGGAACTCTTCGATCTCCACTACGGCGACCTCCACGAGGACGCAGAGGTCCCGCCGGAGATCCACTACCTCTCTTTCACCGACGGCGAGCCGAACATCCGGCGGGAGATGGCCTACGTGATGGCCGACGACCTCGTCGACACCGCGGCCGACCACATCGCCTTCTGCGACCTCTCCCCGGAGTACTTCCAGTTGAGCCCCGTGCCGCGCGAGTGGTACCTCGGCGAGACGACGACGCTCAACGACCTCCGGGGACAGGAGGGACGCGAGGAAGTGCTGACGGCGCTCGGGCAGTACCTCAACGACAACGCCGACGACAACCTCGTCCTCATCGATTCGATCACCGACCTCGTGGCGGCCATCTCCGAGGAGATGTCCTGGAACGACATCGCGATGCTGCTCCGTGGCCTCGCGAAGGCGTCCCACCGGTGGGGCGGTCTCGTCCTCGCGTATGCCAGCCGGGAGACGCTCGATCGGACCCAGCTCGGCCACCTGATGGACGCCGCCGACGGGACGCTGCAGTTCGAGTGGGAATCGGGCGGCTCGAAGCGCGCCCGCACGCTCGTCGTCCAGCAGTTCCGGGGCGTCCTCTCACAGATCGAAAGCGAGGACATCGTCCGCTTCGAGACGGAGATCCACGAGGGCGGCTTCGACGTGAGCGACGTGCGGAAGATCCGGTAGCGTCTCCGCTTCGATCGCCGGCGTCACCTCTCGACGACGTCGACGTCGGTGATCTCGAAGCGGGCGCCGCCGGCCGCGCTCTCGGTGGCGCTGATCTCCCAGCCGTGGTTCTCGGCGCACCGCCGGGCGATCGACAGTCCGAACCCGGTTCCGTCCGCGTCTGTCGAGTAGCCGTACTCGAAGATCTCCTCGCGCGCTTCCGGAGCAATACCCGAGCCGTCGTCTGCGACGTAGAAGCCGATCGCCGTCCCGTCGTCGGGGTCGTCGAGCGCGCCGACGGTGACCGTGACGGCCGGGCCAGCGTGTTCGACGGCGTTCCGAAACAGGTTCTCCAGGAGCTGTCGGAGCTGTGTCTCGTCGGCGCGGATCACGCGATCGGTCTCGACCGCGAGCGTCGCGTCCGTGGTGTCGACGGTCTCCCAGCACCGCTCGGCGAAGGACCGCAACTCGACCGGCGACGGATCGATCGTCGATTGCTCTCCCCGCGCGAGCGTCAGGAGGTCTTCGATCAGGCTCTCCATCCGATCGTGGGCCCGTGAGACCGCCTCCAGATGCTCGCTGTCGCAGTCGTCGGCCGCGAGGTCGAGGCGGCCCGAAGCGACCTGCAGGGGGTTCCGGAGGTCGTGGGAGACGACGCTCGCGAACTGTTCGAGCCGGGCGTTCTGCCGCGTCAGTTCCTCTTCGCGCTCGCGGAGGCGCTCGTTCCGGTCGACCTGTTCGAGCGCCGTGACGATGGTGACCGCGAGGATCTCCCCGAGCGCGACGTCCTCCTGATCGAAGGCCCCCGGTTCGGGCGAGCCGGCGATGAAGTGACCGTACGCGCCGAGCGGGAGGTGGATCTCGCTGCGGATCGGCGTGTCGGGGTTGTAGACGTCCGACTCCTCGCGGACGTCGTCGACGGCGAACGACTCGCCCGTCTCGAAGGACCGCCAGGCGATGCCCTCGCCCTCGGTGAACGTGGGGATGCCGTCGAGCAGGTCCCGCACGGTCTCGGTGGCGGCGGCCGGGACGAGCCCCGTCCCCTCCTCGTAGAGGTGGATCGCGCTCGCGTCGAGACCGAGCACGCGCTCGGCGGCGTCGACGCCGATCTCGGCCACCGCCTCGTGGCTCTCGGCGGCCATCAGCTCGCGCGCCGTCTCGGTCAGCGCTTCGAGCCGCCGCTCGCGGCGCTCGCGGTCTGTGACGTCGTAGTACACCCAGAGGTGGCCCTGCCCGTCGGGGAGTTCGATCGGGCGGTAGTTCCGCTCTAGCGTTCGGCCGCCGGTCAGTTTCAGCTCGTCGTTCCACGCCGGCTCGCGGGCGTCGGTGAGGTCTTCGATGCGCGCGACGAACCCGTCTGCGTCTTCGAACCGGTCGGCCACCGCCCGGGCGAGCTCCCTGCAGTCACTCCCGACCGCCTCCTGGGGGGTTCCGGGTATGTCGAGCAGGTCGAACAGCCGCTCGTTGACCCGGATGACCTCCCGGTCTGCGTTCTCGGCGAGCACGCCGACGGGGAGCGTCTCGAACAGCGTTGCGAGGACGGCGTTGGTCCGTTCGAGCTCCTGTCGCCGCTCCCGGGCTTCGGTGACGTCGTCGAACTGCGAGAAGATCGAGATGACGGACCCGGACTCGTCTGTCACCACGCGGTTGTGCCAGCTCGTGAGCCGCCGCTCGCCGTCCTTCGTCACGATCTCGTTGGTGCTCCGGTAGCCGCCGCGGTCGGCGAGCAACTGCCGTTCGACCTCGGCGACGTGGCGTCGCTCGTCTTCGGGGACGAGAGGGAGCCAGGTGCCGTCGACGAGCTCTTCGGCGTCGTATCCGGTGATCTCCTCGGCGGACTCGTTGACCCGAACGATCCGGAACGACTCGTCGAACTCGATCGTCCCGAGCGGCGACTGCTGGACGAAACGCGAGAGTCGCTCCTGGCTCTCGGCCAGCGCCTGTCGGGACCGGTACTGTTCGACGGCGTTTTCGATCCGGTTCGCGAGGACGGGGTACTGGTCTGTGCCCTCTTCCTTCTGGAAGTAGTCTGTCACGCCGGCCGAGATCGCCTCGCTCGCGACCTCCTCGGATCCCTTTCCCGTGTAGAGGATGAACGGGACGTCCGGCTCGCGCTCCCGGACCCGGTCGAGGAGGTCGAGCCCCGTCATCCCCGACAGGTCGTAATCGCTGACGACGCAGTCGAACACACCCGTCTCGACGCGTTCGAGCGCGCGGTCGGCGTCCGTCGACGTGTAGACCGAAAAGGCGTCGTCGAACTCGATCAGGAACGACGCAGTGCGGTCGAGGAACCGGGCGTCGTCGTCCACGTGGAGGACGCGGATCTCCCCGGGTGATTCCTCCGCCGTCGACCACTCCCCCATATCGGTTACGATACGGCAGTAACGGAAATATGTTTGTATGCCGGATCTCTGGTATCCTGTCGGACGAACCCGTTGGGACTCATACTGTCGGACAGA
>JBDGUP010000001.1:0-4606 GCA_042215815.1 Haloquadratum sp. | reverse complement strand
ACAGTGAGACTAGTCATTATGAGAATGGAGGTCACTGTAGCGTTCGTGGTCTTTCAACTCTGAGTTCAATTGTCACTCCTCGCTCGCGTCGAGCCGGCGTTTCTCCTTTTCGATCACCTCCACGTCTCCGATCCGCGTGTCGGGGTACTGGCCGTCGGCGCCTTTCTCTGCGGCTTTCACCATATCCCAGACGACGTTCAGCCCGGTGGTCACTCCCTCGAGGGCCTCCATTTCACAGCCGGTCTTCCCGGTCGTCTCGACGGCCACGGTCAGCGTGATGCGATCTGTGCCGACGTCGAAGTCGGTGTCCACGTTCGTGATCGGGATCTGGTGACACATCGGGATCGCCTCCCAGGTGTGTTTGACCGCCTGGACGGCGCCGACCCGGGCGGTCGCGAGCACGTCGCCCTTGCCGATCTGGTCGTCGCGGATCGCGTCGACCGTCGTCTCGGTGAGGTGGATCGTCCCGCGGGCGACGGCCCGCCGCTTCGTGTCGGGCTTCGACCCGACGTCGACCATCTGCACGTCGCCCGCGTCGTCGACGTGGGTGAGGTCTGTGTCGCCGTCGGAGTCGTCGCGTCCCGGATCGCGACTCATCGCTCGTCCCCCCAGAGCGCCGCCGGGAGCCGGTCGATCAGGTCAGTCGCCAGCAGTCCGTAGCCGGTCGCCTCGACGGCCGCGTCGCCGGCCCGACCGTTGGCGTACGCGCCGACCGCGGCCGCCTGGAGCGGCGGGAGGACACACGCCAGCGCGCCGGTCGCCCCGGCGAGGACGTCGCCGGTACCGCCGACGGTCATCCCGGGGTTCCCGGTTCGGTTTACCCGCGTCTCCGCGCCGTCGGAGATCACGTCGTAGGCGCCCTTCACGAGCAAGACGCCGCCGAGGTCCGCGGCGAACGCGGAGACGAGGTCCGCGCGCGTCCGCCAGTCGTCGTCGGTCTCGCCGCCCATCTGTCGGAGTTCTCCCTGGTGGGGCGTACAGACGAGCGTCGCGTCGGTGTCGGTCCCGGGGACGACCTGCAGGGCGTCGGCGTCGACGACGGCGGTGCCCGCGTAGCGTTCGAGGAAGTCGCGAACGGCCGCGAGCGTCTCCTCTGCGGACCCGAGACCCGGACCCAACACGACGGTGTCGTGGTCGGCGGCGAGAGTGAGTAGTTGCTTCACGTGCGCGGGCGCGAGGCGGTCGCCCTCGTAGGGGCGGAGGATGAGGCTCTCGCTGTAGGCCTGGATCTCCCGCGCGACCGACTCGGGGGCGGCGATCCGGACGAGATCGGCACCCGCGCGGAGGGCGGCCTGCGCGGCGAGCGCGGGCGCGCCGGTGTAGGGACCGCCGCCGACGACGAGCACCTCTCCGAAGTCGCCCTTGTGGCTCTGTGCGGGCCGATCGAGCGCGAGGAGGTCGCCGGGACCGACGAACCGCTCTGCCGCCGCGGGGATGCCGATGTCCTCGACGGTCACCGCCGCGTCGAGGTCTGCGAGCCCGGGCGTTTCGTCGTGGAACGTGACGACGTGGTCCGCGTCGACGGCGATCCCCGCGCCCGCGCTCTCGCCGGTGTCCGCGTCGACGCCCGAGGGAACGTCGACCGACAGCACGGTCGCAGAGAGCGCGTTGATCTCCCGCGCAGCCGTCGCCTCCGGTTCGCGCAGGGCGCCCGTGACGCCCGTCCCGAGCATCGCGTCGACCACCAGGTCGGGCACGCCGAGCGAGAAGTCCGCCGAGTCCGTCACCGTCTCCGTCTCGTAGGCCGCCGCGCGGAGGGCCTCCCAGTTCTCGCGGGCGATCTCGGTCGAGATCGTCTCCGGTCGGCCCAGGAGGGAGACGGCGACGTCGTAGTCGTCGAGGAAGCGCGCAGCGACGAGCGCGTCGCCGCCGTTGTTCCCGCGGCCCGCGACCACGGCGACGGACGCGCCCGGGTCGGCGAGCCGACGGACCGCGCGGGCGACGGCGTTGCCGCTCGATTCCATCAGCTGCTTGCGCGGGACGCCGAGCGCCTCCGCGTTGCGATCGACCGCAGCCATTCGCTCGCTCGTGATCATCGTCGGCACTTCGGCTCGGACCGCCCTAAAGCAGCGGGGTCGCCGCCCCGCCCGTCTCCAGCGACGTCCCCCGCGGCGCGGCCGCGCGAAGGTTTATCCCCGAACCCGCGGCCACTCACCGACACCGATATGAGCGCGGCCCCGCGACTGAGAGGCGTGAGCTGGCAGGCGGTGTTCGGCCACGACGAGCCCTATCCCGAGCAAGCCGACGGCATCGACGCCGCGATCGACGCCGCGGAGGCGAACGGCTTCCTGGTCGTCGAGGGCGCCTGCGGGACCGGCAAGACGATGCTCGCGCTCACCGCCGGCATCGACCGCGTGCGCGACCCCGACTCCGACTACGAGCGCGTGCTCGTGCTGACGAGCGTCAAACAGCAGCTCCGGCAGTTCGAGGCGGACCTGGAGGCGATCAACGAGAACCGCCCCGACGACTGGCGACCGGTGTCCGGACTGACGCTCGTCGGGAAGGCCGACGTCTGTCCGTACAGCCGCGAGGGCGTCGCCGGCGTCGACGACGAGACGGTCTATGACCGCTGTGAGGGCCTCCGCGAGCGCACCCGGAACCTCGTGGGCGAGGACGGCCCGACCGGGACGGGGACGCTGGTCTCGGAGGCGCGACAGGCCCAGACCGGGCTCCTCGACTCGGGCGCGTCGGGCGGGCCGACCTACCTCTCGACGGCCGGCGAGCCCACGCCGTATCTGCCGGCGACCGCGGACTACGGCGACACGGAGTACTGCCCGTTCTATGCGACCTTCCTCGACGACGTCCCGGAGGACGGCGACCCGATCGAGGCGGTCCCGTTCGACCTCACCGACCGCGGACACCTCGATACCGAAGAACTCGTCCGACTCAGCGCGGGCTACGGGACCTGTCCGCACTCCGTGATGGGCGCGGTCCTCCCCCACGTCGAGGTCGTCCTCGGCAACTACTACCACGCCTTCGACCCCCAGACCGTCGGGTCGTTCACGGGCGCGCTCGTCGACGACGAGACGTTCGTCGTCTGCGACGAGGCGCATATGCTCGAACCCCGCGTGCGCGACCTGGTGAGCGACGGCGTGGCCGAGTCGACGCTGCGGGACGCCGAGAGCGAACTCACCCGGGTGATCCAGCCGGTCGAGTTCGACGACGCCGGGACGCCCCCGACCGGGTCGGGAGACGGTGACACAGGGACGGCCGACGCCGATCTGATCCGGGGCGAACTCGCGGACGCCGACGTCACGCTCTCCGAACTCCGGCAGGTCCGCGAGTTCGTCTCCGACCTCCGCTCGGAGATCGACCGGCGCGTGCGGGCGCACCTCGACCGGACGCGTCCGGACTGGCGCGCGGATCTCTCGCGGCTCGACGACGACGAGATCCCACTCCGCGACCCCGAGGACCCCGGGACCGACGACGTCACCGAGTGGGCCGACGACGCCGGCTACGACGGGGAGACGTGGCTCCGGGCCGAATCGGTCGGCGCGGTGGTCGCACGGGTCCTGAACGAGGTCGAAGACGACGACGCCCGCCGGGCCGCGCCCGCCGTCGGCCGCACCCTCGCGGCCTGGGCGCGCGCCGACCACGTCGCGTACTTCCGGGAGATCGAACTGGAGCGGACCTGGGACGAGACCGAACAGCCGAACAGCTGGCGACGCGCGTACAACGCCCGGCTCGCACTCCACAACTGCGTGCCGGGAGATGCGATCGCAGAGCGCCTCGGCGAGTTCGGCGGCGGAGTGTTGATGTCGGCGACGCTGGAGCCGATGGACGTCTTCTGCGAGGTGACGGGCCTGGACGCGCTCGCCGACGCGGGGCGGCCGATCGCAGAGCGCACATACGGGCTCTCGTTCCCGCCGGAGAACCGCGCCTCGTTCGCGGTCGACGTGCCGAAGTTCACCCACGAGAACCGCGGGTCGCGCGGCGAAGCCACCCCGACTCGGCGCGCGCACGTCGACGCGGTCTGTGACATCGCGCGCTCGCCCGGCAACGTCCTCGTGGGGATGCCCAACTACGCTGAGGCGGCGTGGATGGCCGAGGCGCTTTCGGACCGCCTCGACCGACCGGTGCTCCTCGACGAGTCGTCCGGCGACGACGCGACGGAGGCGCTCAAATCCGAGTTCTTCGCGGGCGACCCGAAGGTGCTCGTGACGAGTCTCCGCGGCACGCTCACCGAAGGCGTCGACTACCGCGGTGACAGACTCGCCGCTGCGGCCGTCTGTGGCGTCCCCATCATCGACACGTCGAGTCCGCGGACGCGTGCGCTGAAGACCGCCTACGACCGCCGGTTCGGGTCCGACGGTGCAGGCGGCCGGAGCGGCTTCGAGATCGCACTCACCGTGCCCGCGGTCCGGAAGGCCCGCCAGGCCATCGGCCGGGTGATCCGCGGCCCCGACGAGGTCGGCGTCCGCGCGCTGATCGACGCCCGCTACGCGCGGGAGTCGTGGGACGGGGTCCGCGAGTACCTGCCGGAGACGGAGCGCCGCGAGTTCGACCCCGTCAGCGCGGACCTGCTCGGCTACGGCGTCGACCAGTTCTGGTCTACCGTCGACGAGCGGTGATACTGACGGTTGTAACTATGTACCGGTGCTCGCCG
>JBDGUP010000014.1:0-4820 GCA_042215815.1 Haloquadratum sp. | reverse complement strand
CGCCACCCCGCGCTCACGGATCGCTTCGAGTTCTTCGAAGAGCCGATCCCGGTCGGTGATCGTATCCGGCGTCTCCGCCGGCAGCCCCCGCCGGTCGATGATGCGGTCGATCGAGGTCCGATCCATAAACGCCAGGACGGCTTTCCCCGCGGCGAACGCGTGCAGGTGTGCGCGGTATCCGTCGCGTGTGTAGGTCTCGACGGTCGCCTTGCCTGCGTTGTGGTAGAGAAAGACCCCGTAGCCGTTCTCTTCGGCCATAATCCACACCTTCTCGTCGAGTTGGTCCGCGAGGTCGTCCACCTTCGGCTTGGCGATCCGGTAGAGCCGGTGTTCGTTCTGCGCGTGGACGCCGTAATCCAGAAACAGCAGTCCGACCTGATATCCGCTGTCGGTGTTCGTCACGTAACCGGCGTCTTCCAGCGTCGAGAGGTGCCGATGGACGGTACTCTTGGAGTAACCCAAGCGAGCCGCGATCTCGGTCAGCTTCGCGGGGCCGGCCTCCTTGAGACTCCGGAGGATCTCGATCGAGCGCTGGGTCGCTTCGACGCCCGTCGGATCGCCGTCTGTCGCGTCCGGTCTCTGTCCCTCGTCACCGACTACCATCGTCAGTATCCTCGCGTTCGAGGTACAAAAGTTCCGCCCTCGCGAACGGCGTCGGGCGAGCGGACTGGTCTCCCGAGATTCACCGACGGTGGCGGCCGCGAGAATCCGTCCGTCCAGCCCGTATCATACTGTCTATTGGCAGTCCGTACCGCTGGTTCGCCGGAACGGGATGGCGAACCTGCGGTACACAGCGACAATAGACAGTATCACTCGGCGGGCGGTTCGAGGTCTCGCTGGAACTCGTCGAAGTCGTCGAGGTCGTCGGGGAGGTCGTAGGGAATGTGCCGCTCGGACTGCCGGTTGGTGAGTTTGTCTCCTACCGGATCGGCGACGGACTCCCAGCCGGGTTTGACTTTCAGGCTCTTCGCGGGGATGCCCGCCGCGATGTGGTGGTCCGGGACGTCTCCCTGAACGACCGAGCGCGCGCCGACGACGGCGTTCTCGCCGATCCGACACCCCGCACGGACCATCGCGTCGTAGGTCACTCGGGCGTCGTCGCCGACGATGGTGTGGTAGTTCTCGACTTCGGTCTGGTCGACCACGTCGTGGTCGTGCGTGTAGATGTGAACGTTGTCCGAGATCGACGCCCGGTCGCCGATCGTGAGCCTGCCGCGGTCGTCGAGGTGGACGTCGTCGTGGATCACCACGTTGTCGCCGACGGAGATGTTGTGGCCGTAGGTGAACGTGATGCCCTTGAAGAACCGGCAGTCCTCGCCGCACTCGTCGAAGAGGTGGTTCGCGAGCATCTGGCGGAACCGCAGCGCGAACTCCACGTTGTCGGCCATCGGCGTGGCGTCGAACTGCCGCCAGAGCCACTGGAGGTGTTTCGACTCCTGGAACCGCTCGTCGTCTTTGTCGGCGTAGTACTCCGATTCCAGCGTCGCGTTGCAGGGGTCGTATCCCTGCAAGCGCACTCGCTGTGCCGGCGAGAGTTCCTCGCCGTCCTGCCAGCGTTCGTACGCCTCGCGGTCCCCGTGGAGGTCGACGAGCGTCTCCCTGACGACGCGACAGGTCTCTTCGTCGGACGAGAGCCGTTCGTCGACTTCGTCGATGAACGCCCCGACGTTCGTCTCGGCCGCCGCGGGGAGGGAGACGTTGACTTTTGTCATCGCCGCTGGGTTCTCGCTCCGACGGCAAATCCGTTCGGGTGTGCGTAGCGACCGACAGACCGCAAAGCGATTACATAACCCGCATCAGGCCGCGTCGGCCTCGAACCGCTCGTAGCGCTCGCGGAACTGCGAGAGACACGACGGACAACAGAAGTGATAGCGCTCGCCGCCGAACCGTTCGCTGCGCCCCTCGCTCGTGACGGTGTTGCCGCACTCCGCACACGAGAGCGCGAACTCCGCGCCGCCGACGGCGGGCACCCACTCCACCTCGCCGACGACGGTCACCTCGTAGTCGTCGACGCGGGTGAGGTCGACGAGGTGATCGAGTTGCTCGCGGACGGCGTCCGCGCGCAGTCGCGCGTGGAACACCACGTCGCCCTCGGCGGTGACGAAGACGTGCTCTACGCCGTCGGCGTCGAGGACGTCGTCGCGGACGGCGTCGACGGCGTCGGCGGGGAGTTCGAGCGTGACGAGCACCGGCACGCCGGCGCGGAGCTGCGACCGGTCGAGGTCGACGGTGAACCGGCGGATGACGCCCGACTCGCGCAGCCGTTCGACCCGGTCGGAGACCGCCGGCGCCGAGAGGTCGACCTCGTCGGCGATGTCGCTGTACGGTCGACGCGCGTCCGCAGCGAGGAGTTCGAGGATGCGAACGTCGGTCTCGTCGAGCGTGGACATATCGGTGCTACCGTCCGCGGAGCAAAGGGCGTTCCCCTGTCTACAAATCGCATCTCCCGGACCGCTTTGCTTTCGAAAACCACTGCGAAGAGACCGTCGAGGAGGCGCTCCGCTCGTCCCGGGCGTCACCGACGCCGAGGCGGACCACGAATCGGCGTCGGCGACGGTCTGTCTCACTCGTTTTCGAGCCGCTCTCGCCGCTTCTCGTACTCTTCGTCGGAAAGCTCACCGCGAGCGTACGCGCGGCGGAGTTCCTCGATCGCCGAGTCGGCGCCGTCCCCCGGGCCGGAGCCCTCTCCGACCATCGCGCGATACAGCAGGTACGCGCCGCCGACGACGGCGGCGAGGATCAGCAGCCGCCAGAGCACGGCGACGAGGAGCCACCACCCGGTCACGCCGCCCATCGCGCCGCTGCCCATCCACCCCTCGTGCATCGGCCCCCACATTCCGCCGGCAGTCCCGCCCATCGCGCCGACCCCTCCCATCATTCCGCCGCCGAGGAGGAGCGGCCCGACGAACACGAGCAGTGCGAGCGCCACGGCGGTGCCGACGAGCCATCTCCGGGTCTGGTATCGTTCCATCGTAGTTCACCGGGTGAAGATACGCGCTGGTCACTTACCTCGGTTTGTACTTCGAATCCGAGGGTCCTGGACGGGGAAAGTTCAGTTTCGAAAGTCATACTGAGATACTGTCGGACGAAACCGTTGATAACCTCGTCCCCCCTCCCGGGGGTACGCAGGATTATCAGGACTTTCGTCCGACAGTATGAGTTTCGGGATACCGACGTTTAAGTGACAGGCAAATGTGAAGCATATCGGCACCCACGGGTACCGAACGATTCACGAACTTCTGTCCGACAGTATCAGTATCAGGCGCCGCTGGCTTCGGACCGCGCCGTCGGGTCGCCCATCCCGCCTTTGACTCCGGCGGCGACGAGCGCGACGTTGATCGGGTAGGCGGCGACGAACCCGAGCGACAGCGAGGTGATAAGCCCGCCCCAGAACAGGGCCGTGCCGATCGTCGCCTCGCCCGCGAGCAGTATGTCCGTGCCGATCGCGACGACCTCCATCACGGTGATGCTCGGCGTCTCCGTGTAGAGCGCGTCGCGGACGGCCGTCGAGAGGGACTCCCCCTCCTGGAGGAGCGGCCCGACGGTGAGCGCATAGCCGAACAGGTACGCGAGCGCGAACGTGCCGAACGTCGTCACCGGCGTGCTCCCGATCGGGAGGAGACCGACGAGGACGACCACGCCGGTGACCTCGCCCGCGCCGCACCCCGAAAAGCAGTGCGCTGTAGAGCGCGCGCCGCGTCGCCACAACGAGTCGCGAGCCATCTGCCGCCGGCCGCTTGCCCAGTACACCGCGAGGCCGAACGGTCCGGCATAGAGGACGACGAGCGCCCAGACGACCTTCATCAGCGACGCCGTTCCCGGGTTCCGTTCCCGGAGGTCCCAGCCGAGGACGGCGAGCGAGACCGCGACGAAGGCCCCCCAGACGGCGAGTGCGGTCGGATCCGAGAGCAGCGGGACGAGCGCCGACCGGAGCGGATCGAGCGCACCGCGCAACCGAGCGAGGAGTCCGTACATTCGTTTCGAAGCGCGCCTGCGGATCAAAGTGCATACCGGTTCGGGAACTACCGATGGGCCGGTGGCCCGGGCCGGGTCGTCCCGCTAGCTCGGATCGCTGTCGTCGTCCTCGCCGTCGGCGCCCCGGCCGTCAGCTCTCGCGTCGTCGTTTCCGCCCTCGCCGGGGGCGTCCGCCGCCTCGACGCGATCGGCGGACGAGCGAAGGTCGTCGGCGAGGGCCCGTGCCTCCGCCGCGGAGAGCGTCACTTCGTCGGCGTGCGCGGGCAGCGACTCCAGTCCGGCGTTGTCGAGTTCGAGCTGGAGTTTCACGTGGTCGGGATCCTCGCGCGGCGCCGTCGCGTTCAGGACGGCCAGCGCCTCGTCTTCGAAGTCGTGGCCCCGTGCCGCGGCGTCGACGAGGTCGAGCGTCGTGTAGGCGTTCACCGTGAGCAGTCGGTCGGACATCAGTATCCCACTGTCTATTGTCAGTCGTCGGCCGGGGCGGGCGGGGCGGCGTCCATCCCGTCCTCCTCGGCGTAGGGGTACCACGTCATCTTCGTGTTGTGCAGCATCGGGTCCGTGTAGTCGGTCTCTTCGGGCTCGACGAACCCGGCGAGTTCGTCGTCGTCGTGACGGTCGACGAACGCGCGGAAGGACTCGCCCGCCTCGCGCCGCGCGGCGAAGTGCTCGATCAGGTTCGCGAGCGCGCCCGGGACCTCGTCGGCGGGGACGCGCTGGGTGACCCAGCGGGCGAACTGCGGGTCCGCGCCGAGACCGCCGCCGAGACCGATATCCAGCGCCTCGACCGCCTCGCCGTCCTTCCGGGTCTTCATCCCGCGCAGGCTCACGTCGGCGATCTGCGGCTG
>JBDGUP010000120.1:0-4823 GCA_042215815.1 Haloquadratum sp. | reverse complement strand
TACAACCGTCAGTATCAGAGAACGACGTTCTTCACGTCTGCCGCGCCGGCCCGGCGGACGACCGCGCGGACGACGTCCCGGGCGCCCGCGAGGTTGTCCGAGTCCCCGTCGAGGACGAGGAGCTTCGCGTCGCGGCCGGGTTCGATCACGCCGCAGTTCAGATCGGCGATCGCGGCGCCGTTGACGGTCGCCATCCGGAGCACGTCCCGGGCGGGCACGTCGGCGAGCTTGGCCGCGAACTCCATCTCGCGGAACATCGAGGGGGAGTTCAGCATCACGTTGTCGGTGCCGAGGGCGACGGTCGTGCGCTCTCGGAGTTCGCGGATCGGCGGCACGCCGACGTCGGTGACGAGGTTCGAGCGTGGACAGACCACGACGGGGATCCCGTGGTCGGCCAGCCGCTCGTAGTGGATCGGCTCGGGGTGGACCATATGCACGAGGAAGTCCGGATCCAGATCGAGCGCCGGGTTGATGTCGTGGGGGTCGCGTTCCCCGGCGTGGATGCCGAAGAGTTTGCCCGCCTCGCGGGTCGCGTTCCGCAGTCGATCGAAGTCCGCGTCGCGGGCGCCCGAAGCGCCGAAGCCGTCGGACTCGTGCATCGCCGCCTCGGATTCGCGCCCGAGGACGACGGGGTCGATCGGCAGGTCCGCGGCCGCGTCCCGGATGTACTCGACGCCCTCGACGCCGCCCTCGCGGAACTCGATGCAGGCCGCCGTTCCGGTGTCGCACATCAGCCGCAGCGAGCGCCGCATCGCGTCGACGGTCTCCTCGCGGCTCGCCTCGGCGAGGAGGCGGTGTTTCAGCCCGTCCGGCGGCGCGACGAGTTCGTCCAGCGACAGCCCCGCGCCGGCCTCCTTCGCGATCGAGTCGCCGACGTGCGTGTGCGCGTTGACGAAGGCCGGCAGGACGATGTCGTTGGCGTAGACCTCCGCCTCCTCGACCGCCGTGATCTCGCCGTCCTCGACGACGACCCGCCCCTCGAGGGGTTCGAGGTCGGGACCGCGGAGAATGGTTCCCTCGACGATCATCGACTGGACGTCGCGGTCACAGCGGCTTGAAGCTCCCGGCTCGCACTGTCGGACGGTCAAGTGTCACTCCGTGAACTCGTCGAGCGTCGCCGTGACGCCCGGCCGGACGTCGGAGACGAGCGTGCCCTCGACCTCGAGTCCGATCGTCTCGACGGCGGCCCGCCCGGCGGGGTCGGTCTGGTCGCCGGGGACGTAGACGCCGAGCCGCCACTGCTGTTTCTGAGCGGTCCGGAGCGCCGACACCAGCGGCGACTGCTTGCCGAGCCGGCGAATCTCGCCGCTGACCATCACCCGCGACGTCGATTCCGTCATCGACGGCCGGTCGGGGACGTCGACGATCACCCGAGCGGGATCCAGGCCGACGCGCTCTGCGATGGCCGCCTCGAGGTCGCGGAGGGTGTCGAAGTCGGCGTCGACGACGGCTTCGGGCACGGCGTCCCACTCGGCCCAGACGGCGCGCTTGTAGAGGTCACGCGTCCGGTGTCGGCGGGCCACCTCGCTCGTCGCCGGCGTCGACCGCAGGGCGACGAGGAAGTCGTGGTCGTCCATCCGGCGGAGTTGCTGTGGCGTGAGGTCCGTCCGGTCGAGGAGCCGCTCGGCCCCCCGACGGAGCATCGCCTTGGAGATGCGCGCGACGTGGTGCTGGTAGACCGTGGGGTTCATCAGCGCGCGCGCGAGCAGCAGCGACTCGGCGGTCTGGACGTTGCCCTCTTCGAGGACGAGTTCGCCGTCGACGAAGGTGAGTTCGCGGATCAGCCGCTCGTGGTCGATCGTGCCGTAGGGGACGCCGGTGTGGTGGGCGTCGCGGACCAGGTAGTCCATCCGGTCGACGTCGAGTTCCCCGGAGACGAGCTGGCCGTAGGTCCCCTCGCCGGCGACGAGGGCCGCGACGTGGTCGGGGTCGAGGTCGTGATCCCGGAGGACCTCCCCCACGGTCCCCCCCGCGAGGAGCTCCCGGACGTCGTCGTGGTACTTCCCGGTGTGGCGGTGAGTGACGGTCTCGATGTTGTGACTGTAGGGCCCGTGGCCGACGTCGTGCAGCAGCGCGGCCGCCCGGACGCGCTCGGCCTGGACGCCCTCGATGCCGAGGTGATCGAGGGCGCGGTCGGCGAGGTGATAGACCCCGAGCGAGTGCTCGAAGCGGGTGTGGTTGGCCGACGGGTAGACCATCCCGACGGTCCCGAGCTGTTTGATGTGGCGGAGCCGCTGGACCGGTTCCGTGTCGAGGAGGGCCGCCGCCACGCCCTCGATCTCGATGTGGTCGTGAACGCTGTCCTTGATCGTCGCCATAGCCCGGATTGGCGCGGCACCGTACAAAAACCGTCGGCCGGACGGTTTAGCCGAATTAAGCCGAATTTCCCGGTGCGGTCCCCTAATTCGCGTTGACTGTCGCCCCGGTTCAAGTGGCCCGGCACCCAACCGTCGGGTGCGACGCCGTCGCGCGCCGGGCGGCGTCGCGGGCGGCCGCTCCGCCGCCGGACCACACCTCCCGTCGGCGAGGAGAGAGGGGGAGAACAGAGGGGGAAAACAGAGGCACCCACCGCCGACCGAACCGGGCCGCCGTGCGATCGACATCCCCGACGCGGTTTCTCGCATTCGGTGAATTGATGACGGCGCCCCGATACAGAAGAGCCAGGAGACGAGAGACAGATGTCGTTGCTCCCCCCGGCCGCGTTACAGAGCGCGTACGTGTTCGCCTTCGCCGCCGCCGCGGTCGCCTGTTTCGGCGCCCTCCTGCGGCTCCCGCGGATCGAACACGAAGACACCCGCCGGGGACTCTACTGGTTGCTGCTCACGGGCGGCGGCTGGGCGGCCGCGCACGTCGGCTACCTCGTGGTACCGACGGCCGACCTCAAATACGCGTTCTACGTCGCGGGGCTGATCGTCGGCTGGGGCTCGATCGGCCCGTGGCTGTACTTCTGTGCGGCGTACACCGGTCGGTCGATCCACCGGGACCCGACGGTCCAGCGGATCGCCGTCGGGGTCTTTCTCGTCCTCGTCGCGGTGAAGGTGACGAATCCGCTCCACCACTGGTACTTCGTGGCCGAGCCGGCGACGACGCCGTTTCCGCACCTCCAGATCCACCACCGCCCGCTCCACTGGGTCGCGATGGGGCTGGCGTACGCGTTCGCGTTCGTCGGCTTCTTTATGCTCTTCGAGCTGTTCGTTCGCGTCAACTCCGATACGCGGCCGCTGTTCGTGCTTCTGGGCGTGACCGGGCTCCCGGTCGTGCTCGACGTTCTCGGGGCGGTGAGTCCGGTCGTCCTCGACGTCACGTACTCGCCGATCGGCGTGGCCGCCTTCGCCGTCGGCGTGTTCTGGCTCTACTTCGACCGCTTCCAGTTCGTGCGGGTCGCCGGCGAGACGGACGATCCGATCATCGTCCTCGACGACGGCGGGCGCATCAGGGACTACAACGCGCGGGCGGCAGAGCTGTTTCCGGCCCTGTCCGACGCCCGGAACGAACGCCTCTCGGAACGCCTCCCCGAACTCGACGCGACGCTCGATAGCTCCCGATCGATCTTCGAGACCGAGGTGGGCGGGACGACCCGGTTCTACAACGTCTCGGCGAACCCGTTCGCGACCGCCACCGCCCGGACGGGCCAGTCGATCACGCTGACGGACGTCACCCACCGCGAGCAGTACCGACAGGAGCTCGAACAGAAAAACGAGCGGCTCGAACAGTTCGCGAGCATCGTCTCTCACGACCTCCGCAACCCGCTCCAGGTCGCCGAAGGCCGCGTCGAACTCGCGATCGAGGAAGACGACCCGTCGCACCTCGACGCCGTCGCCCGCGCGCTCGACAGAATAGAAGAGATAATCGACGAGATGCTGACGCTCGCGCGCGAGGGCGTCTCGATCGACGATACCGAGCGCGTCGACGTCGCCGCCGTCGCCGAACAGTCCTGGGAGATGGTCCCCAGCGAGGACGCCACGCTGTCGGTCGAGCCGGCGTTCGACCTGACGGTCACCGCCGACCCCGAGCGGGTCCAGCAGCTCTTCGAGAACCTGTTTCGGAACGCGATCCAGCACGGCGGCGACGAGGTGACGGTCACCGTCGGCGCGCTCGACGGCAGCGCCGACGAGTCCGGCGGGTCCGGCGACGGCGAGAACGGGGAAACGGCCGGCTTCTACGTCGCAGACGACGGCGAGGGCGTCCCCGAAGACGAGCGCGAGGAGATCTTCGAGACGGGCTACACGACCGCCGCGGACGGGACCGGCTTCGGGCTGGACATCGTCTCCGAGATCGTCGACGCCCACGGCTGGGAGATCAGCGCCACCGAGAGCGCGGCCGGCGGCGCCCGCTTCGAGATTCGCACGGACGCGGCTGCGGCGTGACCTCGCCCCACAGTATATATGCGATCGCGACGCAGTCTCCTGTGATGTCCACACTCGATCGCTACGCGGAGGCGCGCTCGGAACTCGACCCCGACGAGGGCGAGGTCGAAACGGCGGAGCTGGCGGTCTCGGACGACGTCCTCGTCAAGGCGTTCGCGCTGGGTCCCGGCGCCGAACTGGAACCGCACGACCACCCCGAAAGCACCAACGTCTTCCACGTCCTGGAGGGACGCGTCGTGGTCGTCCGCGACGGCGACGAGGCGGCGGTGACCGCACCGGGCGTGGTCCGCCACAGTCGCGGGGCGGTCCACGGCGCCCGCAACGAGTCCGACGAGGTCGCAGTCTTCACCGCGAGCCTCTGTCCGCTGCCCTGATACTGGGGTGTCGAGCGGTCCCGCTCTGTCCCGTCCCGTCCCGTCCCGTCCCGACTTCCGACACCGGGAGGCGTTGCCCCCG
>JBDGUP010000011.1:0-5087 GCA_042215815.1 Haloquadratum sp. | reverse complement strand
CGACGCGCTCCGGTCGCTCGGGATCGATCCGGGGCTCGAATGATATATTGTGATACTGATACTGTCGGACAGAAGTTCGTGAATCAGATCGGCACCTCGGGGTGCCGAGACGCTTCACATAGTTCTGTCCGACAGTATCAGTATGAGTCCCACGGACAGCGATTCCGGAGCGGTCTGATGGGACAGCCGGGCGTGCTCTCGGACCTGCCTCGGAGTCGCCTCCTGGCCGCGCTCGTCGTCGTGGTCGTGCTCACGGGCGCGGGCGTCGGCGCCATCGCCGGTGGGCCGGCACTCACCGGAGGGGTCTCGCCCCCGCCAGGGATCGGGGGGGCGGCGCCGCCCGACGCGGACATCGACGTCGTCGCCACCGATCCCGCCGACGTCAGAGACGCGAACGGCGACGCGGGCGTCGTCTCCGGGCGACTCGGGGGGACGCTCACTCTGCGCGAGGACGTCGACCGCGTCGAGTTCGTCGTCCAGACGCGACTCCCGGACGGAACGTGGACCGTGATCGGGCGCGCGTCGGCCGCGCCGGTCCCCGGGGGCCGGCTGGATCTCGGACCGGTCGTCGGCGGGGCGACGACGTTCCTCGACGCCACCCAGTCGGACGGGTTCGACGTCGACACGCCCGGCTCGGTCGCCACCCGGGAGGGCGCCGTCGCGGTGACCGCCCGGCTGTACGTCGCTGGCGACCTGCGGGAGACGGTCACGGGCGTCGACACCTACGCGTTCCGCGTCGATCGGCCGGCCCCGACGACCCTCTCTGTCGGACCGGGGTCGCCGGCGACTGGATCGGACGCGCCGGGCGGGGACGGGGGCTTCGACCCGGAATCGCCGCAGTCCGACGGCCAACGCGGCGGCGGAACGCCCGACGACGACCGGCGCGGGATGCAGTCGACAGGGGCGCCCGCGTCCGAGAGCGGCGGCGGACCAGCGCCGGAGGCGCCGGACGCCGCCCCCGGCACGGTCACGACGGCCCTCTTCGGCGCGGCCGACGTCGTGCCGGGCAGCAGCGGGACCGCCTCGGAACCACTCACCAGCCCGCGGCCGGAGATGGAATCGCTGCGGGTCACCGTCGGGACGGCCGTCGACGACGAAAACGGGCGGACAGAGCCCGAGATGGCGATCGATCGGACGCCGGGATCCGGCGAGTTGTCGGCACACCTCGACGTTCGGATCCTCCTGGTGCGGGAGTCCGGCCAGCAGCGATACGTCGTCGGCGGCCCCGGTTCGTTCGTCCCGCTCGCGGCGGCGATCGGTGCGAGCGAGTCGATCCCGATCGCCGACGCCGAGGACGTGACGCTTGTGGTCGAGTGGCGCATCTCGCCCGCGGCGGGCAACGAGATTCAGACCGACGGAACGAGCCTCACGATCCACTGCGAGTTCACTTCCGCGTGAATCGTCTCGGGGTCAAGCCCCGAGGCTCTCGCGTGAACTTCGGACCGGCTCTCTGGGGCCCGTCGTCCACCGTACGGACGGTCGCGCCCGGGCCACGCATCCCAGAAGCAGGTCTACTGTCGGACGAACGCCCTGCTACGCCTGGGTCTCCCCCGGAGGGGGGTACGAGGGCCCCAACGGGTTCGTCCGACAGTATAGGCGTTGTATCGCCAGGGTGGTCGTCGCGTCGCCCGCGGCGTAGGTGCGACCGCGAGCAGCCACAGACAGAGCCCTCGATACGGCTCGGGAACGGCCGCGACGGATCTGGTGACGCGGGTCGACACCGATGGGGAACGCGCCGGGATCACCACTCTTCGAGCCGGTTCAGGACCGACACGGTCCGCAGGACCGACCCCGCGTCGCCGGGTTCGTACACGAGACCGTCGGTCGATCGGACGTGATCGAGCACCGACTCGGAGGCGTGTTTCGGCGCCGCGGCGATCCCGGCGTCGTCGCGTTCGGCCCACTCCATGATCCGGCGGTCGGATTTGCTGTCGCCCATCACGAGGACGAACGGATCGTCGATCCCCAGCACGTCGAGCGCGGTCCGGACCCCGGTGGGCTTGTCGAGGTCGAGCGACCCGATCTCGGCGGCGTCGGCGTGGTAGTACGCCACGTCGATCCGGTCGAAGCACCCGCACACGGCGTCGGGTACGTCCTCGACCTGGCAGGCAGGTCCGGCGTCTTCACCGTCGAGGACGTCCGCGATCTCGGGGTCGGACGCGGCGTAATACGCCCGGGCCCAGTCGGCCGACTCCGGGCGCGTGTCGTCGTCCGCCTGTCGGGATTCGATGCCGACGTCGCCGACGCCGCCGACGGTCTCGGCGACCGCTCGGCCGAGGAGGTCGACGAGGTAGACGAGCGCCTCGTCGACGACGGCGGCGGCCCGGGCGCTCCCGACGTCGAAATTCGGTTTGAGCGTGACGTTGAATTCGTTGCCCTGGAGGTGGATCGACCGGCGGAGTTCGGTCGGTGCAGCGGTGAGGACGCGCGACCGGATCAGCGAGAAGACCTCTCTGAGCTGTTCGTCGAGCGTCTCATAGAGCAGCCGCTTGGTGTCGGAGCCGTGCCCGGGCGTGAACACCCCCGTTCCGGCCTCGTAGACGATGCTCAACGAGCCCGAGTGGACCAGTTCGGTCCCGAGCCCCTGGATCATAAACCCCTTGACGTTCTCCAGGGTCTGGCCGGTGCAGATGACGATCGGGACGCCCGTCTCGTGTAGTTCGGTCAGGAGATGCAGTGTCTCTCGGGGGATCTCGTTGTCCGTCCGGCCGGCCGACCGGAGCGTCTCGTCGACGTCGAGGACGAGCGCGTTCACGCGGCGGTCGTACTTCGAGTACAGATCCAGCGCCGCGAACGTCTGTTCCCGCGTGGCCCGCGCGGCGATGTCGGCGACGACGTCGCCGGGTGCGAAGTCGCTCGCGATCTCGCGCTTCCGGGCGTCGAGTTCGTCGCTCGCGTCCTGCCAGTACTCGAGTGCGACGCGGGAGTCGACCGGCGGAAAGAGATCGACGAAGTTCTGGAGGTCCCGGAGAGTGGCCGTCTCGTACTCCTCGTAGAGGCGATAGAAGAGGTCGTATCGGTCCATACGGGTACGGGGGTCGCCGCCGGTAAAAGCACACCTGCTGTCGGAGGGAAACGCTCAAACCCCGGAGCGACCTACTTCGAGGTATGGCAGACTGGACCGACAGCATCGTCGGTGATCGGATGGCGGTCGACAGGACGTTCAGCGGGCGCGTCGAGAGTTCGGAGTTCTCGAACCAGGAGTGGGGACTGATTATGACTGCGACCGAGTTCGACATCGAGAACGCCGACGATCCCGACGCGGCCCGGATCGTCGCCGACACCGAGAACCTCCCGCAGATAATGCCCGAACTGGAGAACGTCCGGTCCCGAATGGCGCAGGTGAGCGGCGGACAGGACCAAGACGACGCGAAAAGCAGTGACCTCTTCGACTCGCTCAAGGGGGCGCTCGGTCTCGGCGGCGGGAGCGAGGGGTCCGACCAGGAGCGCCTCGAGGCCGCCGAGCGGCTGACGCAGGCCTACGCGGACGAACTCCAGTCGCACCTGGAGTCGAACGGCAAGTGGGAAGAGGTCCGGACCACCTATCTCGAGACCGCCTGATCCGGTCGCCCCATCGAAGAAGCGGTCGCCTCGCCGAAGGGAACGCTTTCCTCGCCGGCCGCCGTTGGGCCAGATATGACCCACGAGACCGACGAGGTTCGCGAGTTCGACGGGATCCGCCTGGAACGAGTCCGCGAGTTCGTCTGGGAGATGCCTCGCGAGGGCGATATGCGCGTCCCCGCGCGCGTGCTGGCGAGCGAGCAACTGCTGGAACAGATCGGAGACGACAAGACGCTCCAACAGCTCCGGAACGCGACGCATCTCCCCGGCATCGCGGGCCACGCCGTCTGTATGCCAGACGGCCACCAGGGGTACGGCTTCCCCGTCGGCGGAGTCGGTGCGACGGACGTCGAGACCGGCTGCATCTCGCCGGGGTCGGTCGGATACGACATCAACTGCGGGGTCCGGATGATGAAGACGAACTTGACCTACGACGACCTCGTCGGCCGCGAGGAAGAACTGGTCGAGACGCTCTTTGCGAACATTCCCTCGGGCCTCGGTGGCGGCGGCGTCGTCGAGGGAGACCGCGAGACGATCGACGAGATCCTGGCTCGCGGCGTCGACTGGGCGCGCGAACACGGATACGCCGTCGCGGACGACCTCGAACACTGCGAAGACGAGGGGATGCGACCGGAGGCCGATCCCGACGCGATCTCCGAGAAGGCCAAAGACAGGGGCAAAAACCAGATCGGGAGTCTCGGCTCCGGGAACCACTTCCTGGAGGTACAGCGCGTCACCGACGTCTTCCGGCCGGACATCGCCGACGAGTTCGGGCTCGAAGAAGACCAGGTCGTCGTCCTCATCCACTGCGGCTCCCGCGGGCTCGGCCACCAGGTCTGCACGGACTACCTGCGGCGCATCGAGAAGACCCACGGCGACCTGCTGGCGGACCTCCCGGACAAGGAACTGGCGGCGGCGCCGGCCGGGTCCGACCTCGCCGCAGAGTACTACAGCGCGATGTGCGCCGCGATCAACTTCGCGTGGGTGAACCGACAGCTGATTATGCACCAGACGCGGCGCGTCTTCGAGCGGGTCTTCGACCGGGACTGGGAGGCGATGGAGATGAACCTCCTCTATGACGTCGCTCACAACATCGCCAAGAAGGAAGTCCACGAGGTCGGCGTCGACGCCGAGGGGCGGCCCACCCACCCCGACGCGGCCGTCGACCGCGCCGAGCGGGAACTGTACGTCCACCGCAAGGGAGCGACGCGGGCCTTCCCGGCGGGCCGCCCCGAGGTACCGGCGGCCTACCGCGACGTCGGCCAGCCGATCATCATCCCCGGAAGTATGGGCGCGGGCTCGTATGTCCTCCGCGGCGGCGAGCGCTCGATGGAGGTCGCCTTCGGCTCGACCGCTCACGGCGCCGGGCGGACGATGAGCCGGACGCAGGCCAAAAACGAGTACTGGGGCGAGACCGTCCAGGACGAACTCCGCGATCAGCAGAAGATCTACGTGAAGGCGCAGTCGGGCGCGACCGTCGCCGAGGAGGCCCCCGGCGTCTACAAGGACGTCGACGAGGTGGTCCG
>JBDGUP010000056.1:0-5110 GCA_042215815.1 Haloquadratum sp. | reverse complement strand
CGGTGAACGAGGCGGTGAAGCCGCCGGAGTTGCCGATGTTGGCGAACAGCTCGAACGGCTTTCCGTTTTGGTCTTCGTTGATGTTGACATAGAGCTTGCCGTAGCCCGTGTCGATGCGCTGGGTGACGCCGTAGAGGACGTCCGGCCGCGGCCGCTTCTTGCCGAGGTCGGTCTCGCCGTCGGCCGCCGACAGCAGCCGGTCGACCTCCTCGTCGAGGGCGGCCTGGACCTCCTCGTTGTCGAGGAAGCTGTCCATCCCGCCGAAGACCTCCTCGATCTGCTCGACGAGCGCCTCTGCGGCCTCCGTCTCGTCGGCGAAGTCGGCGTTCTTCGCGCGCGTCGTGAGGACCTGCTTCGAGCGCGTCCCGTCGCGGTAGACGGTCACGCCTTTCCCGCCGTTGCGGTAGATGTAGCGGTAGACCTCGTCCATGTCCTCCTTGGTCGCCGAGTTGGGGAAGTTGCAGGTCTTCGAGATGGCGGAGTCGACGCCCTCCTGGGCCGCGCACTGGACCGCGGCGTGCTGCTTGCCCGAGAGGTCGCCGGTCACGACGAACAGCTCCGAGATGGCGTCCGGGACCGTCGACAGCGACGAGACGCCGTCGAACTCGTTTTCGGCCATCTGCGCCTGGGCTTCCTCCTTGACGGCGTCGACGTCGATGTCGTTGGCCTCCAGGACGCGGAGGAAGTAGTCGTCGAACTCGACGAGCATCTCGTCGCCCTGGACGTCGTCGGAGACGTTCTTGTAGTAGGCGACGTTGTAGATCGGCTCGATCCCGCCGGTCGTGTTGCCGACCATCGAGGTCGTGCCCGTCGGCGCCACGGTCGTCGTGTTGTGGTTGCGGATCGGGAACCCGTCTTCCCACTCGTCGGCGTCGAGGCCGGTGTGGTGTTCGAACCACTCGCGGTACTCGGTCGGGTCCGCGTACTTCGAGTCGTCCCAGTCGGTGAAGGTGCCGCGCTCTTCGGCGAGTTCGTGGCTCGTCCACTTCGACGCGTGGTTGATGTGCCGCATCAGCTGGCGGGCGACCTCGTTGCCGGCCTCCGTGCCGTACTGGATCCCGAGCTGGATGTACAGCTGTGCGAGGCCCATCACGCCGAGGCCGATCTTCCGCATGTCACGGACCTTCTCTTCGATCTCGGGCACGGGGAAGTCCGACATCGTGACGACGTTCTCGAGGAAGTGCGTCCCTCGATCGATCCGGTAGTCGAACTCCTCCCAGTCGATCGCCGCGTCGAGGAACGCGTCGACGGCGTCTTCGAACTCGTCGTACTCGTCGCCGTGGGTGTCGTACCAGACGCGCCAGTCGGGGGCGTCGAAGTCGACGAGCGTCGAGAGGTTGATGTGGCCGAGGTTGCAGGCCTCGTACTCTTCGAGCGGCTGCTCGCCGCAATTGTGGACATTAATGCTGGCTTCGCCCAGGGTACTGACAAAGAAGTTGTGCGTGTCTTCGACCGTAAGGTCGTACACGTCAGCAGTTCCATCTGCCTCCACGCTCGTGATCGTTGCGGTTTCGGCTTCCTGAACCGGTCCCTGGGGAGTTGCTCGGATCTGCGATAGAGTAACCACTTCATCACCGGATTCTAGCTCGACTGCCTCGACCCAATCACCGCTGCTGGTGCGGATCTCGTGGTCCGGCGTTACGCGGATCGCTGGTCCGTCTTCCGTAGATACACGCACGACATCTGCGCTCTCCTTGGTTTTGAATGCAGTCGCCTGACGAGATGTGATCGTGCCGTCGTTCAGCGTACGAACTTCAACACGTTCTCCAGCGTCTGCAAGCGCACTGATCGGGTGCGTTGTTCCATCACTCAACTGAACTTCCATCTCTCCGGTGACACACGGATTCGTCGCCAGGATGCGATGTTCCGGGTGTTCATCGACGTCGAAGGAGTGCATCTTGTTCACCCGTTCGAGGTAGATCACGCCGGGTTCGCCGTTCTCGTGGGCGCCGTCGACGATGTGGTCCCAGAGCTTCTGGGCCGGGACCGAGAGCACCTCGCCGACCTCGACGTGCTCGCCGAGACCGAACATCTCGTAGAGTTCCTCCGTCTCGGGCGTGGCGACGTGGGGCTCTCCGGTCCGCGGGTTGGTGAAGGTGAACTCCTCGCCCGCGAACAGCGCGTCCATGAAGTCGTCGGTGACGCCGACGGAGATGTTGAAGTTCGAGAGGTGACCCTCGACCGCGTTGCGGAGGTGCTTGGGGACGCGCCCCTCGTCGTCTATGAGTTCGCGCGCCTCCTCCAGCGCCTCCTGGAAGGAGTTGTGCGTGTAGTCGTCGGGGTCGTCGAGCCGGAGGGTGTGCGCGAGCGAGACGTCCTTGTTCTTCGCGTGGATGAACTGGATGACGTCGGGGTGGCTGATCCGCATCACGCCCATCTGGGCGCCCCGGCGGGCGCCGCCCTGCGCGATGGTCTCACAGAGCTGGTCGTAGGTCCGCATAAACGTGATCGGCCCGGAGGCGATGCCGCCGGTCGAGCCGACGGGGTCGCCGTAGGGCCGCAGCCGCCAGAAGGCATAGCCCATTCCGCCGCCACTCTGGAAGACCTGTGCGGCCTCCTTCGCGGTCTGGTGGATGTCGTCGATGTCGTCTTCGGGGGAGTCGACGAAGCACGCCGAGAGCTGCTGGAGTTCGTCGCCGGCGTTCATGAGCGTCGGCGAGTTCGGCATAAAGGAGAGGTCCTCCATCAGCTCTTCGAACTCCGCTCGCTTGGCCTCGACTCCGCTTCGCACCTCATCGGGGAGTTCGGGGACGACGGTGTCGTAGGCGAACTTGTTGACGTTGTAGACCGAGAGCGTCGTCTCGGCGTCGGTCTCGACGTCGACGCCCGCGCCGAAGACCTCCTCGGCGAGTTCGTCCCGTCGGGGGTGGTCGGGCTTCAGTTGGTCGGGCGTGACGGTGATCTCGACGCCCCGGTTGTCGGCCTCGAAGACCGCCTCGGCGAGCGCGACGTTCTTCGCGACGCGCGGGAACAGGTCCTCCTGGGACTCGACGAGGTCGCCGTCGGCGTCCTTGCGGAGGTACCGCGCCGGAAGGATGTTGTGGTACGCGTTCGCGGTGAGCCGCTCTTCGAGCATATCGCCCTCGGTCCGTTTGACCGGCAGTTCCAGGTCGTCGGCTCTCTCGGAGAAGTCGCTCATCTACTGTGCCTCCCCTCCAGCGGTTCCCCGCCGGCCGATATCGGATCGGATGACTGACTCAGTACGGATCATTTGTGACGATGACTTGTGAGTGTGGCAGGTCGGTTAAGGCTTCTGTATCCGGGCGTCGACGATAAATATCATATCTCTCACCTTATACGCGACCCGAACGCCACGCGGTCGACGTGACACCGTCCACTACGGAGGCGGTGGGTATCAAGCTAATCAGACCGTAGTGAAAGTAAAGCTCTGACGGCTCCATCCCGACGCAGTGACCCGATTATCCAGCCGAACAGAGGGGGTGTTCGCGGCCGGCACGATGGTCGGCGGTCCGTCGTCGCGCTCGGAGGTGGAGTCTCTTCGCCACTCACCGACACGGATCGGCGTCGGGATGTATAAAAAACAAAATGTGTTCGGCAGCGGGCGTTTCGCCGGCCGGGCCACCGCGTCGGGACGCCCACAGACTCCGCTCCACGCGGGGACGTCCGACAGTATTATTCGCCCGTCCGCCGATGGTCCGGCTATGATGCTCGAAGGCGCGACGGCGACGACGTCGGTCGCTCCCCTACAGCTCGGCGGTCTCCTGGCGGATCCGCTCGGTCAGGCCCTCGCCGTCATCGTCGCGATCGCGATCGTCGTCCTGATCGGTCGGATCGCGCTCAAGATCGCCTGGCGGCTGGTCACGATCGCGGCGCTCGTCGTCGGCGCGCTGCTCGTGCTCTCGTTCTTCGGGATCAACGTCCTCGGGTGATCTATACTGTCGGACGAACTGTGTGGAGATCAGACGGTCGCGGTCTCGTCTCGCTCGCTCGTGCGCCGGTCGAGGACCCACTCGTCGAGGAAGTTGCGGACGACCTCGTGGCCGACGCCCGTGAGGACGGATTCGGGGTGGAACTGGACCGCCTCGATCGGGTACTCGCGGTGGCGGACGCCCATCACGAGGTCGGGGGTGTCGTCGCCCCCGGTAGCGTCGGCGGTTCTCTCTTCTCCCCCGTCGCCCTCGTCGTCGGCGAACTCGTGCGGCGTCGTCGCCGTGACCGCGAAGCACTCGGGGACGGCCGTCGCGACGAGCGAGTGATACCGCCCGGCCTGGAAGCCCTGGTCGAGGCCGGCGAAGACGCCCTCGCCGTCGTGATCGACCGGGTAGGCCTTCCCGTGGATCGGCTCGGGGGCGTGACCGACCTCGCCCCCGTAGGCGTAGACCGCCGCTTCGAGGCCCAGACAGACGCCGAGGGTCGGGATCGACTGCGAGAGCGTCCGCAACACCTCGGTCGAGACCCCGACGTCGCGGTCGTTCTTGGGGTGGCCGGGACCCGGACTGATGACGATGGCGTCCGGAGACAGCTCGCGGAGTTCGTCGATCGAGGCGGTGTTCTTCCGGACGACCACCTCGACGGGCGCGCCCTCGACGCGCTGCTCGGAGAAGTACTCCACGAGGTTGTAGGTGAACGAATCGAAGTTGTCCACGACCAGCACGCGGAGCGTCATCGCGGCACCTCCCCGGATACCGCGTCGCCGTCGACGGTGATCCGCTCGACGGCCGAGAGCACGCCGTCCATCTTCTGTTCGGTCTCGTCGTACTCGGCTTCGGGGTCCGAGTCGGCGACGATACCGGCGCCCGCTCGGACGGAGACGACGTCTTCGTCGCCGCCCCGGTCGACCGTCGCCGTCCGGATCACGATCGCGAAGTCGGCGTCGCCGGACCACGAGTAGTAGCCGACGCCGCCGCCGTAGACGCCTCTCGGTGACAGTTCGAGGTCGTCGACGATCTCCATCGCGCGGACCTTCGGCGCGCCCGTCAGCGTGCCCGCGGGAAACGTCGCGCGCGTGGCGTCGAAGGCGTCGGCGCTCCCGCCGTCCGCGGTCGATCCGTCGTCGCTCTCGCCTGCGCCCGCGCCCGCGAGCGTCCCCGTCACCGTCGATTCGATGTGCTGGACGTGGCTGTACTTCAGGACGTTCATGAACTCCTCG
>JBDGUP010000055.1:0-5130 GCA_042215815.1 Haloquadratum sp. | reverse complement strand
GACCTCCGAGAGCAGCTCGAAGGCCTTCGCATAGAGCGTATCGCCCGCGAGGATCGCGGTCTCGGTGTCGTATTCCTTGTGGACCGCGGGGACGCCGCGACGGAGGTCGTCGTCGTCCATTATGTCGTCGTGGATGAGCGTGAACGACTGGATGACCTCGATGCTCGTCGCGGCCGACATCACGTCGATCTCGGCGCCGCAGAGCGCCGGGAACGCGCGGTAGTCGACCGAGAGCGGCTCGACGTCGGCCAGCGCCTCGGCGGTCAAGAGCGAGACGGTGGGTCGGAGCCGCTTGCCTCCCGCCTTGAGCAGGTACCGCGACGCCTCGTAGAGCCGCTCTGGCTCGCCCATCGGAACGTCCTCGTCGAGCGCCTCGTTGACGAGTTCGCGGCGGGACCGAACCGCCTCGAGCACCCGTTCCTCCGCCGCGTCCGAGCTCATCTCACTCCACCAGCTGGATCATATTCCCGTTCCGCGTGACGTGCAGGTCGCGGCCCAGCGCGTAGCCCTGCGACTCCGCGAGGTCGACGTACGGGGAGAATCCCTCCAGGTCCTGGTGGGCGGGGATGATGTGCTGCGGCTGGAGGGCGTCGATCATCTGGTAGTGGCCCTCCTCCCGCAGGTGCCCCGAGACGTGGATCTCGTCGTAGATGCGCGCGCCCTGCATCTTGAGCAGGCGTTCGGACTGGTAGCGCTGACCCTCGTTGGTCGGCTCGGGGATGACCCGCGCCGAGAAGAGGACCTTGTCGCCGTCTTCGATCTCGTAGGGCGTCTCGCCGCGGCCCATCCGGGTGAGCATCGCGCGCGGTTCGCCCTGGTGGCCCGTGACGACGGGGAGGTAGTTCTCCTTGCCCTCCTTCATGATCCGCTTGAACGTCCGGTCGACCGACTTGCGGTGGCCGTACATCCCGACGTCGTCGGGGAAGTCGACGAAGCCGAGCCGTTCTGCGGTCCCGGAGTACTTCTCCATCGACCGACCGAGAAGCACGGGCTGGCGACCGATCTCCTTGGCGAACTCGACGATCGAGGAGACGCGCGAGACGTGCGAGGAGAACGTCGTGGCGACGATGCCGCCGTCGTAGTCCTCGATCGACTTGATCGTGTCCTCGAGGTGTCTGCGCGCCACCGACTCCGAGGGAGTACGTCCCTTGCGGCCGGCGTTCGTGCAGTCTTCGATGTAACAGAGGACGCCGTTGCCCTCGCGGCCGATCTCGCGGAACCGCTCCATATCGATCGGGTCTTCCAGCACCGGATCGTGGTCTACCCGCTTGTCGAGACCGTAGACGATCGAGCCCTCGGGCGTGTGCAAGACCGGGTTGACCGCGTCGATGATCGAGTGGGTGACGTGGACGAACTCCATTTCGACGTTGCCGGAGTCGCCGATCGACATCGTCTCGCCGGCCTCCATCTTCACGAGGTCGTTGTCGAAGCTCTCGGAGAACTTCGTCTCCCCCTCGACCTGTTGTTTCACTAACTCGATCGTGAAGGGCGCGGCCACGACCGGCGCGTCGTACCGGTGGGCGAGCTTCGAGATGGCGCCGATGTGGTCGAGGTGGCCGTGGGTCGGCACGATGGCCTGCACGTCGCCCTCGAGGTCGGACATCACCCGGTCGTCCGGGATGGCGCCCATGTCGATCAAGTCGAGGCTGTGCATCTTTTCGGTCTCCACGTTGTCGTGGATGAGGACCTGACTGAGGTTCAGGCCCATGTCGAAGATGACGACGTCGTCGCCCGCGCGAACGGCCGTCATCTGTCGACCGACCTCTTCGTATCCGCCGATTGTCGCGATTTCGATTTCCATGGTTAGATCCGAGCATCGAAAGCCACTGGTGTGGCGAGGGTGCTCACTGAAACGTCCCGCCTGGTTCGACGACGGCTCGATCGTCGAACGAGCGACCCGTCTCGGGACCGATCGGCCCCGGCGTCTTACAGCGCGTCGGTCGTCGGTCCCGCGTATCCCGACTGTCGGGATACTTGCCCGCGGGAGTCTTGGTACTGGACCGTACTCGGCCGGGTACTAAAAACTAACCGGGTTGGGCCGGCGTCCCGCCGACCGATATCAGTATCAAGTTCGATACCGATGGGAAACGTTGACCACGCCGTCGGACCGTTTCTCCGGACGCCGTGACAGACGAACGCTTCGCGGTGCGCCCGGAAGTAGCCCTCGGCCTGTTCGAGAGTCTCCCGGTTCTGACGGTGATAACGGCCGAGACCGCCGCTGGCGAGCAGGTGATCGAAGACTGCAACGACCGGTTCGCCGCTCGTCTCGGCCGCTCCCGTGCCGACCTCATCGGAGCGCCGCTGCGATCGCTGTACGCGCCGGCACCGGCGGCAACGCATCAAGACAGCGACGTGGAACCAGAGGGGAGTGTCCGCTTCGATGGACGCGGCAGCACCGAACGGCCACACCACCGTCGGGGCGACGCCGCCGTCGAGCGCGATCTCGTGCGAGCCGACGGCCGGCTGGTCCACACCGTCGCCGAGTCGGTCCCGCGCGGGGACGCCGACGGACACGTGCATTTCCACGTCGATATCACTCGACGGAAGCACCGCGAAAAGCAGGCCGACGTGTTGAATCGGCTGATGCGCCACAACGTCCGGAACGATCTCAACCTCCTCCACGGCCACGCGCGGAAGCTCGCAGCCCACGGCGACGACGCGGTAACCGAGTCGGCGTCGGTCATCAACCGCATCGCCGACCGCTGGATCGGCCTCGCCGAGAAGGCGCGAACCATCGAGCGGCTGTTCGACGACGAGCCGGCAGCGACCGCGAGGATCGAAGACGTCGTCGACGACGTGGAAGCCCGCATCGTCCGGGAGTGGTCGAGCGACCACATCGAGACCGAAATCAGGGCCGCTCGGACCTGCTGTATCTCGGACCGGCTCTCCGTCCCGCTCATCGAACTCTGTGAGAACGGTATCAAACACACCGAGGGCGAGGCGGGCGAGGTGAGGCTCTCGGTCGAGTCCGGCGGGGAACCGGGCTGGGTCGACATCCACGTCGCCGACGACGGCCCCGGCCTCCCTGAGGCCGAACTCGAAGCGCTCCGGGCGGCCGAAGAAACGCCGCTGCGGCACGGCGACGGACTGGGACTCTGGCTCGTGCGGTTCGTCGTCCGACGGCTCGGTGGAGCCATCTCCGCACACAGCGACGAGCACGGGACCCTCGTGAGGCTCCACGTGCCACTCGCAGCCGGGAACGACGGGAGAGGAGACAACGGACGGACGCCGCCCCGATAGGCTAGGCGGCAATCTCAAATGTCTCTGTCCGTAACGCAGAGCTATGAGTTACGGAGAACCGGTCTGCATCTTCTGCGGACACGCCGTCGAGAGCCACGTGGACGAACGTCTCCACGGCGTCGAGAGGCTTTCCGAAGACGAAATAGTCGGACGGGCCTGCGACGATTGCGTCGAGGACGTGCTCGACGGCCTGCCCGCGGGCGACGACTGCGTCGAGTGCGGTTCGACGGCGGAGTACGCGCACGTGCCCCTCGTCTTCACGCGAACGGCCGAGGGCGAAGTGCCGTCCATCGTCCGCGACGGGAGCCCGACACCGGTTCTCTGTGCCGAGCACTTCGGCGAACTGACCGAATCGCGATAACAGCGGGCCGGTCCGGCACATTTAATACCGAAACGGGCGCCGCTTGGGGTATGAGCGGACGACCCCTCGACGTTCTCGAAGCCGCACTCGAAGACGTCGTCACGGTCACCCTGAAAGACGGGACCGCGTACTACGGCACGCTGGCCGGGTACGATCAACACATGAACGCCGTGCTGGAGCCCGCGAGCGACCTCGACGAAGACGCGCTCTTGACCGAGTTGGACGTCACGGCGGTCGAAGACACAACGATTATACGCGGCGACAACGTCGTGACGATACGAACATGACGGGTGCCGGAACTCCGAGTCAGGGCAAGAAGAACAAGACGACACACGTCAAGTGTCGACGCTGCGGCGAGAAGTCCTACCACGTGAAAAAGAAGGTCTGCTCGTCGTGCGGCTTCGGGAAGTCCGCGAAGCGCCGCGACTACAGTTGGCAGTCGAAGAGCGGCGACAACTGATCGGTCTTTGACGCCGGTACACAATCATTGTGAGTCGCGAAGGCGGATCCGTCGATCCCTTTCTCCTCTCGCCGCGACGAGTGCGTCGAAGCTTTGTCGGTGGACACGGAATGTCACCGTATGAGCGACGCAGGCGACCGGGACGACCATCAGCACGACCACGACCACGACCACGACCACGACCATCACCACGCTCACGACGTCGAATCGCTGGGCGCCGCCGTGGTCACCGTCACCTCCTCGCGGAGTGAGTCCGAGGACCCGGCGGGGGACGCCATCGCGGCCGCCTTCGAGGCCGGCGGTCACGACGTCGTCGCCCGGGAGATCGTCGAGGACGACTTCGACGCCGTCCAGTCGACCGTAGACCGGCTCGTCGACGACGCGGACGTCGACGTCGTCGTCACCACGGGGGGGACGGGCGTCACGCCCGACGACGTGACAGTCGAGGCCGTCGGCGACCTCTTCGGAAAGCGCCTGCCGGGGTTCGGCGAGCTGTTCCGACGGAAGTCCGAAGCCGAGATCGGCACGCGCGTCGTCGGCACGCGCGCGACCGCCGGCGTCGTCCAGGACGTCCCCGTGTTCTGTCTCCCCGGGAGCGAGAACGCCGCGCGGCTGGGGAGCGAAGCGATAATCGTCCCCGAAGCGCCGCACCTCGCGGGGCTGGCGACGCGGCACGGCGAGTGATCGGTACGGGGTATGCGTGGCCTTTTAATGCCGCTGCGACTACGATGAGTGTATGAGAAAGCAGGAATCACGCGAGCGCGAGGACGGCGCCGACGGGGAGCCGTTCTCCACCGAGAAGGACCCCGACCTCCCGAGCACGGACGTCACCGAGGGCTCGGACAAGGCGCCCCACCGGGCGATGTTCCGCGCGATGGGGTACGACGACGAGGACCTGGGCTCGCCGATGGTCGGCGTCGCCAACCCCGCCGCGGACATCACGCCGTGTAACGTCCACCTCGACGACGTGGCCGACGCCGCCGTCGAGGGGATCGACGACGCGGGCGGGATGCCGATCGAGTTCGGGACCATCACCATCTCCGACGCCATCTCGATGGGGACCGAGGGG
>JBDGUP010000048.1:0-5388 GCA_042215815.1 Haloquadratum sp. | reverse complement strand
CCGTCGGTCACCGCCCGCGAGTTTTTATACCACGACGGCCCACTCGCAGACGTGCACGTCCGCGACCTCCCCGTCTCCGCGGCCGTCCGCGAGCACTACCGCGCGCAGGGGATAGACGAACTCTATCCGCCCCAGGCCGCGGCGGTCGACGCCGGCGTCACGGCGGGCGAGAACGTCGTCGCCGCGATCCCGACGGCGTCCGGAAAGACGCTGATCGCAGAGCTGGCGATGCTGTCGGCCGACGGTCCCGCCCTCTATATCGTCCCGCTCCGCGCGCTCGCCCGCGAGAAGTACGAGTCGTTCTCCGGACTGCCGGGGGTGAGCGTGGGTATCTCGACCGGCGACTTCGACTCGCCGGCCGACGAACTCGGGAGCGAGGACGTCGTCGTCGCCACCGCCGAGAAGGTCGACTCGGCCATCCGAAACGGGGCATCCTGGGTCGAAGACCTCGCGTGCGTCGTGGTCGACGAGGTGCACCTGCTGGGCCGGCCGCGCCGCGGCCCCACGCTGGAGGTGACGCTCGCGACGCTGCAGCGGCGTGCGCCCGGCGTCCAGATCGTCGCGCTCTCGGCGACGATCGACAACCCCGAGGAGGTGGCGGCGTGGCTCGACGCCGACCTCGTCGAGTCGACGTGGCGGCCGGTCTCGCTCCGCACCGGCGTCTACGCCGACGGGGACGTCGCGTTCGACGACGGGTCGACGCTCGCGGTCGACGCCGGTCCCGTCGCCCCCGACGACGACCGGGACACCGAGGTGACCGCGGCGCTCGTCGCCGACGCGCTCGACGGCGGCGGACAGTGTCTCGCGTTCGTCCGCTCGCGGCGCGAGGCCGAGGCGCTGGCGGCGCGGCTCGCGCGCGCGGACTCCGGCGGCGCGACGGCGGCTTTCGCCGGCGAGACGACGGTGGACCTCGCAGACGAGGTTCGCGATCGCGGCGGCACAGAGACCGGCCGGCGGCTGGCCGACGCGGTCGAGTCCGGCGTCGCGTTCCACCACGCGGGGCTGATAAGCGATCACCGCGTGCTGGTCGAATCGGCGTTTCGCGACCGCGACCTCGGCGTGATCTGTGCGACCCCGACGCTGGCCGCGGGCGTGAACGTGCCCGCGCGCCGCGTCGTCGTGCGCGACCTCGAACGCTACACCGGGGACGCGATGGAGCCCCTGTCGGTCCTGGAGGTCCACCAGATGTGCGGCCGCGCCGGTCGCCCCCACCTCGATCCCTACGGCGAGGCGGTCCTCGTCGGCGACGAGCACACCGCCGAGGACCTCTGGGACCGCTACGTCGAGGCCGGCCCCGAGGCGGTGGACTCGAAGCTCGCCGAGCGGCAGGCGCTCCGGACGCACGTCCTCTCGGTCGTCGCTTCGGGGTTCGCGGAGTCGAAACCCGGCGTGCTCGACCTGCTTGATGCGACGTTCTTCGCCCACCAGTCGCCCGACGTCGACCTCTCGGGACTGCTCGACGCCGTCGCGGACGAACTGGCCGCCATGGAGTTGCTGGCGGTCGGCGACGACACGGCCGCGGCCGAACTCGCCGCCACCGACCTCGGCGCGACCGTCTCCAGGCAGTACGTCCGCCCCGAGACGGGCGCGCGGCTGATCGACGGCATCCGGACCGTCGCGTCGATGCCGGCCGACCGCGTCACCGCCCGCACCGCCCTCGGCGTGGTCTGTGCCACGCCCGATATGCGCGGGACGTACCTCGGGAACCGCGAACGGGCCGAGATCTACCGGTACGCCGCTCGCCACGCCGACGAGTTCACGACGGCCCCCGAGGAGGCCACAGACTTCGAGGCGTGGCTCTGTGCGGTCAAGCTCGCGCGCATCGTCCACGAGTGGAGCGAGGGGGCCGCGATCGACGCGCTCGTCGAGCGGTACCGGATCGGGCCGGGCGACGTCGAGTCGCACGTCGAGCGCACGCGGTGGCTCCTCGGCGCCGCCGACGCGCTCTGTGAGACGCTCGGCGTCGACGTGGCGGTCTTCGCGGACCTCAGAGAGCAACTCGGCGAGCCACCGACCGAGGCGCCCGAGCCGCGGCGGCGGTGATTTATACTGTCGGACGAACCCGTTGATACCCTCACACCCCCTCCGGGGGAGACCCAGGAGTAGCAGGACGTTCGTCCGACAGTATATGTTCCTGTACCACGAAGGTGACGGGTATGGCCGGAATCACCTACGAGGACTTCATCGACCTCGACTACGAACCCGCCGACTCGGATCTCGTCTGCACCTTTCGGATCGCTCCCGCGACGGGGATGAGCGTCGAAGACGCCGCCTCGCGGGTCGCCTCCGAGTCGTCGAACGGGACGTGGGCGGCGCTGTCGACCGGCGAGGGATTCACCGATATGCGGGCGACGGCGTTCGACGTCTCCGGGAGGGTCGACCCCGACGAAACGGGAATCCCCGCGGCGGAGGCGAACCAACTGCGGGAGGTCGAAGTCGCCTACCCGGCGGGACTCTTCGAGCCGGGAAGTATGCCGCAGATCCTCTCGTGTATCGCGGGCAACATTATGGGGATGAAGGCGGTGGACACCATCCGGCTCGTCGACTGCGTGTGGCCCGAGGGGGTGGCGACGTCGTTCCCCGGCCCGCAGTTCGGCTCGTCGGTCCGGCAAGCGGTCTTCGACGTCGACGACCGGCCGATCCTCGCGACCGTCCCCAAGCCGAAGGTCGGGTTCTCCCCCGAGCGCCACGCCGAGGTCGGCTACGAGGCGTGGACGGGGGGCGTCGACCTCCTGAAGGACGACGAGAACCTCACCGACCAGTCGTTCAACCCCTTCCACGACCGCCTGACAGAGAGCCTCGCCCAGCGGGACCGCGCCGAAGACGAGACCGGCGAGCCGAAGTCCTACCTGGTCAACGTCACCGCCGACACGACCACGATGCTCGACCGAGTCGACGCGGTCGCCGCCGCGGGCTGTGAGTACGTGATGGTCGACGTGATCACCACCGGGTGGGCGGCGGTGCAGTCCGTGCGCGAGCGGTGTGAGAAACACGGCCTGGCGATCCACGCCCACCGGGCGATGCACGCGGCGTTCGACCGGCTCCCCCGCCACGGCGTCGCGATGCGCGTGCTCGCCCAGATTGCCCGGCTCGTCGGCGTCGATCAGCTCCACACCGGCACGACCGGGCTCGGAAAGCTCGCGAACGAGGACACCGTCGGGATCAACGCGTGGCTCCGCTCGGACCTCTATGGGCTCGCGGACGTCTTGCCCGTCGCCTCCGGCGGGCTGCACCCCGGACTAGTTCCCCGACTCCTCGATGCGACCGGCACAAACGTCTGCGTGCAGGCCGGCGGCGGCATCCACGGCCACCCCGACGGGACCCACGCGGGCGCGAGGGCGCTTCGTGCGGCCGTCGACGCCTACGTCGGGGGGCGCTCGCTCGACGACGCGGCCGCCGAGACGCCGGCGCTCCGGACGGCGATCGACGAGTGGGGAACCGAGACGCCGCGATAGCGGCCGCATCCTGTCGGACGCGACTGTTTCGAGATTCTCGTCCCGATGGCGAAATTCGTCACAGACTCGTGTCCGACAGTGAGCGCGATCGGATCAGTCCGAGCGCGCGCCGACCGACCCGGTGCCGATGGCGACGCCGCTGTGCCGCCGGTAGAGCACCGTCGCGGCCGCGAAGACGACGGCACCGACCGTGTTGATCGCGAGGTCGACGACCGTGTCGACGACGTAGAAGCCAAGCGACCAGCGGTACCAGAACGTCTTGAAGACGAACTCGTACACCTCGAAGCCCGCGCCGATCGCGAGGACGCCGGTGACGATCCAGACCGGCGAGCGGAGCGTCGACTCCCGGAACGTGATCCCGAGGACGGCAGCCACCCCGAGACCGCCCATCGCGTGGGTGAGCAGGTCCCACCACGGGAACGTGTTGTAGACGCCGTAGGCGAGCCCCCCGAAGTGGAGTCCGGAGACGAGGACCGACCACAGCGCGACGGCGGTCCACGCGGCGGTGAGGTGGTCGCCGCGCGGGAACTCCCGCCGGAGCCGACGCGCGAGGACCGCGGGCCACGAGTGGAGGGCGTGGTCGGCGGGGTAGCCCGACGCCGCGAGCGTCACTCGCGCCGCAGTAAGCGCGAGGGCGAGCGAGCCGATGCCGACGACGAGGCGGGGAGAGAGATGCGGGGAGGGCGCCATCGACGCGAGATGGACCGTGCGTCGGTAAAGCTTTTCTGTGGCGTCCATAGCAGATCCACCTGAACGCTTTTACTCGTCGGCCGTGTCGACTCCGACGTGTCAGAGTCGCTTCGGGTGGAACTGAACGCGGGCGCCGTCCACGCCGTCGACGCCCCCGAGGAGTTTACCGCTCACGGGCCGTTCCACGTCGAACTGGTCAACGCCGGCGGTCCCTGCCACGTCCACCTCCACTTCGACGACGACCTCTCCCGGGTCGCCCGGCTCCCCGATGTGAACCACTACGTCGGCGAAGAGCAGACCAACCGGGTTCCGGTCGGGACCACGTCGGCTCGCGGCCCCGTCACGGGGCGGTTGAAGATCGTGGCCGGGTACGGCGCCGAGACGAGATACGTGACCGTGACCGTCGTGCCGCAGTCCGACGGCAGCGCCCGGCGGTCGGCCGCCAGCGGTGCCTCTCTGACCGCCGCCCGAGACGAGAGCGGCGGAGGTGACGCCGGGCCGACCGACGGCGGGGCGGGGACTCGACCGTCGGAACCGGGAGAGTCGGGTGATTCGGGTGACCCCGAAGAGACTGCCGAGCGACCGCGTCGAACGGCTGCTGGCGGGACGGCGACTCACTCGCACGCGGAACGACGCGGACGGGCGGGAAGCGATCGCGCGGCCGGTGCCGCCGGGTCGCTCGCGCGGTCTGACCTCACGGTACCGGCCGTTCTCGCCCGGGCCGGCGCCGCTGTCCGCTCGGTCTCGCGGGACGGGCTCGCGTTCGCCACGCTGACGATCGTCGCACTCGCGGTCGCGCTCGCGGTGATCGTCGCCGTGCGCGACCTGCTCTTGTCGCTCGTCGTGCTCGGAATCGCCGGCGTCATCGCCGGGACGGCAGGATATCTGCTCTTCCGTTAGACAGTCCATCTCGCGTCGACCGCGTCGCGAGCCGACCCGTCACCGCCGCTTACTGGAGGTACGACGGTTCCTCCGCGTCGCAGTTTTCCTCGTGGGCTTCCGCTTCGGCCTCGTCTTCGAGCAAGAGCCCACACTCGTCGCACTTGTACCACGTTTGGCCGTCCTTTCTGACGGTCGACACCATACCCTGTGAGAGGGCGCCGCGAGTCAAAAACACTTTCCCGCTCTCGCTGTGGCCCGGGACTCGGCGCCCCGGGGCGAGTTATACTGTCGGACGAACGCGTTGGGACCCTCGCCGACACTGGGGCGGCGAGCACCGCTAAGAGACTACACCCGTCATTAT
>JBDGUP010000108.1:0-5552 GCA_042215815.1 Haloquadratum sp. | reverse complement strand
TTCGTCCGACAGTATAGTTACAACCGTCATTATCACTCGACGCTCCGTTCCGAGCGGCCGCGATCGGATCGCTGCCCGAAATCTTTATGATTGTAAATGATGATTGGTGCCATATGTCACGGGCTGTGGCCGGCCAGGGAGACAGTGGTGTCGCGACCGCGGTCGTCGAGTGTGACCCGGCGGACCTCGATCAGAACGCTTCGATCCGAGACCTCGATCAACTCCCGCCGGCAGATCGCCGGGCAGTCATCGAGGCCGCAGACGGCACACAGCGCCTCGGCGAGACCAGCCGGCTCACGCCCGGCGACGTCGTTCGGTTCACGGCGTACTACCGGGTCGTCTGATCGCCGTTTCGAGTCGGGACCGATGCAGTTTTCGGCGGGTAGACGGTACTCCGGGATATGAGCGGAGAGTCCTCAGGGGACGGTCCCGGCGGCGGCGACGCCGATATGACGCTGGCGTTCGAACTGGAGGCGCTCCAGCGTCTCGCAGACCCGACGGCCGTGTTCAACGACGCCCGGCAGTGGACCGAGTACGTCGGCGTCGTGAGCGACGAGCCGACCTACGTGATCACGAACTTCACGCGGAAACACCGCGTGCGGCAGGACTTCTTCTCGGGGCCGCGCGGCGTCGAAGAGAGCCTGGAAAACGTCAAGGCGCAGTTCGACACCGAGCGGCACGTGCTCGTGGGGACCTCCGAGGGGGACGCCGCCGTCGCGGAGGCCACGGGCTGGGAGTACCTACCGCTCGAAGAGGCGGCCGACGCCGCGGGGTGGGAACTCGCGGCCGACGGGGACGACGGGGACGCGGTCGAATCTCCCGAGCGCGACGACTGGCCCTGATACTGACGGTTGTCGTCTCTTCCCGGTGCTCGCCGACACCGGGGCAGCGAGCACCAGTACAAAGGTACACCCGTCATTATGACGAGACTCCCTCCGAGTGCTCTCATACTGCCTATACTGTCGGACGAACGTCCTGATACGCCTGGGAATCCCCCGGAGGGGGAGACGAGAGTCCCAACGGGTTCTCCGACAGTATATTGTCACTGTGTCCCGGTAAGGAGCCGATTCGCCGTCTCCGGGCCGCGGCTGGCCTTCGGCTAACGAAAGCGTTAATCGCGGCGCGGCCTTCCCGTGTGGCAATGAGTCACCAGCTCCCCGACGTGCAGGCAGGCCAGCCCGACGTCACCGTCGGCTTGAGTCAGGTCGGCGTCACGGGCGTCGAGAAGCTCGTCAAGATCGCCCGGGGCGACAAGCGCCCGCTCGTGTTGATGGCGGAGTTCGAGGTGTTCGTCGACCTGCCCAGCGGTCGGAAGGGCATCGATATGAGCCGGAACATGCAGGTCATCGACGAGACGCTGGAGGCGGCGGTCTCCGAGCCGGCCTACCGCGTCGAGGATATGTGCGGCGACGCTGCAGAGCGGCTCTTAGAGAAACACGACTACACCTCGACCGCCGAGGTCAGGATGACCGCGGACTTCGTCGTGCGCGAGGACACCCCCGCGAGCGACCTCCCCACCCAGAGCACGATCACCATCGTCGCCAGCGCGACGGCGACCGAAGAGGGCACCCGCGAGGAGATCGGCGCCGAGGTGGTCGGGATGACGGTCTGTCCCTGTTCGCAGGAGATGTCGGCCTCGCGGGCCAGAGACGTCCTCGCAGACCTCGGCGTCGACGACGAGACGGTCGAGGCGTTCTTAGATCAGGTCCCCCAGCCCGGTCACTCCCAGCGCGGTCACGCGACTCTCACGGTCACCACGGACGGCTCGCCGGACGTCGACCTGATGGACATCGTCGAGATCGCTCGGGATTCGATGTCCGCTCGGATCTACAACCTCGCGAAGCGGCCCGACGAGGACTATATGACGTACCACGCCCACGCGAACGCGAAGTTCGTCGAAGATTGCGTCCGATCGATGGCCGAGCAGGTCGTCGAGGAGTTCGACCACCTCGCGGACGACGCCGTCGTCCGAATGAAGCAGTCGAACGACGAGTCGATCCACCAGCACAACGCCCACGCCGAGCGCGAACTCACTATAGAACAGCTCCGGGCCGAAGTCGACACCGAGTGATTACTGCTCGCCCAGCGACGACACCGAAAGCGGCTCGGCGGTCGCCCACCGCGGATCGAACGCCTCGCGGACGTCGGCGGCGAACTCGGGGTCCTTCAAGTCGATCAGCGCGAACGCCTCGCCGGGATGCAGCGGGTTCGGGACCTCGATGCAGACTTCGCTGTCGTCGATGAGTTCGAACGTCCCGGAGAGTTCGGGCGCCGTCCGGACCGCAAAGGCGGGATGGTCCGCCAGCCGCTCCGTGTACCGTTCGCCGACGCTCTGGGGGAGCGACTCGACCAGTTCGGGCGCCATCAGCACGGCGACGTCGACGCCGCGGTCGAGGGCGTCTTCGAGTTCTGTCGTGACGCGCTCGCCGACGGCGCCCAGGTCGAACTGGGGCGACACCTCGCCGGCGACGACCACGAGCGAGTCGTCTGCGGCCGACAGCCGCTCGACGAGGAGGTCGACCCACTCTTCGGGGCCGACCGCCGCGGTCCAGAACTGTCCGTCCACCGGCTCGGACGCCTCTAGTTCGTCCGCGAGTTCGTCGACGACCGTCTCGTACTGTGCGGCCTTCTCTTCGAGTTCCTGCTGCTTGCGCTCCAAGAGCCGATCGAGTGCGGTGTCCGGCTCGACTGCGACGTACTTCTTCGGGCGGCTCGCGGCCTGGCTCCTGATGAGGTTCTGCTGTTCGAGGCCGTTCAGGACGTCGTAGATCCGCCCCATCGGGACGTCGCTCGCACGCGACAACTCCTTGGCGGTTGTCGCACCCGTTCGGAGCAACGACCGGTACGCGCGTGCTTCGTACTCCGACAGCCCGAGGTCCCGAAGGCTCGTCATACGCGTAGCTGTGGGGCCGGGGATAAAAACACACCGGGGGTTTACCTTTTCGTCGGTCCACCCGTCGCCTCCGACTCGCCGGTGAGCGCGGAGACGGCGTCCAGCAACGCCTCGGGCGCGGTCGCCCTCCGCGTCTCTGCGCCCACCTGCGCGGCGGCGGCGCCCGACTCGACGCCCGGAGCGTCCGGGACGACCACCGCCTCGTGATCGGCCACGCGAAGCGCGGCCCGGTGCAGGTCGGACCCGGCGGCGTCGCCGACGGCGACCACGAGATCCGGGCGCGTCAGCCGCGCCGCGACCGACCCGTAGCCTGCGACCTGGATCCCGATCCGGTCCCACGCGCCCGCGAAGGCGGCGATCGCGTCGCGTGCTGCCTCCCTGTAGCGCGCCGCGCTGGGTTCGTTCTCCTCGGATCCACTCGTCGCTTCGACCAGCGCCGCGAGATCCAAGAGCGCCTCGGCCATCTCGACGCCGCCGTCGAGCGGCCGGAGCGGTTCGTCGAGCAGGCCGGCCCCCGCCGCCGGGCCGTCCCGGAACGCGCCCCCCGGCTCCTGGAGGTCGTCGATCGCGCGGTCTGCGGCCCGGCGGGCGATCGTGAGCGGGTCCTCGCCCGTCGCGGCGGCGTCGGGACCGAGTACCTGTCTCGCGCGCGCGAACGCGGCGACGACTCGCGCGTGATCCGCCAGGAGGCACACCGGCGGGTCGCCGGCGTCGTCGTTCGCTCCGCTGCCCGCGCTCGCGTCGAAGTGCGAGACGGCGCCGTCATCGGCGACGAGGTCGCGCGCGAGCGTGTCGAGGACGCGCTCGGCGTAGTCCGCCGACGTCTCGTCGTCCGTGTAGGCCGCGAGCGTCAGGAGGGCGTCCGCCGCGAGCGCGTTGCCGCCGGCGTAGGCGGTCAGATCACGGCGGGGCCCGACCGCCGTGTCGCCGTCTTCCGTCCCGCCGTTCGCCTCCTCGCTCGGCGCGACGCTCCCGCCGAAGGCGCTCCCGTTCCAGAGCCGATCGACGAGGAACTCCCGCGTCCCGACCGCGGGGTCGAGGAGGTCCTCGTCGCCGGTGTAGAGATAGCCGTTGGCGAACGCCCGAACGAGTGCGGCGTTGGCGTCGAGCACTTTCTCGCGATGGGGATCAGACCAGTCGCGCCCGTCGGCGTAGCGGTAGAAGCCGCCGTCGTCGGCGTCGTAGAGCGACTGTCCGATCACGCCCAGCGTCTCTGTCGCCTGCTCGCGTGCGCGCTTCAGCGCGAACTCGATCGTCTGGGGGAGGGGGAACTTCGCCCCGTCGCCCCAGCCCGCGAACTGCGGATCCCACTTCTCGTCGAGTTGACCCGCGAGGTGTGATTCGATCCGCTCGTCGACCTCGCCCGCGGGCGTGGGATCGCCCGACAGCGCCCGTGGAATGCGCCCGGCGTCGCCGCCGCGGTCGCGCCAGACCTCGCGGACGGAATCGAGGACCTGCCGCATCCCGTCGGGACCGAGGTACGTCGCGCCGGAGATCACTTCCCCCGACGGGGTACAAAAGACCGTCGAGGGAAACCCGCCCATATTGTACCGTTCGCGGACGCGCGGACGCCGGTCGACGTCCACGCGGACCGGGACGAAGCCGTCGTTGACGTTCGCGGCGATGCGCGGTTCGCCGTACGTCTCGGCGTCCATCTCGTGACAGCTGTCGCACCACGGCGCGGTGAGCGCCAGAAGCACCGGCCGGTCGGCCGCTCGCGCTTCCTCGAACGGCGCGGGGCCCCACTCGTGCCACTCGACGTGGGTTCGATCGTCGGTCATACGCGCACTCGGCCGCGACCGGGGGTAAGCCCTTCGAGGTGCGTTCGATCCGTCGTCGAGGCGCCTTCGTCGAAGCGGAACGTCCCCGACACAAGGGCTATCAACGGCGATCGCAAAGGAGGGCGTATGCGCACGCGCTGGATCATCGCGCTCCTCTTGGCGATTCCCCTCGCCGACACGCTCCTCTTGGTGCCGATCGCCACCCGGATCGGCCTGGTGCCGACCGTGCTCTTGGTAGTGCTCACCGGACTCCTCGGAATGCTCCTCGTCCGCGCGGAAGGGCGACACACGCTCTCGAAACTCCAGCGGAAGGCCGCGACCGGCGAGGTGCCGACGAACGCGCTCCTCGACGGCGGCCTGCTCGTCGCGGCCGGGGCGTTCCTGCTCACCCCCGGCGTCGTCACCGACGTACTCGGGTTCGCTCTCGCCCTCCCGGTGACGCGGTATCCGATCCGCGAGATCGTAAAGCGCTACGTCGTCCGCCCGTATCTGGACCGGCGGACCGGCGGGTTCGTCTCCGGGAACGTCTGGGTCGGCGGCTTCCCCGACGACGACGTGGTGAATCTCGATCCCGAGGAGTACGGTCGTCCCGGCGACGACAACTCCTGATAATGACGGATGTAACCGCTGATACGCTCTCGCACCCTCGGGGGATGCACAGAAGTAGCAGGACGTTCGTCCGACAGTATAGGAATATCGTCACTGTTCGTTTCATCTGCCGCTGTCGCCGTCGACATCGACCGACGGCAGCGACGTGGAGGGAAACCGTCGCTCCAGTCCGCGGCTGAAAGGAAACCCTTAAACTACTCATCGAACAATCACCGGATGCGCTCACCTGGGCCAATAGCTCAGTCAGGTTGAGCGCTCGGCTGATAACC
>JBDGUP010000102.1:0-5611 GCA_042215815.1 Haloquadratum sp. | reverse complement strand
TCGCCGCCCCGGTGTCGGCGAGCACCGGTACATAGTTACAACCGTCATTATCAGGGGGCTTCGCCCGTCTCGATCGCGAAGTCCGCACGCGGGTAGGCGACGCAGGTGAGCGTGTACCCCTCGTCGAGTTCGGCGTCGTCGAGCATCTGCTGGTTGTCGTGTTCGACGTAGTCTTCGGCGTTACCGCCGGAGGTGATCTGCCCGGCACAGGAGACGCACTGACCCTGGCGACAGGCGTACGGCAGGTCCCAGCCCTGCTCTTCGCCCTGTTCGAGGATGGTCTCGTTGTTCGCGAGTTCGATGGTTTCGCCCTGCTTGACGAACTCGACGTCGAAGTACTCGATCTCGTCTTCGGGGATGTCGCCGGGGCCGCCTTCTTCGGCCTCGCCGCCCTCTTCGAGTTCGGCGCCCTCCTCGCCGCCGGTGACCGCGCCGGCGGGCGCGGCACCGCCGCCGATGGATCGGTTCATCGGTTCGGGGAAATCGGTCTCCGGGACGGTGCTCGCCCGCCGTTCGAGCACCTCCTGGGAGATGTCCGCAGTGGGCGTCCAGCCGGTGCCGCGGGCGTAGTGGAGCACCACCGCGAGGAGCGTCAGGGCCACGCCGAGGCCCAGCCCCACGAAATTGATTTGAACCATACCGGCGGCTACGGAATCGGGGGTTAAGGAAATTGTGATTGCCTCGCAGTACGGCGCGCGTCCGGGAGAGACCGGGTTCTGCCGGCGGCCCGCGACGACCTGCCGGCGACGGGCCGACGGCCCATCGGAGTGCGTCCGAGACCGATCACTCGCTCCGCCGCCGTACCTCGTGGCGGCCGAACCCGTACCGAAGGCGGTTGGCGAGCCGGCGGGAAAAGCGCCCGCCGTCGGCCCTGCTCCCGAACCGCTCTGCGAGCGCCTGGTAGATGAGCGGAACGGGGACCTCCTGTTCGAGGGCCTCCTGGACCGTCCAAGTGCCCGTCGAGCCGCCGGCGACGTGGTCGGCGACGTCGCCGAGGTCGGCGCCCTCTTCCCGGAACGCTTCCTCGCAGAGTTCGAGCAGCCACGAGCGGATGACGGCGCCGTTGTTCCACGTGCGCGCGACCGCCTCCAGGTCGAGGTCGTAGCGCCCGTTCGCGAGTAGCTCGAATCCCTCGCCGTAGGCCTGCATCAGAGCGTACTCGACGCCGTTGTGGACCATCTTCACGTAGTGGCCCGCGCCGCTCGGACCCATCCGATCGTGTCCGGCGGGACCGGTCGCGACGGCGTCGAAGACGGGCGTCAGTTCCTCGTAGGCCCACTCGGGGCCGCCGACCATCAGCGAGAAGCCGAGGTCGGCGCCGGCGGGGCCCCCAGAGGTCCCGCAGTCGAGGTAGGCGGCGTCGGTCGACGCCGCCCGGCGCACCGACGCCTCGAAGTGGGAGTTGCCGCCGTCGACGACGACGTCGCTCCCGTCGAGGTGGGGTTCGAGTTCGTCGAGCGTCGCGTCGACGGCGTCGCCCGCCGGGACCATCAGCCAGATCCGGACTTCGTCGCCGAGCCGCTGTGTCAGGTCTGTGAGGTCTTCTGCGGGTGTCGCGCCGGCGTCGGCGGCGGTCGCGACCGCCTCAGCGTCCAGGTCGAACGCCACCACGTCGTGTCCCGCATCGAGCACGCGATCGACGACGATCTGTCCCATCCGGCCCAGGCCGACGACGCCAAGTTGCATACGACCGACTCCGCCGCGGGGGGAAGTAGTGATTGTGGTTTTTTGCGCGCTCGCCGCGACGGGTGAGTATGGACGAACGCGTACGCGAGCACGCCGAGGTGCTTGTCGACTGGAGCGCGCGCATCGAACCCGGCGACGATGTCGTCGTCAGCGTCGCCGAGGGCGCACACGACCTCGCGGTCGCCGTCGCGGCCGCACTCGGGGACCGCGGGGCCAACGTCGTCACCACCTACGACTCCGACGAAGTGTCCCGGGCGTACCTCCGCGCGCACGACGGCGACTTCGAGGCGGCGTCGGCACACGAACTCGCCCTCTATGAGAACGCCGATGCGGTGCTCGTCCTCGGTGGCGGGCGCAACACCTTCGCGACGGCCGACGTCGACGGTGAAACCCGTCAGGCGGCTGCGCGAGCGGCCAAAGACGTCAAAGAGGCCCGGATGGCGACCGACTGGGTGTCGACGGTCCACCCGACCCGGTCGCTCGCCCAGCAGGCAGGGATGTCCTACGAGACCTACCGGGACTTCGTCTACGACGCGGTCCTCCGTGACTGGGAGGCGCTGGCCGACGAGATGGCACAGCTGAAGTCGCTCCTCGACGCGGGCAGCGACGTCCGCCTCGTTACCGGCGACACCGACCTGAGGATGTCGATCGAGGGGCGAACCGCGGTCAACTCCGCGGCGTCGGTCGCCTACGACTCACACAACCTCCCCTCCGGCGAGGTGTTCACCGCCCCCGCCGACGCCGAGGGCGAGGTACGCTTCGACGTTCCGATGACGATCTCGGGGACCCGAGTGCGAGACGTGTACCTCGCATTCGAGGACGGCCGTGTCGTCGACTACGGCGCCGCCGCCGGCGAGGCGACGATCGGCGACCTGCTCGACACCGACGCCGGGGCGCGCCGCCTGGGCGAACTCGGGATCGGGATGAATCGGGGGATCGACCGGGTGACAGACACCGTCCTCTTCGACGAGAAGATGGGCGAGACGGTTCACCTGGCGCTCGGCCGGGCGTACGACGCCTGCCTTCCGGAGGGGGAGTCGGGGAACGACTCCGCGATCCACACAGACCTCATCACCGACGTGAGCGAGGACGCACGGATCGAAATCGACGGCGAGGTCGTCCAGCGGAACGGGCGGTTCCGCTGGGAGGACGAATTCTAGAGTCGCTTTCGACGTGCTTTTTATCGGCGGCCGTTTCCTTCCCGCTATGGCTGAATTCAAGGTCGTCGTCTCCGACGAGACCGGAGACACCCGGCAGTTCGAGGTCGACGGACAGGACGCGAACCGATTCCTCGGTCGCGAACTCGGCGACGAGGTCGACGGCGGCGCCGTCGGGCTCGACGGGTACACGCTCGAACTCACCGGTGGCTCCGATGAGGCCGGCCGGCCGATGCGGTCGGACGTCGCCGGCGCGAACCTGAAAGAACTCCTCCTCGAGGGGGGCGTGGGCTACCACCCCGAGCGCGAGGGCGAGCGCAAGCGCGTCACCGTCCGCGGCCGGCAGGTCTCCGACGAGACGGCCCAGGTGAACGCGACCGTCGCCGACGGCGAGACGCTGGCGGCCGCTCTCGACAGCGACGCGGACGACGACGCCGCGGCCCCCGACGCCGAGAGCGGAGAGACCAACGGCGACGCTGAGGACGCAGACGAGTAAGCGCCGTGGGAGAACGCGTCCCGAGCGACCACGCCTCGGTGACCAGCCTGCGGGCGTCGCTCGCTCGCAGCGGCGGCACCACGCGCCCCTGTCTCCGACTCCCCGACGAGGCCGCGGTCGACGAGGGCGACGTCGTCCGCCTGCTTCTGGGGGGCGCGACGACGTTCGCGCGGGTCGCCGCCGACGCCACCGGTCTGCTCGTCCGCGGCGCCTACGACAACGAACGGCTCGTCCGAACGCCCCGTGAGGGCGAGAACCGGCTGATCGAGTGGTGCGACGCCCACGACCGATCGCCAGGCGACGCCGTCGAACTCGACGAACTCGACCCGGGGTTCTGCTACGGTCTCCGCGAGCCGGGCGACCGCGTCGTCTACGACGTCCCCAGCCGCCCGGACCAGTCGCTCCGCGACATCGCGTCGCAGTTCCGCGAGTGAGTAAGTCTTACTTCGGTGACCGGCCTCCTGCGAGTATGAGTCAGGTTCCCGAGCGGAGCGAGATCGATCCCGAGTACAAGTGGGACCTCGCAGACGTCTACGAGGACGACGAGGCGTGGGAGACGGCCTACGAATCCGTCAGCGACCGCATCGAGGACCTCCGCGCCTACGAGGGGCGCGCGACCGAGAGCCCCGAGACGCTCTTGGAACTCCTCCAACTCAGAGAGGACGTCCTCCGCGAGGTCGCGAAAGTGACCAGCTACGCGAACCTCCGGAGCGCCGAGGACACCCGAAACCAGGAGTACCAGGCGCTGAAGGCGAAGGCGGAGTCGCTCTCGTCGTCGGCGCAGTCGGCGACGAGCTTCCTCGAACCCGAACTGCAGGAACTCGACGAAGACGACGTCGCGGCGTTCATCGACGAGGTGCCGGCGCTGTCGGAGTACGAACACTACTTCGACGACGTCCTGCGGACGAAACCGCACACCCGCTCGGCCGAGATCGAAGAGTTGCTGGCCGACCTGGGGGAAGTCGCCGGCGCCTCCTCGGACATCTACGGGATGCTCTCGAACGCGGATATGACCTTCCCGTCGGTCGAGCGGCCCGACGGCGAGTCGGTGGAGATCACCCAGGGCAACTTCACGAAGCTCCAGAAACACCCCGACCGAGACTTCCGCCGCGAGGTCTACGAGGCGTTCTACGACGAGTGGGACGACGTCCGGAACACGGTCGGCACGTCGCTCAAGAACAGCGTCAAGAAGGACGTCAAGTACGCTCGCGCGCGCAACTACGACACCGCCCGCGAGGCCGCACTCGACGGCCCGAACGTGCCCGTCGAGGTGTACGACACGCTCGTCGGGACCGTCCGCGACAACCTCGGCAGCCTGCACCGCCACGCCGACCTCAAGCGCGAGTCTCTCGGCGTCGACGACCTCCGGATGTGGGACCTGTATATGTCGATGACGGGCGAGGAAGGTCCCGAGATTCCGTACGAGCAGGCGACGGAGTACATCGTCGACGCGCTCGCGCCGCTCGGCGAGGCGTACCAGAGCCGCGTCGCAGACGGGTTGGACTCGCGGTGGGTCGACGTCTACGAGAACCGAGGAAAGCGCTCGGGCGCCTTCTCTGCGGGCACCTACGACACCCAGCCGTACGTCCTGATGAACTACCAGGACGACATCGCCTCGATGTTCACCCTGGCCCACGAACTCGGGCACTCGCTGCACTCCGAACTCGCGAAGGAGGCCCAGCCCTGGCACTACGCCGACTACACCATCTTCGTCGCGGAGGTCGCCTCGACGGTCAACGAGACGCTCCTCACCCACCACCTCCTCGACGCCGTCGCGGACGACGAACTCCGACTGCACGTCCTCGACGAGTACCTCGAGCGCTTCCGCTCGACGCTCTACCGACAGACGATGTTCGCAGACTTCGAGCTCCGGATTCACGGGATCGCCGAGGAGGAAGGTGCGCTCACTCCCGACCGCTTCGACGAACTCTACCGGGACCTGAAGGCGGAGTTCTACGAGCCGGCGATGCTCGACGACCGCATCGATCGGGAGTGGATGCGGATTCCGCACTTCTACTACAACTACTACGTCTACCAGTACGCGACGGGCATCTCGGCCGCCGTCGCGATCGTCGAGAAGATCCTCGACGAGGGAGCGGACGCCGCCGCGGCCTACCGCGAGGCGCTGGCGCTCGGCGGCGCGGAGTACCCGATGGACGTGCTCGAAACCGCGGGAGTGGATATGACGTCTCCCGACCCGATCGAAGCCGCCCTCGGCGTCTACGACGACTACCTCGACCGGATGGAGACGTTGCTGTAGTCGGTACCCATA
>JBDGUP010000094.1:0-5663 GCA_042215815.1 Haloquadratum sp. | reverse complement strand
TCACATCGTTCTGTCCGACAGTATCACTACAAGGCGTCGCGGACCACGCCGACGAACTGCTCGGGGAACTCGACGTGCGGCAGGAGCTTCGCGTCGTCGACGACGACCAGTCGCGTGTCCGCCGCCTCGGCGAGTTCCCGCCCGCGTTTCAGGGGCGTGATGTCGGCCTCGCGCCCCCACACGAGCGTCACCGGCGCGTCGACGGCGGCGAGGGCCGCCGCGAGGTCGATCTCGGCGTTGAGATAGCCGCTGACGAAGGACGCGGGCGCGTAGCGCGCGTTCGGCTGGTGGGCGGTCTGCCACTCGTAGTCCAGCCACTCGTCGCTCACGCGGTCCATCTCGTAGTAGCCGTGGTCCGCGTTGAAGTGGCGGATGGCCGGCTTCGCGGTGAGGAGGTTGAAGAGCGCCTCTCCGACCAGCGGCGACCGGAAGAGTTCCCGGACGACGAGGTTCCGGCCGGGGCCGCCGCGCTCGGTCGGGCAGACGAGCACGGCGCCGGAGAGGTCGAGATCCGGCGCGGCGTCGGCGAGGTAGGCCGCCGTGAGCGACGAGGCGACGACGGCCGGCGCCTCCGCGTCGGGGACGCTCGCGACGAAGTCGCGGACGAAGTCGGTGTAGAACGTCGCGGAGTAGCGGAGCGGGGGCCGGTCGGAGGTTCCGAACCCGGGGAGGTCCGGCGCGATCACGTGGTACTCGTCGGCGAGGTCGTCGAAGACGGCGCGGAACTCGCCGTTCGATCCGGCCGCGTTGATCCCGTGGAGCAAGACGAGGTCGGGCGCGGCCGGATCGCCGGCCTCGGCGTACCGCACGTCGATGTCGTTCCACTCGAAGGTGTGCTGGTCGCCGTCGAGCGCGGGCGACAGGGGCGGCGCCCGCCGTTCGAGTGCGGCGTTAGCCAGGGCGACGGCACCGGCACCCGCCGCGAGCGCGCCCACGGCCGATCGGAGTCTCATACCGGAGGGAAGGATCGCGAGCGACTTCAGACTGCTGGGCGCGGTTTGGGTGGGTCGTTAGTCGGCGAGGGAAGTGATAAGAAATTTCTGATAAGAAAACGTAGTCGGCTTATGCAAGTGCGGACCGTCGACGAGACGTCGTTCTCGTTTACTACGATTCTGTTCTACGGGAGTATCACTGCTATTCTCGTGGGTATCGTTCTCGCACCTTCCTTTATCTGGACGCATTATGCTCGGATTCTAAACACACTACTGCTCGTCGCGTTGTGGGGACTCGTCGGGCGCACTGTGCTCTCGGCGGGACTCGCATTTCTACGCGGGAACCGGCCGAACGTAGCGGACGATATGGAACTTCCATCGGTCAGCGTTGTCATTCCGGCGTACAACGAAGAGCCCGTCTTGGGGGAGACGATAGACGCCTGCAGAGATCTCAAATACCCGTCATCCAAGCTCGAAATCGTCCTTTGCTACGAGGCTGACTCGACGGACGCTACCGCCGAGATCGCCGAGAAAGCGGCCACAGACGACCCGCGGTTCAAAGCGGTCGAGCGAGACGAGCCCGGCGGCGGGAAGGCCAAAGCGACGAACTATGCGCTGCAATCTGCGACCGGTGATATTATCGCCAGTATCGATGCCGATCACCAGTTCGAACCGACGGCGATCCGGCGTGCCGTCGCCTGGTTCCTCGCCGACGAGGACACGTGGTGTGTGAAAGGCCGCTGTTACGGCCGGAATCCAACTGATTCACTCATTGCGTTGCACGCGACCGTCGAGCGGCATATCGCAGAGAAAGCCGATATCTTCGTGCGACAACTCGTGAACGGCTTCACGTTCTTCGGTGGGGGTCAGGCGTTCTTCCGGGCGGAGGTGTTCGACGAACTCGGAGAGTTCGACGAGGAGGTCCTCGTCGAGGACATCGATATGTCCTCTAAAATCCACGCTGCTGGCAAGGACATTCAGATCGATCCGACAGTCGTGACCTACGAGGAGAATCCGGCGACGCTTGACGCTTGGTGGAACCAACGCAAGCGGTGGGCTCGTGGCTGGATGCAGGTAGCGAACCGGTATCTCCTTCGTCTCCCACGACTGCGTAATCTCACCCGAGTACAGCAGCTAGATGGGATCTACACGTTCGTCTATGCCATCGTGCCGGCGCTCCTCGTCATCGCGCTTCCGATGGGGTACCTTGGCGGGATGACGTCGGTGACGGTCGCGACCTACATTCCACTGCCGGATAGCCTGTTGTGGACGTTCCCGTTCGTGGCTCCCGCCATCGTCGCGTACCTCATCTTTCTCCAAGACTGGCGCGACGGATTTCGACACCACCCTCTCGAATACGTCGCCGCCTGGACGCTCGGGCCGTACCTGATCTTCCAGACCGCGGTGTTCGTCACCGCATTCATCGAGGAGTACATCCTGAGGCGGCCGAGCATCTATGTGACCACCTCTCGGTCGGGCGAGTGAGCCCGACGTTCGCACAGCCCCCCGACAATAGAGGTTATTAGGATCGCGGTTCGCCGCCTTCCGCTTCGGTGCAGTCTGCGTCCCGGTCCTGCGTCCGGCTTCCGTCACGGGTCGCGTCGACGCAGTCGCAGATCGGATCCACCACCGCGGATGCGACCGCGTAGGGATCCGTCTCGCGGTCGTAGACGCGGCGCGCGAGCGCTCTCGCGCCCCCTCGTCGGTCCAGTTCGGTTTCGAGCATCGCGTTGACGTCGTTGCGGACGAGCCGCCGGATCTCGTCGGCGTACCGCGCGATGGCCTTCTCCTCGCGCCGGCCCGATCGCCGGAGGAACTCGGCGTGGGCGTCCAGCGACGCGACGAGGCCGTCGATGCCCTCGCCCGTGGTCGCGACCGTCTCCACGACGGCGGGCTCCCAGTCGGCCGCGGAGGCCGCCGCGTCGTCGGCCGGCGTCGACGACGCGCTCCCGTGATGGCCGGCGTGCGGCGTGGCTCCGCTCGGCGAGTCCCGCCTGCGGAGCATCTCTTCGACCTCTCTGACGGTCTGTTCGGCGCCGTCCCGGTCGGCCTTGTTGACGACGAACACGTCGCCGATCTCGAGGATGCCCGCCTTCAGCATCTGGACGTCGTCGCCGCTTCCGGGCTGGACGACGACGGCGACGGTGTCTGTGGTCCGGACGATGTCGACCTCGCTCTGGCCGGCGCCCACGGTCTCGACCACGATCACGTCCTTGCCGAACGCCGACAGCGCCGTGATCGCGTCCGTCGTCGCGGTCGAGAGCCCGCCGAGTTGGCCGCGGGCGCTCATCGAGCGGAAGAAGACGTCCATATCGCCGACGGTCGAGGCCATCCGGATCCGATCGCCGAGGACGGACCCGCCCGAGTACGGCGAGGCGGGATCGACGGCGACGACGCCGACGGTGTCGCCGCGGTCGCGGTAGGCCTTCGCAAGCTTGTCGACGAGCGTGGACTTGCCCGCGCCGGGGCTGCCGGTGACCCCCACCGTCACCGCGTCGCCCGCGTGGCCGTGGAGCCGCGAGACGAGGTCGCGGTAGCCGGGCGCGCGGTTCTCGATCCGCGTGATGATCCGCGCGAGCGCGCGGTGTTCGCCCGCCAGCAGCGACTCGACGAGCCGGGCGTTGCGCTCGGCCGCTGCCGGATCCGGTTCGTCGCGGACGCCCGAGTCGTTCCCCTCCATCACTCGCGTTGTGGGGCGTTCTCGCGGACGAACGAGACGGTTTCTTCCATCGGTGTGCCGGGACCGAAGACGGCCGCGACCCCCATCTCGCGGAGGTCGTCGCGGTCCTCCTCGGGGATGATTCCGCCGACGATGAGGAGCGTGTCGTCGAACGCGTCGTAGGCTTCGAGCCCCTCTATCACCTTCGGGACGAGCGTGTTGTGTGCGCCCGAGAGGATGGAGATGCCGAGGACGTCGACGTCTTCTTGGACGGCCGCTTGCACCACCTCCTCGGGCGCGCGGTGAAGCCCGGTGTAGACGACCTCGAAGCCCGCATCGCGGAAGGCCCGCGCGATGACGTGGGCGCCCCGGTCGTGGCCGTCCAGGCCCACCTTCGCGATGAGACACCGGATCGGTCGCTGTCTCGATCCGCGCTCCGCGTCGGCGCTCATAGGCCGTGGTTGGCCGTCCGCCGGCTTGATTCTACCGGACGGGATGACAGGCACCTACTCCGGACTCCGCAGCGTGTGGTCCGTCCGATCGAGGTAGACGCCGTAGGCGCACTCGTGGTGGCCCGGCGGCGACACGGCGACGACGCTGAGGTCGAACCGCTCGGTCGCGCCCGTGTCGACGCGGCGCTCGACGGTCGCCGTCGCGACGCCATCGGTGCCGAGAGCGGCCTCGTACTGCTCGACCTCGGCGTCCGTGGGGAGCACCTCGGCGAGGGGTCGCCCCGCCCGGACGCCCCCGAACCGCTCGGCGAAGGCGGCGTTCGCCTCCCGGATCGTCGTCACGCCGTCGCGCCGCTCGACGTAGAGGGCGGGCACGGGCAGTTCGTCGAAGAACGCGTGGAGGCGGTCGCGTTCCCGGCGGAGCGTCACCTCGCGTTCGATCCGCTCTAACGCCTCCCGGGTGTAGCCCGCGAGGATCTCCAGGAACTCGACGTCGCGGTCGTCGAACGCGTCCACCCGGCCGGAGACGACCTGGAGGACGCCGTGGCCGTCGATCGGGACGCTCGCCACAGAGCGCATCCCGTCGCCGTGGACGATTGCGTCCGGATCGCCCGTCAGATCGGAGACGACCTGCGGTTCGCCCGTCCGCAACGTCCGCCCCGCGATCCCCCGGTCGGCGTCGATCGGTTCGATCGGCGGATCGGGGAGCGCCGTCGCCTTCGGAACCAGACGGCCGCCCTCGACGAGTCCGACGACACAGAACTCGAACGCCAGGGCCTCGGTCGTCGCCTCGACCGTGCGCTGGACGACGGCGTCGACCGTCTGGCAGGCGGTGATGTCCTCGGCGTACCGACTCAGCGCGGTCAGCCGGGCGTTCGATTCTCTGAGTTCGCTCTGTGTCCTGTTCGCGTCGATCTCGCCTTCGACGCGGTCGAGGAGGTCGGATGCGGGGCTTTCCGGGACGATGTCGCCCTCGACGGTACCCACCGCAGGCGGATCGTAGACGACGATCGGCACCTCGCCCGAATCGAGGAGGTCCTGGATCAACTCCTCGTCGATCCCGTGGACGACGACGCAATCGAGCGTCGGACCGAGGTCTCTGAGGTACTCCGTCGCCGTCTCGCCGCTCCGGACCACGACGTCGGTCTCGAGACCTGCCTCAAGTTCCGAGACGACCGATGGGGGGTCCAACTGCGGGTCTCGGTCGGGGCCGGCGGTCCCGTCAGCGGGGTTCCCCTGAGTGCCGGCACTCGAGCCGCCGCCCCGCAGAAACGACTCCCCGTCGTCGGACCCATCGTCGGGTCCGTCCCCGTTCTCGTCCCCGCCGCCACCGCCCCCGGGGGTTTCGTCGGTCGGTGCCCCGCCGTCGCTCCCGCTCTGGGCCGACGATACGACGACGAGCACGCGCCCTCCCGAACCCCCCCGCGTCATATCATCCGACTCGTACGTCAGTGCATTAAGACGTTCGCTTCCACTGATGAGTCTGTGATATTATTTCCGCACCACGAATACGGCGGAATGATATCTCCTCGTGCCATCCGGTGTGAAGGGCGATCCCGATCGGACGCAGAGATGTCACTGTACCGATGTACCGGCGGGGCACCTGATACCGATACTGAT
>JBDGUP010000021.1:0-5699 GCA_042215815.1 Haloquadratum sp. | reverse complement strand
CCGGGGTGCCGCGACACACCGAAACACGGCGCCGACGATATACTGTCGGACGAACGTCCTGATACGCCTGGGTATCCCCCGGAGGGATACGAGAGTATCAACGGGTTCGTCCGACAGTATAACACAAGGCCACGTTTGAATCTCCGACACCGCTTTTTCCGCCCGCGTCCTCTCGGGAGATATGCGCCGCCGAACGGTCCTCGTCGGGCTGACAGCACTCCTCCCATCCGCGCTCGCCGGCTGTACGGGCGGTGCGGGGAGCGGGACGGAGACGGCGACCGAGACGCCGCCCGACGAGACGGTGACGCCGAGGCTCGTGACTGCGTCTCTCCTGCCGCGCGAGGCGTGTCCCGATCCCGGCGGCGCGACCGTGCGCTTCGGCGAGGGCGACGCGATCACGGTCCGCGGTTGCGTCGTCGGCAAGAACGGGTGTACGGTGCCGCGGCTCCAGGACGTGCGCTACGACGCCGACGCGACGGCCCTGACCGTCGTCGTCGCGGCCGTCGAAGAGCGCGCGGAGAACGAGGCGTGCACGGAAGCGCTCGTGAACCTCGGCTACGAAGTCGACGTCGAGGTGCAGGGAGCGACGCCGACGCGGGTGCGTGTCGTCCACGACGACGTCGACGGCCGTCGGACCGTCGCCGACGCGACGCGGTAGGGACACGGTGCCGAACCTTCTTATCAGAAGCCGGGACCACTCTCTGCGTGCCACCGAAACGCGCCAGTCCGACCACCGACAAGACAACCCTTAAGCGGCGGCCTGCCCTGGCTGTGGATATGCTTGAGGCCGTAGCCGCTCGAACCGCGAGTCTCGCGATCGGCTCTGCGGGCCGTCGCCGCGAGGGGGGTGACGCGTAGATGGGTGCGATCGAGGAGGTCTACGAGGATCTCGACACCGACGTCGACTTCGAGGAGTTCGAGGCCGCCGTCGAGGACAAGGTCGAACAGATGGGGGGTCTCGCCGACGAGGAAACCGCCGCGATGTTGATCGCCCACGAACTCCGCGACGAAGAGGTCGAGGGCGTCGCCGACGTCGAACCCGGGATGGACGAGGTGAAGTTCCTCGCGAAGGTGCTGAGCGTCGGCGACCTCCGGACCTTCGAGCGCGACGGGGACGACGAGGACGAGGGGAAAGTCGTCAACGTCGACGTCGCCGACGAGTCCGGCCGCATCCGGATCACGATGTGGGACGAGATGGCCGAAGACGCCGTAGAGCGCCTGGAAGTCGGCCAGGTCCTCCGCGTGGCGGGGCGACCGAAAGAAGGGTACAACGGCGTCGAGGTCAACGTCGACACGGTCGAACCCGCGCCGGACGCCGAGGTCGACGTCCAGGCGCAGGACGCCTACCGCGTCGAGGACCTCGCGCTCGGTCTCTCGGACGTGAACTTGACGGGGCGGGTCCTGAGCACCGACAGCGTGCGGACGTTCGACCGCGACGACGGGTCCGAGGGCCGCGTCGCGAACCTCACGCTCGGCGATCCGACGGGGCGGGTCCGCGTCACGCTGTGGGACGACAAAGCCGACCTCGCCGAGGAGTTCGACGCCGGCGAGTCCGTCGAGGTCGTCGACGGCTACGTCCGCGAGCGCGACGGCAGCCTCGAACTCCACGTCGGCGACCGCGGCGCCGTCGAGCCGATCGACGAGGACGTCGAGTACGTCCCCGACACGCGCGACATCGCGTCGCTCGAACTCGGCGAGACCGCAGACATCGCGGGAGGGGTCATCGAGACGGACCCAAAGCGGACGTTCGACCGCGACGACGGCTCACAGGGGCAGGTCCGGAACGTCCGGATCAAAGACGAGACCGGCGACATCCGGGTCGCGCTCTGGGGCGACAAGGCCGACCGCGACGTCGACCTCGCAGACTACGTCGTCGTCACCGACGTCGAGATTCAAGACGGGTGGCAAGACGACCTCGAGGCCTCCGCGGGCTGGCAGTCGACGGTCAGCGTGATGGACGACGCACCCGAGAGCACCGCGGACACGGACACCGACGCCGCGCAGTCGACCGGGCTCAGCGCGTTCGATGCGGGGACGGACGGCGAGGCGGTGTCCGGCGAGACGGGATCCACCGGGGCGTCGACGGCCGGGGGTGGGGGGGCGGGCGACAGCGGGGCGGCCACCGCGGAGCCGACGGCCGCGTCGGGCGGCAACGCCGCCACGGCAGTGACCGAGACCCCAGACGACGCGAGCGAGACCGGGGAGGCCGACGTCGAGACCTTCACCGGCACGGTCGTTCAGGCGGGGAGCCCGGTCGTGCTAGACGACGGCACCGAGACCCGGAGCGTCGAGACCGACGAGTCGCTCCGACTCGGCGAGGAGGTGACCGTCACGGGCCCCAGTCGCGAAGGGCGGATCGCGGCGACAGACGTCGAGCGCGTGGACTGATACTGTCTCTTCCCGCCGCGCCGACGGTCTCGCCCTCGTATGAGGAGGGCGACAGGATGTCAAGGAAAGGATTATACGCCGGTCGGCCCGGATATGTGGGTATGAGTGTCGAGTTGCCGTTCGCCCCCGTGGACACTATCATCCGACGGAGAGCCGGCGATCTCCGGGTCAGCGCCGGGGCCGCCGAGGAACTCGCTCGTCGCGTCCAAGAACACGGGGCGGCGCTCGCCGCCGACGCCGCGGTGCGGGCCGCAGAGGACGGCCGCAAGACGCTGATGGCCGAAGACTTCGGCGTCCAGCAGGTCGTGAGCCGCAGCGAACTCGAACTCCCGATCGCACCGATCGACCGCATCGCCCGCCTCGAGATCGACGACCGCTACCGCGTCTCGATGGACGCCCGGATCGCCCTCGCCGACATCCTCGAAGACTACGCCGACAACGTCGCGAGCGCCGCCGCGACGCTCGCCCGACACGCGGACCGGCGGACCATCCAGGCCGAGGACATCGAGACGTACTTCACCCTCTTCGAGTAGGATGCAGTTCGGCTACAGCGAGACCTGTCTCGCACACGACACCGGCGACCGACACCCCGAGACGGCCGACAGGATCCGCGCCATCCGCCGCGCGCTCGCGAAGCGCCACGACGTCACCTACGTCGAGGCCGACGCCGCCGCCGACGACGACGTCGCCGCGGTCCACGACCCCGACTACGTCGCGGAGATCCGAGAGTTCTGCGAGGACGGCGGCGGCAACTGGGACCCCGACACCGTCGCCTCCGCCGACACCTGGGACGCCGCGCTCGCCTCCGCGGGACTGGCACAGTGGGCCGCGCGCGAGGCCGCCGAGGGGGCGGACGGGCGGGACACGCCCTTCTCGATCGGGCGGCCGCCGGGCCACCACGCGGTCGAAGACGACGCGATGGGCTTCTGTTTCGTGAACAACGCCGCGGTGGCCGCCCAGTCGCTCCTCGACGACCCGGACTCGGCCGTCGAGCGCGCGGTGGTCTTCGACTGGGACGTCCATCACGGCAACGGCACACAGGACATCTTCTATGACCGGGGCGACGTCCTCTACGCCTCGGTCCACGAGGACGGACTGTATCCCGGCACCGGCGAGATCACAGAGACGGGCACCGGCGACGGCGCGGGAGCGACCCTGAACGTCCCGCTGTCGGCGGGCGCCGGCGACGAGGACTACCTCCTGGTCGTCGACGAACTGCTCCGGCCGGTCGTCGAGCGGTACGACCCCGATCTCTTCATCGTGAGCGCCGGCTTCGACGCCCACCGCCACGATCCCATCTCGCGGATGCGCGTCTCGACCGAGGGGTACGCCCTGCTCACCGATCGGATCCGGTCGCTCGCCGACGACGTCGACGCCGGCCTCGCGTTCGTGCTCGAAGGGGGCTACGGACTCGACACCCTCTCAGAGGGCGTAGCGATCGTCCACGAGACGTTCGACGGCCGCTCGCCGATGGCTCCCGACGGCGACCCCGACGACAAGACCGAAGAGATAGTCGACGAGGTCCGCGACGCCCACGGTCTCGACGGCCGGTAAGACCCGAGGGTCGCGCCCGCCGTCAGGGCCGCGGCTCGAAGTACCGCGCCAGTTCGGCGCCGAACTCGTCGCACAGCGCCGCGACGTCGTCCCCCACGAGCACGTCGTAGCCGTCCTCCAGTTCGTCTTCGACCCGCGCGCCGAGACCGACGGTGAAGAGTTCGGACGATCGCAACAGCGACGCCGCGTCGGTGAACTCCCGGTCGCGCTCGACGACGAACCGCTCGCCGTCGATGAAGGGGCCATAGACCGCCGAGTCGGAATCGTCGTCGGGTTCGGGTTCGACTTCGTCTTCGCCTGTCACCGCGTTCGCCCCTTTTTCACGTCGGTCAGCGTACGTCTCGTAGAACTCCTCGGCGTGCGTCCGGACGTGGACCGGCGGCCCCTCGTGGCGTTCGATCGCCGGAAGTCGCCGGTGGGCGAGTTCGACGAAAAGCACCGCGCGCTCGTCGGCGAACGCCGTCGCCCGGAGCGGCTCGAACCCGCGCCGGGCGAGTTCGCTGCGGACGCCCGAGAGCGACTTTTCGAGCTGGGGGTACAGCTGGTCGTCGACGACGTCGGGCGCGTCGAAGACGACGGCCACCGGGGTCGTCCCGCGGCGGTCGAGGTGTGCTCGCATCGCGTCGGGGGCGAGCGGCGTCGGCTCGCGCGGCTCGAAGAGTTCGTCGCGGGGCGCGGCGAGGAACTCCCGCGCGTAGTGCTGGAGGCGCGCGACGTTCTCGGCCGAGCAGACCGCGGCGACGTTCCGGGAGGGGTCGGTCGGGTCGACGACGACGAGCGGGTCGTCGTGGCTCTCTGTCCCGTGGTCTTCGGGATCGAGTACGACCGGCGGCCGCCAGTCTGCGGCCGCGCGCAAGAGCGGCTCGAAGCCGTCGTATTCGAAGACCAGGAGTTCTGTGAGATAGCCCGAAAAACCCCGCGTCCGGAGGTCGCTGCCGTAGGCGCCGATGCCCTTGAGGAACTGCTTGCAGACGCGCGCCTCGCCGGCGAGGTCGTCGTCGATCCGCTCGCGCAGGTAGGCGTTGTGGTGCGGCGTTCGATCGACCGCCGACCGGAGGTCGCGCCCCTCGTCGACGTCGTAACACGGCACCAGGTCCACGTCGAAGCCCGCGAACGTGCCTTTCACGTAGGGGTGTTCGGCGTACTCCTCGTGGCCCGCGGGCAGAACTGCGTTACCGATCTCAAGCCCGTAACGCTCCAACGTCTCCCGGTCGAGGTCGGGCGGGAAGCGGACGAAGAGGTCGATGTCGCGGTCGCCGGCGAGCCACGTGCCGCGGGCGGTCGATCCCACCTGGACGACGTCGGCATCGACAGAGAGCGCCGCGAGTTCCGCCTCGGTGCGATCGATGAGCGTCGCCGCCGCGTCCCGCATCGCCGCGCGCTCTGTCTCGTCGGGCGTGACGCGCTCGCGGACCCGTTCGATCACCCGGCGTCGCTCGTCGGCGTCGGCCATCGTGATCGGGTGGTTCGACTCCCCCCGGCGAAAGGGTGTCGATGCGCGGGGGCGACCGTTCGTGTACGGGGCCGACTGACCCCCTTCCTCCGCCCCGTGCGGTGAAAACGAAAGCCCTATCACACTACCTCGGTCTACGTTCTGTTGCAGACTCCGAGAGCCGTCGTAGCTCAGTTGGTAGAGCACCTCGCTGTTAACGAGGTGGTCCCAGGTTCGAGCCCTGGCGACGGCGTGCGTCCCGCTCGTTTCTCCTCGTTGTGGGTCGAGTCATACTGTCTATTGTCAGTATCAGATCGCTTCCGGG
>JBDGUP010000065.1:0-5721 GCA_042215815.1 Haloquadratum sp. | reverse complement strand
TAAGAGACTACAACCGTCATTATGAATCCCCCGGAGGGGGACGAAGGTCCCAACGGGTTCGTCCGACAGGGCCGTCTTTCGTCACCCGCCCTCCGTCACCCGCCTTTGATCAGCCGGAGGACTTGGACACGGGACGCCTCGACCGGCTGGTCCGCCGGCACGGGACTGCCGTCGACGAGCACCGAGACCTCCTGCGGCGAGTAGCCGACGGCCCGGGCGACGTCGGCGTACGTGGCGTCGTCGTCGACGTCGACTTCCCGCGTCTCCTCGCCGACGACGTCTGCGGTGACGCGCATACCCGCTCTCGGCGGGCGAGGGGCTTGCCGGTTTCGCTCTGCGGAGGCGACCGCGGCAACGCGGGTGGTTTATCACCCGGCGGGCCCCTCACTACGCGTATGAGCGAGGCCGATCCGTCCGAGTCCCACTCCGAGGACGTCGCCGCCGGGCGCGAAATCTGGATCGAAAAATACCGGCCCGAGAGCCTACAGGACGTCTACGGGCAAGAAGAGATCATCGAGCGCCTGCAGTCGTACGTCGAGCGCGACGACCTGCCGCACCTGCTCTTCGCCGGGCCGGCCGGAACCGGAAAGACGACGTCTGCCACCGCGATCGCCCGCGAGATCTACGGCGACGACTGGCAGACAAACTTCCTCGAACTCAACGCGTCCGACGAGCGCGGCATCGACGTGGTGCGAGACCGCATCAAGAACTTCGCGCGCTCGTCGTTCGGCGGCTACGACTACCGGATCATCTTCCTCGACGAGGCCGACTCGCTCACCGACGAGGCCCAGTCGGCGCTCCGGCGGACGATGGAGCAGTTCTCCGACAACACGCGCTTCATCCTCTCGTGTAACTACTCCTCGAAGATCATCGATCCGATCCAGTCGCGGTGTGCGGTCTTCCGCTTTTCGCCCCTGTCGGACGACGCGATCCGCGGCCAGATCCGAGACATCGCCGACGCCGAGGGGATCGAACTCACCGAAGACGGTCTCGACGCGCTCGTCTACGCCGCGGGCGGCGATATGCGCCGCGCGATCAACTCCCTCCAGGCCGCCGCGACGACCGGCGAGGTCGTCGACGAAGAGACCGTCTACCTCATCACGTCGACCGCGCGTCCCGAAGAGATCGAAGAGATGATCCAGGCCGCGATCGACGGCGACTTCGCGAGCGCGCGGTCGAAACTGGAGACGCTGCTCGTCGACGCGGGGATGGCCGGCGGCGACATCATCGACCAGCTGCATCGCTCGGCGTGGGACTTCGACCTCGACGAACGGACGACGATTCGGCTGATGGAGCGGATCGGCGAGGCCGACTACCGCATCACAGCGGGGGCGAACGAGCAGGTCCAACTGGAGGCGCTGCTCGCGTCGCTGGCGGCCCGAGAGTAGTATCCCTAATCGGTCGTTAAACGCCTTCGCGCACCCGTCCGGCGTCTCGCGCACCCGGAACTGTTTTACCCGGTCGTTGGTCAACTGACGGGTAATGAGTGAACTCGAATCGGAGTATCGCCTCGACTACTTCGAAGAGGAGGGGTTCCACCGGAAGCAGTGCCCGGTGACGGGCGTCCACTTCTGGACGCGCGATCCCGACCGCGAGACGTGCGGCGAGCCGCCCGCGGACGACTACACCTTCATCGACAACCCGGGCTTCGACGAGGAGTACTCCCTCGAGGAGATGCGCGAGGAGTTCCTCTCCTTTTTCGAAGAACACGGCCACGAGCGGATCGAGCCGTACCCCGTCGCGGCCAACCGGTGGCGCGACGACGTCCTCTTGACCCAGGCGTCCATCTACGACTTCCAGCCGCTCGTGACGAGCGGGCAGACGCCGCCGCCGGCGAACCCGCTGTGTATCTCCCAGCCGTGCATCCGGATGCAGGACATCGACAACGTCGGCAAGACCGGCCGGCACACGATGGCCTTCGAGATGATGGCCCACCACGCCTTCAACGCCCGCGAGGAGGTCGGCGACGAGTACGCCTACGCCGGCGAGGTCTACTGGAAGGACGAGACGGTCCGGCTCTGCGACGAGTTCTTCGAGCACATGGGCGCCGACATAGAGGAGATCACCTACATCGAAGACCCCTGGGTCGGCGGCGGCAACGCCGGGCCGGCCTTCGAGGTCCTCTACCGCGGCGCCGAACTGGCCACGCTCGTCTTTATGTCGATGGAACAGGACGAAGACGGAGAATACGAGATGAAAGACGGCAACCGGTACTCGCCGATGGACACCTACATCGTCGACACCGGCTACGGGCTGGAGCGCTGGACGTGGGTCTCCCAGGGCACGCCGACCGTCTACGAGGCCGTCTATCCCGACATGATCGAGTTCCTCAAGGACAACGCCGGCGTCTCGCTCACCGACGAGGAAGAACGCCTCGTCCATCGCGCGGCGAAGCTCTCGGGGTATCTCGACATCGACGAGGTCGACGACCTGGCCGCGGCCCGCGCGGACGTCGCCGACGAACTCGGCGTCGACGCCGAAGAACTCACCGAACTCCTCGAACCGCTGGAGACGATCTACGCCATCGCCGACCACTGCCGGACGCTGGCGTATATGTTCGGCGACGAGATCGTGCCCTCGAACGTCGGCACGGGCTACCTCGCGCGGATGGTGCTCCGCCGGACGAAGCGGCTCGTCGACGACGTCGGCGTCGACGCCCCGCTTGACGAACTCGTGGATATGCAGGCCGACCGGCTCGGCTACGAGAACCGCGACACCATCCGCGACATCGTCCGGACCGAAGAGCGGAAGTACCGGGAGACGCTCGAACGCGGCCGTCGCAAGGTCGAGACCATCGCCGCCGAGTACGCCGAGAAGGACGAGCCGGTCCCGGTCGAAGAGCTGATCGAGCTGTATGACTCCCACGGCATCCAGCCCGAGATGGTCGAAGACATCGCGGCCGACTACGGCGCGAGCGTCGACGTCCCCGACGACTTCTACTCGCTCGTCGCCGACAGACACGAGGGCGAGGGCGCCTCCAGGGCGGCGGTCGAGCGCACAGAGCGGCTCGCCGACCTCCCAGACACCGAGAAGCTCTACTACGACGACCAAGAGCGCACCGAGTTCGAGGCGGTCGTCCTCGACGTGATCGAACGGGAGGAGGGCTACGACGTGGTCCTCGACCAGACGATGTTCTACCCGGAGGGGGGCGGACAGCCCGCCGACCACGGGACGCTCTCGACAGACGACACCACCGTCCAGGTCACAGACGTCCAGATCCGCGATGGGGTCGTCCTCCACCGGACCGACGGCGACCCCGGCAAGGGCGAGTTCGTGCGGGGGCAACTGGACGTCGAGCGACGCCGCAGCCTGATGCGCCACCACACCGCCACGCACGTCATCGGCCACGCCGCGCGGCAGGTCCTCGGCGACCACGTCCGCCAGGCCGGCGCCCAGAAGGACACCGATCGCGCCAGGCTCGACCTCAGGCACTACGAGCGGATCTCCCGCGAGGAGGTGAAAGAGATCGAGTCGGTCGCGAACGATATCGTGCGGCAGAACCTCACGGTCAAGCAGCACTGGCCCGACCGCCACGAGGCCGAAGCCGAACACGGCTTCGACCTGTACCAGGGCGGGATCCCGCCGGGAGAGACCATCCGGACGATCACCGTCGGCGACGACGTCCAGGCGTGCGGCGGGACGCACGTCGGCCGCACCGGCGACATCGGCGCGATAAAGGTCCTCTCGACCGAGCCGGTGCAAGACGGGGTCGAACGGCTCGTCTTCGCCGCGGGCGACGCCGCCATCGCGGCCACCCAGGAGACGGAGGACGCGCTCTACGAGGCCGCGGACGTGCTCGACGTCACGCCCGCGGACGTGCCCGAGACGGCCGAGCGCTTCTTCACCGAGTGGAAGGAGCGCGGCAAGACCATCGACCGGTTGAAGACCGAACTCGCGGAGGCGCGGGCGGCCGCCGGCGAAGAGACCGTCGACATCGACGGCACGCCGGCGGTCGTCCGGCGGCTCGACGGCGACGCCGACGAGCTTCGGGCGACGGCCAACGCCATCGTCGACGAGGGGAAGGTCGCCGTGCTCGGCTCCGGCGCGGGCGACAGCGCCCAGTTCGTCGTGGGCGTGCCCGACGGCGTCGGGATCAACGCCGGCGAGGTCGTGGGGCGGCTCGCCGCGGAGGTCGGCGGCGGCGGCGGCGGCCCGCCGGACTTCGCCCAGGGCGGCGGTCCCGACGTCGCGTCCCTCGACGACGCGCTCGAGGCGGCGCCCGACGTCCTCCGGTCGGCCCGGCGCGCCTGATCGTCCTGCCGGACGGAGTCCGCCGACCCTCCCGCACAAGACTTATCCGAGTATATCACTTATCTAACACAGTGTCTCCGATCGAGCGAGCGGCCGCGGCGGTCGCGTCTGCGACGGGCGTGCTCGTACTCCGCCCGCAGTCGGTGGCGTACCGGGACGCCGCCTGCAAGCGCCGTCTCGTCTCCGATCCCGCCGCCGAACTGCTCGGCGTCTCGTTTTCACAGCCGCCCGCGGCGTGGTACGACGACTGGTGTGAGGTCCTCGAAACCCGGCCCGCCGCGGCGGCGGTGATCACCACGTCGGAACTCGGCGACGACGACGTCGGCGACCGCGATCTCGACGTGGAAACGGTCGCGACGCCGTCGAACCTCACCGGGGTCGGCGTCAAGTCGACGCCGTACCTGAACGAGTGGTCGGACCCCACCGTGGCCGTCGAGTCGCTGACGACGCTCCTCCAGTATACGGGACCGCAGACGGTCTATCGGTTTCTGCACGCCCTCACGACGCGGCTGCAGTCGGCCGGCGCGCGGGGGCAGTTCTACCTGGACCCGAACACGGTGGACGCCCAGACGGTCGAACTCCTCAAGACGCTCTTCGACGGAGTCATCGAGTACGAGGGCAGCGCGGGCGGCGAGGCCGACGGCGGGAGCGAGTGGCGCGGCCGGCTCCGAGAGCCATAAACCGCTCGTCCGCGTGGCGTCGATATGCCGATCGCTTCCAACGGTGACGTCGACCTCTACTACGAGACCGCCGGGACCGGCGAGACGGTCGCGTTCGTGGGCGACGTCGGCTTCGGCGCCTGGCAGTGGGGGTGGCAACACGCGGCCGTCGCCGGTCCCTACGAGGCGCTCGTCGCCGACCTGCGGGGCGCGGGACGGTCCGACGCGCCGCCGGGACCGTACGCCGTCTCGGAGTTCGTCGACGACCTGACGGCGGTCCTCTCCGACGCCGGCGCCCGCTCTGCCCACGTCGTCGGCGCCGGACTCGGCGGACTGGTCGGGCTGGGGGCCGCGCTCGACACGGCGCGCGTCGACAGCCTCGTCCTGATCGGGACGGCCGCCCGCGGCGACGGTCTCGACCTCGACGCGCTGTGGGCGCCGCCAGACGACCGCGACGCGCTCGAAGCGTCGCTGCGGGCGGGTCTCTCGGAGTCGTTCGTCGACGAGCACCCCGACGCGGTCGAGCGGATGGTCGAGTGGCGCGCGAGCGAGGACGCCCCCCGCGAGGCGTGGGAGGCGCAGGCGGCGGCGGTCCGCGCGTTCGACCTCACCGATCGGCTCTACGAGGTCACAGAGCCGGCGCTCGTGGTCCACGGCGAGGGGGACGCCGTCTGGCCGCCGGCGCGCGCCGAGCGACTGGCAGCGGGGCTCCCCCGCGGCACCTACGATCCCGTCGACGACGCGGGACATCTGGTCCACGTCGAGGCGTCCGGGCGAGTCAACGACGACCTGCTCGGGTTTCTGGCTGACG
>JBDGUP010000113.1:0-5798 GCA_042215815.1 Haloquadratum sp. | reverse complement strand
CCGAGGACGGGGCCGAAGACGGAGACGGGACCGAGGACGGGGACAGAGACGGGAGGCGCGGGCGGTGAGGCGCTCGCTCGGCGACCACGCCCGGGCGATCGCCCGGATCGCCCGCTGGGAGGTCGAACGCTCCGCCGGACTCGTCGATCGACGCACGGCCGTTCTGGGGCTCGTCGCCCTGCTGCTGGCGGGATCTGTCGTGGGCGCGGGCGTCATATCGGGCGGCGTCGCGCTGAACCGCGACATCTACCGCGTCGGCGTCGCCGCCGACAGCCCCTACCGCGACCCCGTCGAGCGGAGCGTCGCCCTCGAAGCCCACCCTCCGGATCCGACAGCACTCCGCGAGGGGGAAATCGACGTGTTGATCCGCGACGGCCGGGTCAGGATCCCCGACACGAAGAAGGGGCGCGCCGCCCTCGCGGCGCTGCGCTCGGCCGTGCGGGCGTACAACGTCGCGCTGATGCGATCAGAGCAGAATCTGTCCGCCGCGTTCCCGGTAGTGGTCGCGCTGCGGTATACCTCCCGGTCCGCTGCCGTCCCCGACGCCGCCACCGTCGGCGACGACACCGGCGCCGTCTCGGGTGGAGGCGGGGGCGGGAGCGGGGCGGGAGGCGGCGGAGGCGGCGGGACGTCCGCGGGCGGTGCCGACGCCAGCGGCGGGACGGCGGGCGCGGCCGACGGGGGGGCCGGCGGCCCGCTCGGCGTTCCGGCCCTCGGCGGCCTCAATCCCCTGGGCGGCGAGCCCTCGGGCTCGCCCGCGGCGATCCAGCCGCCGTTCCCCTTCGGGTCGCTGGTGCTCGCGTTCGCCTTCTTGGTCCCGATGAACTTCGTCGTTCAGGCCTACGGGAGCACGATGCTCAACGAGCGGATCAACCGTCGCGGCGAGCTCTTGCTCGTCGCGCCCGTCTCGCCCGGCGACATCGTCGCGGGGAAGACGCTGCCGTACCTGGGCGCGATGGTGGCGCTCACAGCGCTCGTCGCCGTCGGCGTCGGCGGGAGCGTCGTCTCCGTCGCGGCCGTCCTCCCGATCGCGCTCGTCTTCCTCGCGGCGACGTTCGCGGGGGCGATGTTCGCGCGGTCGTTCAAGGAACTCACGTTCGTCACCGTCACGGTCTCTGTGTTCCTGACCGCCTACACGTTCGTCCCGGCGATCTTCGCGAACGTCACACCGATCGCGCTCATCTCGCCGCTGACGGTCGTCGTCCGCGACCTCCAGCCCCTGGAGTCGGTCTCCCCTGGTTCGTTCCTCTTCGCGACGATACCGTTCACTCTGTGTGCGGGCGTGCTGTTCCTCCTCGGGATCGGCATCTACCGCGAGGAGGACCTGTTCACCCAGCGGCCGGTCCCGCTGAAGTTCCTCGACGCACTCGACGCGCGGGTGTCCCGCCCCCGCGACGTGGCGATCCTCTCGGGGCTGTCGATCCCGTTCGTCTTCGTCGCGGAACTGCTCGCCGTCGCGGTGCTCTTCGCGCTTCCCGTCTCGCTCACGGTACCGCTGCTCCTCGTGGTGGTCGCGCTCGTCGAGGAGGCCGCGAAGAGCCTGCACGTCTTCGCCGTCTTCGAGAGCGACACGTTCCCGCGAACCCGACGCGTGGCGCTCGTTCTCGGCGCGCTCTCGGGGCTCGGCTTCTTCGTCGGCGAGAAGTTCACCGCCGTCGCGCAGGTCGTCGGTCTCCCCGAACTGACCCTCGGGCGCGCCGCGTTCGCGCCGTCCGGAATCGGCGTGTTCTCGGCGGCCGGACTCCTTGTCGCCCCGCTCGTCTTGCACGTCGCCACCGCCGGCCTCGCCGCGCTCGGCGCGCGGCGGAACCTGCGGTGGTACGCCGCCGCGTTCGTCGGCAGCGTCGTCCTGCACACGGCCTACAACCTCACGGTGGTGAGTCGCCTTGGTTGACCGAACCGACCCTCGGCTCACGATCGCGCGACGCGAACTGGGGAGCCTCCGCAAGGAGAAGACGATCGTGCTCGCGCTGGCGCTCCAGCTTTTCATCGCGGCCTTCTCGTCGTTCCTCGTCGTCGGACTCGTCTCCCTCTACGATCCGGGACAGGTCGACGGCTACGAGGTCGACGTCGCCGTGACGGGCGACGCCACGGCGGACCTGCTCCGGGCCGCCCGGGAGGTCCGCGGCGTCGACGCGCAGTCGTACGCCTCCGAGGAGGCCGCGATGCGCGCCTTCTATGAGTACCGGGAGACGGGGATCGACGCGGTGCTCGTCGCGGAGACGCGTGACAACCGGGTGTTCGTGAGAGCGATCGCTCCCGACTCGAACGTCCAGACCACGATCGTGGTCGTCCAACTGCGCGATGTCCTCCGCTCGTTCGAGCGGCTGGAGCGGTCACAGCGCGCCGCGCATCTCGACAGACTCCCGCTCGACCTGCCGCCGAAAGTCTCGTCGAGCCCCTACTACGGGTTCACCTACACGATCCTCCTGCCGCTCTTGCTGTTCCTGCCGGTCTTCATCGCCGGCTCGGTCTCTGTCGACTCGCTGACCGAGGAGATCGACCGCGGGACGCTCGAACTGTTGCGCGTCGCGCCCGTCTCCCTGAGCGACGTCGTCGACGGGAAACTCCTCGCCGCGGCCGGTCTCGCGCCGATCCAGGCCGCGCTGTGGATCGCCCTCCTCGAACTCAACGGGACGAACGTCGCGAACGTGCCCGCGCTGTTGGGACTGGTGGCCGCGATGGCGCTCCTGATCTGCGGTCTCGGGGCGGCCGTCGCGTTGCTCGCCCCGGAACGCCGGGCCGCCCAGTTCCTCTATTCGGTGGGCGTGCTGTTCGTCTTCGGCGGCACGACGCTCGTCCCCGACGGCCCGATCAACGCCGCGGCGCGGCTCGCGATCGGCAGCGCCGGCCCCGCGGAATACCGCGCCGTCGCTGCTGTCGCCCTCGTCGCGGTCGTCGTCTACGCCGGTCTCCGGCGGCTGATCGAGCGGGTCGACGCCGACGATCTCCGATAAGGGGACTCTCGTTCTGGCGTCGGCTGGTCTCGTGTCTCGGTCTCTCCATCTCTCCGCACCGAGCCGGAACGCACACAAAGCTCGGGGTTCTGCAGGCGCGTATGGGACTCGGAGGCACCGCGAAGAAGCTCCAGAAAGTGACGGATATGGCAGAGGACGTCTACACGCGGCTGAACGACCTCCGCGATCAGATCGTCGAGATGCGCGAGACGGCACAGGCGACGAGCGATCGCGTCGAACGGCTGGAGGCCGAGACCGCCGAAATGCGGGCGATTCTCGACGCACTGGCCGAAGAGGAGGGGATCGACGTCGAGACGGTGACCGCAGAGGCGCACATCGCCGAGGCCGAACGCACCGCCGACGACGCGGGCCCGAACGCGGGCCCGAATACGACTCCGGACGCGGATCCGGAGGCGGACGTGGATCCGGACTCGGAATAGCGCGAAGGGGGCCGAAAGCTTTGATCAGCCGACGAGCCGCTGGTGTTCGACCTTCAGACACCTGTCCTGGACGAAGTCGAGACCGGCGTCGACGGCGCGGTCGGCCGCCGCGTCGTCAGTGATGTTGAGCTGGAGCCAGACCCCGTCGACGTCGCCGACGGTGTCGGCCCGCCCGATCGCCTCGTCGACGACCTCACCCGCCTCGTCGCTCGGGCGGAAGACGTCGACCAGGTCGATGTCGATCGAGTCGGGGACGTCGCCCAGGGAGTCGTAGGCGGTCTCCCCGAGGATTTCGTCCGCGTACGGGTTGACCGGAACGACGCGGTAGCCCTGGCGCTGCATATACGCGGGAATCCGGTGGGCGGCCTTGCTGGAGGTGGTCGAACAGCCGACGACGGCGATCGTCTCGGCGTCGAGGACGGATCGGAGGCCGTCGTCGTCGGTGACGAGCATATTCGAGAAAAGAGTGCGGCACGGTAAAACCCTACTGCGGTCCGGCACGGCCGGCGCCGAATCGACGCGCTGCGTTCACCCCTGTCTGGCGGCTACTCGCTGCCGAGCCGTACCGACGGCGGGCCGTCTTCCTGGGTGGTGATGATGCCGTCGAACAGTTGCTTCAGGGTGTTCATCGTCTGGTCGTCGTGGGCACTCGCGTCGATGGCGAAGACGCCGAGACCGTCGACGCTCTGGATCCGGCCGGTGAAGACGTGGAGGAACCGGAAGACGGTCTGGAGGTCCGAGTACATCAGGAGCGTCGACAGCGAGTGGAGCATCACTCGGTTCCGCTCTATGCCGCGGTCTTGGTAGAAGTTCTGGAGGAACTCGGAGATCTTGATCCCGATACCGGTCATATCGACGGGCGAGGACGTGTATTTGATCCGGTCGTCGTCGCGGACGTCGCCGACGCCCTGCTGGCGGGTGACACAATCGACGACCGCGACGGGGTACTCCTCGTGGTCGACGCGCTTTCCGAAGTCGTCGAGGACGCGGTCGGCGCTGTCTTTGGTCGTGACGATGATCGCTCCTTCGCCGTTCTTCGTGCCCGACGCGAGGATGTCGAGACAGAGCGATCGCTTGCCCGACAGCGGCGGACCGCTCACCAGGATGTTCGTTCCTGGAGGGACCTCTGCGTCGAGGTCCGGGCCGAGATCATACATCTGGGCTCCTCGGCGTCGAGCCGACGGCTACAAGAGAGCTACTGATCGTCCGATGGATCGACTCGCCGGGAGTCATTAGACGATTACACGATGAAGAGTACAGATAATATTCTTTTTGATTGTCTATCCCGACTTCCGCGGCGTCCCGGGGTCCGGGGTCCAGTGTGTCGTACCGTCTATTGTCAAGTCAAGTGGCGCCCACGACTGCGACGCTCCGACCGACGAGGAACGCCGCCGTCGCGAGGAACATTCCCTGTTTCAGCCGTCGCTGCGCTGCTTTCGGGTCCGAAAACGACCGCACCGTCGCCCGCAACATCACGCCGTCGGCCGGAATCACGAGCGCGAGGTAGCCGGCGCCGAACGTCCCCATCAGATATGGGATGGCACTCGCGAGTGTCGCGATCACCATCACGAGGGCTCCGATCCAAATCGCGGTTTCTTCGCCCACGACGAGCGGAAGCGTACGGAGGCCGTCCTCGCGGTCGCCCGCGACGTCTTCGACGTCCTTCACGATTTCTCTCGTCATCGTCGCCAGCCCGGCGAGAACGAACAACACGAGCACCGCCGGATCGGCGAGGCGTCTCACAGCGGCCGCTCCGAACAGGAACGTCGAACCCGTCAGATAGGCGACGACGACGTTTCCGACACCGGGTAATCCTTTGAACACTTCCGTGTAGGCGATCAACGCGACCAGATTCGCCACGGCGATTGCGATCGCGATCAGGGGGAGGACGAGCGTCGCTCCGACGGCGAGGAGAAACAATCCGGCGCTGAACACGAGGGCTTGGCGGGGAGTGACAGCCCCTCTGGGAATCGGTCGCTTCGGACGATTGACGCTGTCGATTTCGCGATCGAAATAGTCGTTGATTGCGTTGCCCGCTGCCGTCGCTAAGACGGTTGCGAGCACGGCGGCGATGACTGCGACTGGCGCCGCCTCGAGACCGGCGGCGACGAAGGCGCCCGTGAAGGTGAGGACGCCCGCAGCCACTGCGTTTCCCGGCCGCGTGAGTTCTAAAAGCCCGCGGGCGACCTGTGGCCCGGTCCGTTCGCCAGACATTATCTACTCCGTGGCCGTGGGTGTGAGATAAATGACGCGGACTCGGCTGTGCCGAATCCGTGGGTTTAAATCGTCTCACCTCGCTATCGAACGACGAGGGCGCTTAGCTCAGTCTGGACAGAGTGCTTGGCTTCGGACCAAGTTGTCGCGGGTTCAAATCCTGCAGCGCCCATTCGTTTTCCGAACG
>JBDGUP010000023.1:0-5836 GCA_042215815.1 Haloquadratum sp. | reverse complement strand
GCCAGAGCCAGAGCCAGAGCCAGGATCACAGGGCCCAGATCTCGGCGTCGACGGCGGCGCTCTACGGCGTCACCACGAGCTTGCCGACGAAGCTGTCTTCCAGCACCGCGCGCTGGGCCTCGGCGGTCTCGTCGAGGTCGTAGGTCTCGTGGACGACGGGCGAGACCTCGCCGCGGACACAGAGGTCCGCCAGAGGGGCCAAGACCGCACTGATGTCGTCGACGTTGTACATCGACATGAACTGATAGCGCAGCTCTTTGCCCTTCGTGACGCCGATGTCGTCGAAGCCGCCCTCGGCGGTGTCGTTGCCGATGCCGACGATCCGGGCGCCGGGGTTGGCGACGTCCGCGTTGAACTGGAGGTACCGGTCCATATGGAGGTCGACGATCACGTCCGCGCCGCCGGCGTCGACGACGGCGTCGTCGAGGTCCGGCCGGGAGTAGTCGAAGACCTCGCTCGCGCCGAGGTCGGCGACGGCGTCGGAGTGGTGAGGCGAGGCCGTCGCGTGCACGCGGGCGCCCATCGTCTCGGCGAGCTGGACGGCGACGTGGCCGACGCCGCCGCTGCCCCCGTGGACGAGGACGGTCTCGGCCGGCTCGACCGCGGCGTGGTCGACGAGCGCGTGCCAGGCGGTCGTCCCGACCAGCGCCAGCGCCGCGGCGTCCTCGAAGCCGACCTCCTCGGGCAGGTGGGCGAGGACGTCCGCGGGCGCGGCGACCGCCTCGGCGAACGACCCGGGCATCCCGTTCCCCAGGCCCGTCCCGAAGACGCGGTCGCCGACGGCGAAGCGTTCGACGCCCGGCCCGACCGCGGACACGGTGCCGGCGACGTCGGAGCCGCCGACGAACGGGAGGTGCGGCACGGGATACTCGCCCTCCCGGAAGTAGGTGTCCACCGGATTCACCGCGGCGGCGGCGACGTCGACGACCACCTGGCCGTGATCGGGTTCCGGCTCGTCGACCTCGTCGACCGTCAGTACCTCGGGACCGCCGTGCTCGTGGAATCGGACTGCGCGCATCACGTGTCGGGTACGCGACGGCGGCGATTAAAATCGGCGCCTCGGCGCGACTGCGACCGCGTCGAGGGAACGATATCGACGGACTTTATGCGGGCGCACGCCCCTCTCTCGCACGATGCGCTTACACGAGTATCAGGCGAAGGAGGTCTTCGCCGACGCCGGGATCCCCGTGCCCGAGTCCCACCTCGCGACCACCGTCGAGGAGGTCACAGAGGCGGTCTCGGCGATCGGCTTCCCGGCGGCGATCAAGGCACAGGTACACGTCGGCGGCCGCGGCAAGGCCGGCGGCATCAAGATCGCGACCAGCGAGGCGGAGGCCCGCGAGTACGCCGACGACATCCTCGGGATGGACCTCAAGGGCTACACGGTCGAGAAGGTGCTGGTCGAGGCCGGCGTCGACTTCGAGAACGAACTCTATGTCGGGATCACGATGGACCGCGGCGAGGGCGAACCCGTCGCGATGGTCTCGACCGAGGGCGGCGTCGACATCGAGTCCGTCGCCGAGGAGACGCCCGAGGCCATCGCGCGCGAGCACATCGACCCCGCGTTCGGTCTGCATCCCTACCAGGCACGGAAGGCCGTCTACGACGCCGGGATCCCCGGGGACGTCGCCGGCGACGTCGCCTCGATCCTCTCGACGCTCTATGATCTCTACGAGTCGAAAGACGCCTCCGAGATCGAGATCAACCCCGTGATGGTCACCTCTGATAGAGAGGTCGTCGCGGCCGACGCCGTGATGAACATCGACGAGGACGCGCTCTTCCGCCACCCGGACCTCGCGGAGATGGAAGAAGAAGCCGCAGAAGACGACCTCGAACGCAAGGCCAACGAGTACGGCTTCGACTACGTCCGTCTGTCCGGAAACGTCGGCATCATCGGCAACGGCGCCGGTCTCGTGATGGCGACGCTCGACCTCGTCGATTTCTATGGAGGCGAACCCGCGAACTTCCTCGACATCGGCGGCGGCGCGAAGGCCGAGCGCGTCGCGAACGCCCTGGACATGGTCTTCTCCGACGAGAACGTCGACGCGGTCGTCTTCAACATCTTCGGCGGCATCACCCGCGGCGACGAGGTCGCGAAGGGCATCAACGAGGCGCTGGCGCAGTTCGACGAGATCCCAAAGCGGGTCGTCGTCCGCCTCGCCGGCACCAACGCCGAAGAGGGGATGGAGATCCTCAACACCGACCTCGTCGACGTCGAAGCGACGCTCGAAGACGCGGTCCAGCGAGCGGTCCAGAACGCACAGGAGGCATCCCAATGAGCATCTTCGTCGACGACGACACGCGCGTCGTGGTACAGGGCATCACCGGTGGCGAGGGCAAGTTCCACACCGAGCAGATGATGGAGTACGGCACGAACGTCGTCGCGGGCGCCGTGCCCGGGAAGGGCGGCCAGGAGGTCGCCGGCGTCCCCGTCTACGACACCGTCGACGGGGCCGTCGCGGCCGAGGACGCCGACGCCTCCGTGATCTTCGTCCCGCCGGCGTTCGCCGCCGACGCGATCTTCGAGGCGCTCGACACCGACCTCGACCTCGCGGTCGCCATCACCGAGGGCATCCCCACCCAGGATATGGCGAAGGTGAAAAAGCGCCTCTCCGAAACCGACACCCGCCTCATCGGCCCGAACTGTCCCGGCATCATCACGCCCGGCGAGGCCAAACTGGGAATCCTCCCCGGCAACATCTTCGAGTCCGGCGACGTCGGCCTGGTCTCGCGCTCGGGCACGCTCACCTACCAGGTCGTCTCGAATCTGACTGAGCGAGGGATCGGCCAGACGACCGCGATCGGCATCGGCGGCGACCCGATCATCGGGACGTCGTTCGTCGACGCGCTGGAGGCGTTCGAGGCCGACACGGAGACGAAGGCGGTCGTGATGTGCGGCGAGATCGGCGGCGAGGACGAAGAGCGGGCCGCGCGGTACATCGCCCAGAATATGGACACGCCCGTCGCGGGCTTCATCGCCGGCCGCACCGCGCCGCCGGGCAAGCGGATGGGCCACGCGGGCGCGATCGTCTCCGGGTCCGGGACCGGAACGGCGGACTCGAAGATCGACGCGCTCAACGACGCGGGCGCGCCCGTCGGCGACACGCCGGACGAGGTCGCCGACTACATCGAGGACTTCCTGTAGCGCTAGGTCGGCGACGAGTCGGCATAGCCGTCGAGAGGTCCTCGAAAGCCCCCGCGTTCTCGACTCCCGCGACTCGCTGTGGTCCTCGTCGCTCGCGGTGCTCTCCTGCGGTCCTTGCTTCGTTTGCTGATAATGACGGTTGTAACTAGTTTGTTTGCACGTTCATCGGTACGTTTACTACCCACACGGTCGAACGTGGTAGTACGATGCTCTCCACGCCTCCGACGGTGTTCAAGCGCGACGAGAAGCGCGCACCGTCGATTGCGGCCGAGTGTCCATTTGGGAAGAGCGGGACACTCCGAACCACTCCTGAGGGGAAGTCGCCTGTGGAGTCTAGAATCCCCGTGCCTTCGGGTGTACATCCCGACACAGAAACAGGAAGCCCCGTCCTCACCAAGCGAGGGGCGGGTCGCCCCGAGCGCGGTAGGGCAGGGTAGGTCACCGATAGCCGTCCCACTGTTCACTATGCGCGTCAGCGAGATCCTCTCGTCGTCTGTCGTCACCGTGGACGTCGAGGCGTCGCTCGCCGAGGCCGTCGAACGGATGCTCGACGCCGACGTGGGGAGCGCTGTCGTCACCGACGACGGGGCGCCGGGCGCGATCGTGACCGAGACCGACGTCCTCGAAGCGACCTACGAGACCGACGACCCGCTGTCGGCGATCTCGGTCAGAGCGGCCGCGACCGCCCCGCTCGTGACGGTCGGCCCCCGCTCGACGGTCCGCAAGGCCGCAAAGGAGATGCGGAAGAACGGGGTCCATCGCCTCGTCGTCGTCGACGGTCTCGACGTCGTCGGCGTCGTCTCGACGACCGATCTGATCGCCAACTACGCCGAAATCCGCCAGGACGAACGGGAGCTCGCCGACGCCGAATACGAGTGGCTGACGCGGGAAGAGATCCGATAGAGCGGCGGGCGACGGTCGGGGGCGACCGGCTATTCGGACGCTCTCGCCGTTTCGTCCGACAGTGTATCAGCCGGCGCGCGCGACCGCGGCGTCGACCCCCGCGTCGCGGAGCGCGGCCTGGGTCCCCGATCCGGATCCGTCGGTGGTCGAGGAGTCCGAGGTCGAGGTGTCTGTGCTCGACCCGTCGGCGGTCGAGCCGTCACCGGAACCGGACCCGCCGGACGCGCCGCCGACCTGGAGCTTCTGTGCGCGGCGGGTCAGTTCGACGGTCAGCGTCCCGTCTCCGGCGCCGTTGACGGCCCCCTCGGGGACAGAGAGGTTCGCCCGGTGGGTGACGATCGAGCCGTTCTGGAACGTCGGCGTCGTCGAGAGCGTGTACGGGCCGGTCGCGCGCACGCTGACGTTCGTGTAGCCGTTCTGGGGGCCGTACTCGTCGTAGCCGGTCGTCGAGTACGGCAGCGTCAGCGTGAACTCGCCCTCGGCGTTCGTCTGCGTCCGCACGGTGTAGGTGAACGTCGAATTGGTGTTCGGGATGCGGAGCGTCGTCTGGGCGGTCACCGTCGCGTTCGCGGGCGCGCCGCTTCCCCGCACTGTCGCGCCGGGGACGCGCTCGAAGGTCTTGATCCACGCCGGGTCGCTCGGGACGACCGCGCGCGGGTTGATGCCGGCCGTCTGGGACGCGCGGTAGGTCGTCCGCAGGATGGAGTTGCGCGCCGAGGTGTTGCTCACGTGCACGAGGCGGTAGTGGTTCAGCGCCTCGACGCGCTCTGTCGGGTACGAGCCGACGCCGCCGATCTGGGACGTCGGGTCGTCGGCGACGTACGCGCGCGCGGCGCTCATATTGTCGAAGGTGCGGACGAACGAGCCGTTCCGCGGGTTGGTCGGGATGGTGATCGTGTCGCCGCCGCCGGTCTGGACCCGTCGCATCGTCCAGTCGACGACCACCGGCGCGGGCCGCTGGGCGCTCCCGTGGTAGTAGTACAGCCGCGTCATCGTGCTGTTGTAGAAGCGCTGGGTCCGGAGCGGGAAGTTACCGACGTACTGTCCCTGGTCGTCGAACCGGTACATCGTCCGCAGGAAGTCGCTGCGGGAGACGTTCTCCTGGGCGTCGTAGAAGACCGTCGGCGCGCCGAACTTCGAGCCCGGCGTCGCCATCTTCCAGTCGACCATCACGTAGCGGGTCTCTTCGGTCTCGGAGCCGAGCGACTGGAGGACGTTCTGCGACTGGGTCTCGTTCGGCGCGAGCAGGAAGTTCGCGGCCGTGGTCGCGCCCTGCTGGAACGGGTTCGCGTTGGGGATGCGGTGGCCCTCGACGGTGATCCAGTGGCCGTAGTCCCACCACGACATCACGCCGTACGATCCTTCAGGGTACTCGAAGTCGTCGGTGTACTGGTAGGAGCCGTAGTAGTCCATCCGGTCGGCGTTGCCCGCGCCGCCGAGGTTGCCTACTTCGGGGGTGTTGCCCTGCATCCACTCGAGCGAGTCGTCCCAGACGGTGACCGCGCCGGGGCCGGTCTGGGCCTGTTTCCAGGCCGGCGACGCCTGCACGTTGCCGAGAGTGATCGGGACGGTGAGCGCCGGCCCGAGAATCAAGAGCAGCGCCGCGGCGAGAGCGAGCACCTGATAGCCGTCGACGTCGTTGACGGCCTCGCGCGCGGACTTCCGGAGGTCGATCCACGCGAGGATCTCGCCGAAGAGGTAGGCGTTGAAGACCGCGACGACGACCGCGAGGTAGTAGTTGAAGCGCACCTGGGTGAACGCCATCGAGGTGATGAACGCGGCCCAGAC
>JBDGUP010000087.1:0-5871 GCA_042215815.1 Haloquadratum sp. | reverse complement strand
AGATGAGAACGGTCTCGACGTCGAACACGACGAACAGCAGCGCGACCATATAGTATTGGATGTTGAACTGGACGCGCGCCGTGCCGGTCGGCACCTCACCGCTCTCGTAGGTGGCGCGTTTACCTTGTTCGGGCACCGATGGGCGGAGTATCGCCGAGACGGCCATCATCCCCAGGGGGATGCCGACGGCGACGAGCCCGAGGGCGCCGATTGCGATCCATGCACTCATTCTAAAGTCTCCTGACGTTCGCCAGTTCGTAAGGCCCCCCCATAAGCGTTGATTTATACTGCGGCCGCGCAGGCAGTCGTCGCGTCGTTGCTGTGGCCCCGCGTTGACGTCGCCGCGGTCCGCTGTCGCCGTTACTGGCCGCTGTGCTCCCGGTAGGCGTCGACGCCGCGGTCGTGGAGGTCGCGGGAGTCGCGCGCGACGTCGCCGACGAGCGCCTCGTGGTACTCGACCAGTCGCGCTTCGAGTTCCTCGTGCTCGCGCGCGAGGATCTGTGCCGCCGACAGCGCGGCGTTGAACGACTTGCCGGCGTCGACCGCGACGATCGGCGCGCCGGTCGGCATCCCGATCACCGAGTCGACCGACTTCTCTTGGACCGGCACGCCGACGACCGGAATCGGATACGCGATCGAGGCCGTCATATTCGGCAGGTCGGCGGACTTCCCGCCCGCGCCCGCGACGATCACCTCGAGCCCGCGGTCGGCGGCGGTCTCGCCGTAGGCGTACATCAACTCCGGCGTCCGGTGGGCGGAGACGACGTAGGTCTCGTAAGTGAAGCGCGCGTCGGGCGCGTCGTGGAAGTCGGTCTGCTCGGCGAAGCCGAGTTCGCCGAGCGCCTCGTGGGCGCCGGCCATCACGTCGAGGTCGGAGTCCGATCCCATAATGATCCCCACGTCGGGAGTCCTCGCGGGGTCGACGTCGGCGTCGGCCTCCGCGTGGAGTCGGTCGACGAGGTCCTGTACGGTCACGTCGGAATCGGCGTCTGGCGTGTAGTCTGTCATCGTCTCTCACTCGAACGTCAGCGCGTCTCGTATTTCTCTCGCGTGCGCGAGGAGGTCCCCGTCGCCGGTCCCGCCCTCGTCGCCCTCCGCGCCGGTGACGGTGACGTGGCCCATCTTCCGCAGGGGGCGCACCTCGTCTTTGCCGTACCAGTGCAGCGAGGCGTCCTGGTCTCCGAGGACGGCCTCGACGGTTCCGAGCCGGGCGGGACGGGGCGACTCGACGGTGCCGAGCACGTTCGCCATCACCGTCGGACACCGCAGCCGGGTCGAGCCGAGCGGCCAGCCCAGGACGGCGCGGACGTGCTGTTCGAACTGGGAGGTCCGGGCGCCCTCGATCGTCCAGTGGCCGGAGTTGTGCGGCCGCGGCGCGATCTCGTTGACGAGGATCTCGCCCGTCTCCGTCTCGAACAGTTCGATCCCGAACACGCCGCGGCCCGAGAGCGTCTCGAGGACGTCGCGGGCGACCTCGTCGGCGCGTTCGCACACCGTCTCGCTGGCCCGCGCGGGGAGGATCGTCTCTCTGAGGATCTCCGCTTCGTGGACGTTCTCACCCGCGGGGAACGTCCGCACCTCGTCGTCGCCCTGGACGGCGATCACCGAGAGTTCGCGCGCGAAGTCGACGAACGTCTCGGCCATCGCGGGGCCGCCGACCGCCTCCATCGCGTCTTCGGCGTCGGCGGGATCGGTGACGGGGACGTTGCCGCGGCCGTCGTAGCCCCCCGTCCGGGCCTTCAGCATCACCGAACCGAACTCCGAGAGCGCGGCCCGCAGGTCGGCGGCGTCGTCGACCCGCCGGAACGGCGGCACCGGGACGCCGGCGTCTTCGAGCGCGCGCTTTTGGACGAGTTTGTCCTCGATCGTCTCGAGCGTCGCGGGCGAGGGGTGGACCGCGAGGTCGTACTCGTCGGCGACCCGGTCGAGCAGGTCGGCGTCGGCGAGTTCGATCTCGAAGGTCAGCACGTCGGCCCGGGCGGCGAGTTCGCAGAACGCCTCGGGGTCGTCGAAGTCGCCGACGATCTGGTCGCGCGCGACCGGCGCGGCGGGGCAGTCCGGCGTCGGATCGAGGACGACGACCTCGACTCCGAGCGGGGCGGCCGCCTCGGCGAGCATCCGGCCGAGCTGGCCGCCGCCGACGACGCCGAGCGTGGGTCCGGGTACGGTGACGGTCACGGACGGAGATACCGGTGGACTCCGAATAAACCTTGCCGAACGGGGCGGCCCCCTGCCCGCGAGGCCGCCTCGTCACCGCCGCTCGCCGCTACCCCGATGTCGGGACGCGGTCGGGCGCGACACGCCGGAGGAAGTCGGTCTCGACGAACACGACGACCTCGTCGTTCCACAGCCGGAAGTCGTGCTCGAAGGCGGTGTACGCCGGCAGCTCGGCGGCGACCTCCGTCCGGTCGTATCCCTTGGCGATGACGACGGGCGGCGCGTCCGCGAGCGCCTCGCCGAGGGGAGCGTCGGGCGGCGAACTGGTGACGTTCGAGCCGTACTGTTCGAGATACCAGGGCAGCGGGAGCCGGTCGTGCCACGCCGGTCCGCCCGGGGGCGGCGTCGAAAGCGAGGACTCGTTGCGGACGTAGAACACCTCGTTGTCGCTCCCCGGCGGACGGGTCCCGACGAAGAGGACGTCCGTTCCCGAATTGGCGGCCGAGACCTCGCCGACGATCTCCATCGTCGGCTTGAGCGCGTTGTCCGGCTGGGCCCACTGCAGCACCTGCTTGTCCTCGGGCGAGGTCGAGTTGAAGTACGCCACGTTGGCGGCGACGACGCCGCCCGCGGCAGCGAGAACGACCAGCGCGGCGAGACCGACGCCCACGGCGTCGCGAGCGGAGAGCGCCTCGCGGGCCGAGTCGAGCACGAACCCGACGCCCACGGCCGCGGGCACCGCCAGCGGGACGACGACGTGGACGGCGACCCACGGCGCCTGGATGTCGGTCGCGATCGGGTAGCCGAACAGCGACGCGAGCGCCCAGTAGGTCGCGAACGTGACGAGTTCGCGCGGTCCGTCGCCCCAGATGCCGTACCGATCGACGACGACGCCCAAGAGCCCGAACGCGAGGAGCGCCGGCGCGCCGTAGACCAGCGTCTCGGCGAGGTCGTGGAGGTAGGGCAGATACGGGTGGTCCTGGTGGCCGCCACCGCCCCAGGTGTCGAGGAACTTCTCCGCGGATCCGACCGTCGCCCGCTCCAGCACGCCCGGGAGGCGCGTCGGATCCCCGATCGCCTGCCAGAGGTCCGGCCGCGGCGCGTAAAAGAAGGCGACGATGCCGAAAAAGAAGAAAAGCGCGACGACCCCGGCGCCGACGACGCGGCCGAGCGACGCCCGCGCCGTGGGTCCGTGAGCGAGGAGTCGGCGCCGGATTCCCGCCCACCACCGACCCGCGACCGCGCGCGGCGACTCGCCGCGGCCCCGCGCCGCGATGAGTCTGTGGTCCGCGAGCAGGGCCCCCGCGCCGACGAAACACAGGACATAGAGGATCGCGTTCTCCTTCGTCGTGAACCCGAGGCCGAGCGCGGCCGCCGCCGGGAACGCATAGCGGAGCCGCCCGGTGTCGAACCCGCGGACGACGAACCCGAGAGCGACCACCGAGAAGGCCGCCACGAGCACGTCGTTGCGCATAAACCGCGAGTAGTAGACGAAGAGCGGGTTCGACGCGAGCAGCGCGGCGAGCGCGACGAGTTCGACGTCGCGCAGCCGCTCGCGGAACAGCCACGCCGCGAGCGGGAGCACGCCCCCGACGACCGCCACCGGGAGGCGAGCGGTGAAATCCGAGACCGGAACGAAGGCGAACAGCCAGTCGTTGACGATCGGCAGGAACGGCCCGTGGACGATCGGCCGGTAGAAGTAGACGCCCGTCTCGTGGTACCGGAGGATCCAGTAGCCGACGCGGCCCTCGTCCCAGTGGAAGATGCGGCCGCCGAGCGCGACCAGTCGGACGACGAGCGCGACGGCGGCAAAGCCGACGACGCCGAAGAGCGCGTCCGGCCTGCCGAGTCGGCGCCGTAGCCGCGTCGCTGTAGGCGTCTCGTCGGTGTCGGCGTCGACCGCGACGTCGGTGCTGGCGTCAGCGTCGGCGTCAGCGTCGGCATCCGTGTCGGCACCGCCAGTGGAGGGCGATCCGGTCGGCTCGCGCGGGCCCTCGTCAGGGCTCATTATCACCTCGTGGCGACCGCGCCGTTACAACTCTTGTGTTTGCGAATCCGACCAATCGAGTTTGCCGGTGCCGTGCCGACACCTCTTTGACGTCCCCGCGGGACCCGGTGGGTATGGTAACGCTCGGATTGGTAGTGGCCGAATTCAACGCCTCGGTCACAGATCGGATGGCCGCGGCCGCGCGGGAGGCGGCCGCAGAGCGGGGCGCAGAGATCGGAAACGAACTGGCGGTGCCCGGCGTCTACGACTCGCCGCTGGCGGCCGACCGGCTCGCGCGACGGGACGACATCGACGCGGTGGCCGTCGTGGGCGCGGTCGTCACCGGGGATACGGACCACGACCGGGTGATCGCGGACGCGACGGCGCAGTCTCTGACCGACGTCAGCCTGGAGCGGGACAAACCCGTCACGTTCGGCGTCTCCGGTCCGGGACAGAGCGGCGCCGAGGCGCGGGAGCGAGTGGAGAAAGGTGCGGAAGCGGTAAACGCCGCGGTCGATATGATGGAGGCGTTGGCATGAGTTTCGACTTCGCGTCCCGCGTCGAACGGGTCGAACCGAGCGCGACCCTGGCGATCAGCAACAAGGCGAGCGAACTGGAAGCAGACGGCGTCGACGTGGTCGACCTCTCGGTCGGGGAACCGGACTTCCCCACGCCGGAGAACATCGTCGAGGCCGGCCAGGAAGCGATGGCTGCCGGTCACACCGGCTACACGCCGTCGAACGGCATTCCGGAACTCCGAGAGGCCGTCGCCGCGAAGCTCCGCGACGACGGCATCGACGCCGAGCGAGAGGAGATCATCGTCACGCCCGGCGGCAAGCAGGCGCTCTATGAGACGTTCCAGACGCTGATCGACGACGGGGACGAAGTGACGCTGCTGGATCCGGCGTGGGTCTCCTACGAGGCGATGGCGAAGCTCGCGGGCGGCTCGCTCGACCGCGTCGACCTCGCGCCCTACGACTTCCAGCTCGAACCCGCGCTCGACGACCTGGCGGAGGCCGTCTCCGACGACACGGAACTCCTCGTCGTCAACTCGCCGTCGAACCCCACCGGCGCGGTCTACTCCGACGCGGCGCTCGAGGGCGTCCGCGACCTCGCGGTCGATCACGACATCACGGTCATCTCCGACGAGATCTACCAGCAGATCACCTACGGCGTCGAGCCGACGAGCCTCGCGACCCTCGAGGGGATGGGAGACCGGACGGTGACGATCAACGGGTTCTCGAAGGCGTACTCGATGACGGGCTGGCGGCTGGGCTACCTCCACGCGCCCGAGTCGCTGGTCTCGCAGGCGGGCAAGCTCCACTCGCACTCGGTGTCGTGTGCGGTGAACTTCGTCCAGCACGCCGGTCTCGAAGCGCTGGAGAACACCGACGAGGCCGTCGTCGAGATGCGCGACGCCTTCCGCGAGCGCCGCGACATGCTCGCCGACCTCTTGGCCGACCACGGCGTCGACGTCCCGGTCGGCGACGGCGCGTTCTATATGATGCTGCCCGTCGGCGGGGCACAGCGCGCCTCCGAGCGTGCGAGCGGCGGCGAGTCGCGAGCGGACGATCAGGCGTGGTGTTCGGGCGCCATCGAGGACGCTCACGTCGCCACCGTCCCCGGGTCGGCGTTCGGCTCGCCGGGCTACGCCCGCATCTCCTACGCCGCGAGCGAAGAGCGGTTGCGAGAGGGCGTCGACCGACTCGTCGAACACGGCTACCTCT
>JBDGUP010000075.1:1978-5872 GCA_042215815.1 Haloquadratum sp. | reverse complement strand
GAGACGGAGACGGAGACGGAGACGGAGACGGAGACGGAGGCGATGTACGCCGACTTCGACGCCGACGGGGCGTCGGAACTCATCCGCGACGGCGGGATGGCCTTCGCGACCGACCACGAGGTGTTCGACGTCCAGGAGGGCCTCACCGAGGGGCTGACCGAGGCCCAGACGCTGCTCGCGGATCTGGTCTCGATCCCCTCGCCCTCGGGCGAGGAGGCGGCCGCCGCCGAGCGGCTGAAGGCCTTCTTCGAGGCCCACGACCGCGAGGTCTGGATCGACGAGGTCGGCAACGTCCGCGCGCCCGCGGACGACTCGGTGCTCTTGACCTCCCACATCGACACCGTCCCCGGCGACGTGCCCGTCGAGATCGACAACGGCGTCCTCTGGGGGCGGGGGAGCGTCGACGCGACCGGCCCGCTCGCGGCGATGGCCGTCGCGGCCGTCGAGACCGGCGTCTCCTTCGTCGGCGTCGTCGGCGAAGAGCGGAGTTCCCGCGGCGCGTGGCACCTCGTCGAAGACCGCGACCAGCCCGAGGCCGTCATCAACGGCGAGCCGTCGGGCTGGGACGGGATCACGCTCGGTTACCGTGGCTTCCTCGCCGGGACGTACGTCTCGACGAGCGAACTCGGCCACTCCTCGCGCCCCGAGGACAACGCCATCCAGTCGGCGGTGAACTGGTGGTCGAGCGTCGCGGAGTTCTTCGACGAGGACGAGTCCGACGGCGTCTTCGAGACCGTCACCACGAAGCCGGTCAGCTTCGACGGCGGTCCCACCGACGACGGTCTCGCCGTCGAGGCGACCGTCGACGTGCAGTTCCGCGTCCCGCCGAAGTACACCATCGCCGACGTCCGCGAGGTCGCCGAGGGCGAACTCACCCGCGGGGGAGTCCACTGGGAAAAGCCCATCCCGCCGGCGATGACGAGCCCGCGCACGGAAGTCGCCCGCGCGTTCCGCGTCGCTATCCGGGAGGCGGGCGGCGAGCCCCGGCTCCTCCGCAAGACCGGCACCAGCGATATGAACATCTACGCGGGCGCGTGGGACTGCCCGATGGCGACTTACGGTCCCGGCGACTCGGATCTGGATCACGCGCCGAACGAACACCTCGACCTCGCGGAGTACGACAGCTCGATCGACGTCCTCGTCGACGTCTGCGAGCGCTTGCTCGAGTGATAATGACTGTCGTACCGTCTCACCCCGACTGACACAGGAGAATGCTCGAAACCGACCACTTCCTCGACATCGACGACCTCACGACCGACGAACTGCAGACCGTCCTCGACCGCGCCGCGGCGATCAAGGCCGGCACGGACGAGACCCGACTGCCAGACCACACGCTGGGGATGCTCTTCGAGAAACCGAGTACGCGGACCCGGATCTCCTTCGAGACCGGGATGACCCAGCTCGGGGGCCACGCCATCTTCCTCGGCCCCGACGACATCCAACTGGGCCACGGCGAGCCGCTCTCGGACACCTCACGCGTGCTCTCGCGGTACGTGGACGTCGTGATGGCGCGGCTGTTCGACCACGCGGACCTCCTCGAACTCGCGGAATACTCGGACGTGCCCGTGGTGAACGGTCTCACAGACGACGCCCACCCCTGCCAGACGCTCGCGGACCTGCTGACCATAGAGGAGACCTTCGGCGGCTTCGAGGACGTCCAGGTCGCGTGGGTCGGCGACGGCAACAACGTCGGCCAGTCGTTCGCGGTCGGCGCCGCGATGGTCGGCCTGGACCTGACCGTCGCGACGCCGGACGGTTACGGGATCGACGACGACGTGCTCGACCAGGCCGAAGACCTCGGCCACCCGCCGACGGTCGTCGACGACCCCGAAGACGCCGTTTCCGACGCCGACGTGGTCTACACCGACGTCTGGATCTCGATGGGCCAAGAAGACCAGCGCGAGGAGAAGCTGGCGGCCTTCGAGGGCTATCAGGTGAACGAGGACCTGCTCTCCGGCACCGACGCGCAGGTGATGCACTGTCTCCCCGCCCACCGCGGCGAGGAGATCACCCACTCGGTCATCGAGTCCGACCGCGCGCTCGTCTGGGACCAGGCCGAGAACCGCCTGCACGCCCAGAAGGGGCTGCTCGTCGAACTGCTGGACGCGTAGGCGGCCAGAGTAGCGGCGTCGTCGCGGCGACCGTTTTCATACTGACGGTCGTATACTGTCGGACGAACGTCCTGATACGCCTGGGAATCCCCCGGAGGGGGTACGAGCGTATCAACGGGTTCGTCCGACAGGATAACTTTGTACCGGTGCTCGCCACTCCGGTGTCGGCGAGCACCGGTACGAGACTACGACCGTCAGTATCAGGCGTCCTCCCGTATCAGATCGGCGGCCTTCTCTGCGATCGCGATGACCGGCGCGTTCGTGTTGCCGCTGGTGATCCGGGGCATTATCGACGCGTCGACGACGCGGAGGCCGTCGACGCCGTGGACGCGCAGGCGGTCGTCGACGACGGCCATCGCGTCGTCGCCCATCTTGCACGTCCCGACCGGGTGATAGACTGTCTGGACCGTCTCGCGGACGTGTTCTGCGATCCCCTCGTCGGACTGGACCGCCTCGCCGGGCCAGAGTTCTTCGCCCCGGTATTCGTCGAGCGCGTCGGCCCGTCCGATCTCGCGGGCGCGCTTGATCCCCTCGACGAGTCGGTCCAGGTCCTCGCGTTCGTCGAAGTACTGCGGATCGATGACCGGGTCGTCGAAGGGATCGGCAGACCGCAGGGTGATCCGTCCGCGACTTTTCGGGCGCAGGAACGTCGCCCCGATCGAAAAGCCCTTGCCCTCGGGGTTGTCGAAGCCGTGGTTCATAAAGTAGACCGGCGCGAGGAAGTACTGGAGGTCCGGGGCGGGCAAGCCGGGATCGGTGCGCTCGAACGCGCCGTTCTCGCCCAGATTCGAACTGGGCGGCAACTCGAAGTCCTCCGTGCACTCGTAGACGGCGTGGGTCAGGAGGTGGTCCTGGAGGTTGCGGCCGACGCCCGGGGCGTCGATCCGGGGCTCGATCCCGTGGTCGTCGAGGTGGTCGGCGGGGCCGATCCCCGAGAGCAACAGGAGCTTCGGCGAGTCGACCGCGCCGGCGCTGAGGATCACCTCTCGCTCCGCTTCGACGGTGTGTCGTCGCCCCTCCTGCTCGTATTCGACGCCGACGGCGCGGTCGCCGTCGAACAGCACCCGGGTGACGTGAGCACCCGTTTCGGCCGTCAGGTTCTCGCGATCGAGCACCGGGCGGAGGTACGCTACCGCCGTGCTCTCGCGTTGGTCGCCGTCTGCGGTGAGGTGGAACGGGCCGACGCCCGTCTGTCGGCCGGCGTTGAAGTCGTCGTTGTATTCGAAGCCGACCTCTTCGGCCGCCTCGACGAGCGCCCGCGACTGCTCTGTGAAGTCGTCCTGCCGGGTGATCCGCAACGGACCGTCTGCGCCGTGGAACTCGGATGCGCCGCCCTCGAAGTCCTCGGCCCGACAGAAATACGGGAGGAGGTCGTCGTAGGACCAGCCCTCGTTGCCCAGCCGTTCCCAGCGGTCGTAGTCCCAGGGATTGCCGCGGACGTACATCATCGCGTTGATCGCACTGGACCCGCCGAGGGTCTTCCCGCGGGGGTAATACTCCGCGCGGCCGTTCAGGCCCGGTTGCGGCGCCGTCGAGTAGTCCCAGTCGACCTCGGACTTGAAGAGGTGCGGAAACATCGCCGGGATATGAATCTCTTCTTTGTCGTCGGGCTCGCCCGCTTCGAGGAGCAACACGCCCGTGTCCTCGTCTCGGCTGAGTCGGTGTGCTAAAACACACCCGGCCGTTCCCGCTCCCACGATCACGTAATCGTGCGTGTCTCTCTCAGTCATACCACAGCACCCAGAACGACCCATCCCATAGTAGTTTCTATACTGTCGGACGA
>JBDGUP010000075.1:0-1878 GCA_042215815.1 Haloquadratum sp. | reverse complement strand
TATACTGTCGGACGACAGGACCGACACGTCTGTTCGTCCCCGAGCCTTTTAATCCGAGGAGGGCGGAGGATCCACCGTGTCGACGACCGGCGAGTACGAGCGGTTCTTCCCTTACGAGGAACCCTACCCGAACCAGCGCTCGGCGATGGCCGAGATCGCCGACGCGCTGGATGACCAACGCGACGTCCTCCTGGAGGGGGCACCGGGGACGGGCAAGACGCTCTCGGCGCTCGTCCCGGCGCTCGACTACGCGCGGCGGACCGACAAGACGGTGGTCATCACGACCAACGTCCACCAGCAGATGCGGCAGTTCGTCGAGGACGCCCGCGCCATCACCCGCGAGGAACCGCTCCGCGCGGTCGTCTTCAAGGGGAAGTCGTCGATGTGCCACATCGACGTCGAGTACCAGGAGTGCCAGACGCTGCGGGACACGACGCGGACGCTCGTCGAGAAAGAAGCAGAGCGCGCCGAACTGACAGAGCGGGCGGAGGCGCTCCTCGATCGGATCCGCGAGGGCGACGAGGGCGCGGGCGAGGCCCGGAGCGCGGTCACGGACGAACTCGACGCCGTCGAGTCCGAACTCGAAGAACTGCGGGACGGCAACGTCTGCGAACACTACTACAACAACCTCGTCGGCGACAACGGGGCGTTCTTCGAGTGGCTCTTCGAGGACGTGCGGACGCCCGAAGAGATCTACGAGTACGCCGACGAGCGGGAGCGCTGCGGCTACGAACTCCTCAAAGAGGGGATGGAGGCGGTCGACCTGGTGGTCTGTAACTACCACCACCTGTTGGATCCGAACATCCGCGAGCAGTTCTTCCGGTGGCTGGGACGAGAGCCCGAAGACGTCGTCACCGTCTTCGACGAGGCCCACAACATCGAGTCGGCCGCGCGCGACCACGCGAGCCGGACGCTCACCGAGAACACGCTCGAAGAGGCGCTCTCGGAACTCGACGACGTCGACGACTCGCGCGCGGCGCCGGCCGAGAACGTGATCTCGGCCTTCCTCGACGCGCTCTGTGAGACCTACGACGACGCCCTCGGCTTCGGCGAGCGCGAACAGGTCGGCGAGGACTGGCACGACGTCTCGATCGCGAACTCGGACCGACGAGACGACCTGACGCTCTCGTTCCTCGACCGCTATGAGGGCCGCGGCATCGACAGCGAGGTGGACCTCGCCCTCCAACTCGGCCGCGCGCTCGACCGGGAGTACGAGGAGGCATACCGGAACGGCGACGCGACCACGCGCGCCGAGAGCCAGACGCTCCAGGCCGCGGAGTTCGTCGCCGCCTGGATGGCCGACGGCGCCGAACTGGGGCAACACCCGATGTGTTCGGTGCGGCGCGACGCCGGCACCGAGGAGGTGTACGGCCGCGCCGAACTCTACACCTGCATCCCGCGGGAGGTGACCGAAGCGCTCTTCGAGGAGGTCCACGCCAGCATCCTGATGTCGGCGACGCTGCGGCCGTTCGACGTGACCGAGGACGTGCTCGGGCTGTCGGACCCGGCCACGATGGCCTACGGGCTGGAGTACCCGGAGGAACGTCGGCGGACGCTCGCGGTCGAGGCACCGCCGCTCTTCAGTTCCGAGCGCGGCGACCCCGAGACGCAGTCGACCGTCGCGGACGTACTGGCCGACGCCGCGCGGTTCACGCCGGGGAACGCGCTCTTTTTCTTCCCGTCGTACGCCGAGGCCGAGCGCTACCACGACCGGCTCTGCGAGCGGGCGGACGTCGCCGGCCGGCTCTTCCTCGACGGTCCCGGAGTGGACACGGAGTCGACGCGGCAGTCGTTCCTCGCGAGCGACGGCGCCGTCCTCTGTACGTCGCTGTGGGGGACGCTCGCGGAGGGCGTGAGCTTCGACGGCGACGACGCCCG
>JBDGUP010000045.1:0-5873 GCA_042215815.1 Haloquadratum sp. | reverse complement strand
TATGACAATAGACAGTATGACAATAGACAGTATGACAATAGACAGTATACTGTCGGACGAAACCGTTGATACGCTCGCACCCCTCCCGGGGGTACGCAGGCGTATCAGGACGTTCGTCCGACAGTATATCAGGACGTTCGTCCGACAGTATATGAGACCCCACTGGCACCACGACGATGCTCACGCTCACATCTGACTTCGGCTCTCCGTATCCGGCGGCGATGAAGGGCGTCGTCCTCCGGCGCACCGACGCCCGCCTCGTCGACGTCGCTCACGACCTCCCCCGGCAAGACGTCCGCGCGGCGGCCTTCTGGTGCCGCGAGACGCTCCCGTACTTCCCCTCTGCGGTCCACCTGGTCGTCGTCGATCCCGGTGTCGGGACCGACCGCGACGCGCTCGTCGTCCGCGCGGGCGACCACGCGCTCGTCGGCCCCGACAACGGCGTGTTGCTGCCGCCCGCCCGCCGGATCGCCGCGGCGGGCGACCCGCCCGGATCGGTCGCAGAGGCCGACGCAGACGAGTCGACGCCCCCGATCGAGTGTTTCGTCTACGAGTACGACGACCCCGCCTCGTCGACGTTCCACGGCCGCGACGTGTTCGCCCCCGCGGCCGCGTCGGTCCACGAGACCGGCGTCGACGCCGTGGCGTCGCTCGCGGCCGTCTCGCACGTCGAGTCGTTCGCGCCCGACGAGGATCCCGACGCGGTCGAGGACTGTCGGTTCCCCGCCCCGACGCTCGACGCCGACGAGGCGCGCGGCGAAGTGCTCGTCGTCGACGACTTCGGCAACGCCGTCACCAACGTCCCGGGGTCGTTCCTCGACGGGCGAGAGGGAGAGCCGATCGAGGTCAACGGCGTCTCGGCGACCGTCGCGCGGGCGTTCGCCGACGTGTCGGCGGGCGACCGGCTCGTGACGGTCGGGAGCCACGGCTACGTCGAGTGCGACGTCAATCGGGGCCGCGGCGACGAGGCGTTCGGTCTCGCTCCCGGCGACCGGGTCGTGCTCTCGGCCGCTGCGCCGCGGTGAGCCGCGCCGCGGCGAGGGTCACCGCGCCGCGATGACGTCGTCGATCCGGACGATCATGGTCGCCGCCTCGGTGGCGGCGGTGACCGCCTCGCGCTTGACCGCCGCGGGGTCGAGGACGCCGGCGGCGGTCGGATCGCCGATCCGCCCGGTCCGGCCGTCCGCGATGATTCCCGCGACCCCGTCGCGCTCGAACGTCGCGCGGAGGTCGACGACGGCGTCGATCGGGTCCATCCCGGCGTTCGTCGCGAGCGTGCGGGGTACCGCCTCGATCGCATCCGCGAAGGCGCGGACCGCGAGTTGCTTGCGACCGTCGATGCCATCGGCCGCGGCCCGGACGTGCGCGGCGATCGCGATCTCGGTCGCGCCCGCGCCCGGGACGACGCCGCCGGCGTCGAGCGCCGCGACGGTCACGTCGACGGCGTCTTCGATCGCCCGTTGGAGTTCGTCGACAACGTGGTCGGTGCTGCCGCGGGCCAAGAGCGTGACGGCCTTCGCCGCCTCGCCGCCCTCGACGAACGTGAGTTCGTCGTCGCCGAACGTCCGGGTCGAGACGCGATCGGCGACACCGAAGTCGGCGGGGTCGAGGTCCGTCACGTCGCCGAGTTGCGTCGCGCCGGTCGCCCGGGAGATCGCGCGCGCGTCGGCGCCCTTCACGTTCCCGAACGCGGTGATTCCGCGATTCGCGAGGTGGTTCGCGACGCGGTCGGAGACGGACTTCGTACAGAAGACGACGTCGACGCCGGCCGCCGCGAACGCGTCGGCGTAGCCGCGGAGTTCCGCGTCTTCGGCGTCGATCGCGGCTTCGAGTTGGTCGGCGGAAGTGATGGTGTACGCGGCGTCGGCGCCGCCCTCCCGAACGTCGAGTTTCGCGGTGACGACCGCCACGGTGGCGTCCTCGACGGATCGGGGCATCGCCTCGACGAGTCGGTCCTCGTCGACGACGACGCCCTCGACCAGTTCCGTGGCCGACGAGGCCGCGCCGGTCGTAGCGAGCACGCGCACGTCGTCGGGGTCGAACCGGTCGGTCCCGTCGTGGACCATCCGGACCGCGCGGACCACGAGCGCCGCGAGCGCGTCGGCGGTCACGTCGCCCGTCCCCTTCCCCGTCATCGACGACTCCGCGACCGACGCCAGCAGGCCGTCGTCGAGTTCGACCGCGAGCAGCTGCTCGTCGATGGCCTCCTGGGCGAGACGGCCGGCCTCGGTGTATCCCTCGATCACCACCGACGGGTGGAGGTCCGAAAGCAGGTCCTCGGCGGCGACGAGGAGCTCGCCCGCCAGTACCGACGCGGTCGTGGTACCGTCGCCGACGCGTTCCTCTTGGGTGCGGGCGACCTCGACGAGCATCTGGGCTGCGGGGTGTTCGATGTCCATCTCCTCGAGGATGGTCGCGCCGTCGTTGGTGATCACGACCTCGCCGCTCGCGTCGACGAGCATCTTGTCCATCCCGCGGGGTCCCAGCGTGGTCCGGACCGCGTTCGCGACCGCCTTGGCGGCACGAACGTTGGAGTCGCGGGCGTCGCGCCCGCGCGTCCGGTGGCTGCTCTCCGAGAGGACATAGAGTGGCTGCATACGTGTCGACATTATTATGGAACCTCACAGAGTAGGAGGACAGCAGTTCTATATAGCCATTTCGCTACTCCGGACGGAACTGCGGCGGGGGAGGACGGGGCGGCTCGTCGCCAAGGTATATTTGTGTCGGCGCGGCAGTGTCCAACGATGCTGGAGTTGAACCACGGATTCCGGGTCGTCGACCTTCACGCGCGGCTGGATCCGGGCGACGAGGAGGAGGTCGCGACCCGGGGCCGCGAGACGACGCCGGAGGCGCTCGAACGCGAACTGCACCAGGCGGGCGTCGTCAAAGCGGTCGTCTCACCGGGTCGCCGGGGGGGCGAGGAGGGATATCTCCGTGCCAACAACGCCGTCGCGCGCCTCAGCGTCGACCGACCGTTCCTGGCGTTCGCCCGCATCGACGGGCCCCGCGACCCGAGTTCCCGGGCCTCGGCGCGGCTCCGCAACCTCACCGCCTCGCGGCAGTCCCACCACGCCGGTCCCGAGGACGTCGAGCAGTACGCCTACGACGACCGGTTCCACGGCTTCACGCTCGCGCCGGCGACGGACGGTCTCCCGGACGAGGCGACGCTCGACCAACTGGACGACGTCGGGCTCCCCGTCGTCGTCGACGCGGGCGTCGACTTCCCGCCCTCGGCGGTGGCCGAGACGCTGCTGCATCTGGACGTCCCGATCGTGCTCGCCGGGTTCGGCGGCTACCCGATGGACCGCGAACTGATGGAAGACGCCATCGACCTGCTCGACGAGTACGACCGGCTCTTTCTCGACACCCGCTATGTCCGGTTCCGGAGCGTCCTCGAACGGGCCCTCCTGGAGCACCCCGACCGGGTGCTGTTCGCGAGCGGCGCCCCCGAGACGCACCCGAACGTCGGCGTGATGGAGGTTCTCACCCTGGACGTGTCCGAAGACGCGATGCGCCGCGCCTTCTCGATGAACCCCTCGCGGGTGGTGCCCGCGCTCGCGCCAGGCGAGGGGTAGGACGGGCCGACAGTCTCACCGCCAGTCGTAGGTCTCGACCGCTCTGTCGTCCCGCTTCGAGCAGCCGTGTGGGTTGCGTCGGGGCGACCGGTCGCGGGCGCGGGCGACGAGACCGTCGGCCCAGCCGCTCGCGATGCCGACGACCACGTCTCGACCGGTCCCGACCCAGCCGGTCGGCGTGGCGTCCCCGGCGAGCACGTCGCGAGCGGTCGACACCGCGTCCGAGGCGGCGTGAGACGCGATCCTGCGGGCGACCGTGGGCCGCATCCCGTAGTTCTTCACCAGCCGGTAGGCCAGCGCCCGGTACTTCCACTCCTGGTCGTTGGCGTCGACGCCGCCGTCGGCCTCGTATTCCGTTCGCACGCACATCTCGGTCTCCCAGGCGACGTCGTAGCCCAGCCCCGCGAGTCGGTGGGCGGCGTCGCGGGCGCCGCCCGTTTCGAGGTACTCGTCGAACCCGTCGATCCGATCGAGCGCTTCGGCGCGGAACGCGACGTTACCGCCGTTGAAGTACGTCACCTCGCGGCCGCGAATCCGGCGCCGCTCCGGCGCCGTCGTCGTCATTCCCGCGGGCAGCGTCTCGTGGACCGGTCCGGTCACGACGGCGCCGCGGTCGAACCCCGCCTCGAGGGCGGACTGCCAGGTGCCTTCGATCGCGAGATCGTATCGCAGAAACGCGATCACGTCGCCGGAGGCGGCCTCGATCCCCGCGTTCCGCGAGACGTCCAGCGTCCGATCGGAGACCTCCACGAGCACGTCCACGTCGTCTCGGTCGCGGACCATCCCGGTCGTCCCGTCCGCGGACGGGCCGTTGACTACCACGACCTCGGCGTCGGGGGCGTGCGCGGCCAGCGCGTCGAGACTGGCCGCGAGGTGATCCCGCCCGTTCAGTGTCGGGATCACGACCGAGAGTTCCATATCGGTCGGTTGCGACACGAGCACTTAAATCTCGCACCTCGACGACCCCCGATCGTCGCGAGACAGTATCAGTATCAGTCGCGGTCGCCGACCCGCGCGGTCCAGTAGGACACCGACGCCAGCGCGTCGCCGATCGCGGTCGAACCGAGCGACGTATCGAGGTCGCGGAACTCCTGGGCGATGCCGTTCGGGATCTTCCGGTAGAACCCATACGGGAAGAGGAAGTCGTGTTCGGCGTCGACCATCGACAGCCCGGCGTCGTCGAGCAGTCGCTCGACCTGCTCGGGCGAGTAGAGGTGCGACCCCATCGGCAGCAGCCAGTTGTAGGCGACCCGCGCGCTCCGGCCGTTGAACGTGTCGAAGAAGACGAGGTCCTTCGAGACGCGGGCCATCTCCGTCAGGAACTTCGCGGGCGTGTCCGCGAGGTGGAAGAACCGCATCGCGAAGACGGCGTCGAAGTGATCGTCCGGGAAGGGGAGCCGGGCGGCGTCGCCGCGCAGGAACTCGATGTGCTCTTCGACGCCCGCCTCGCGGGCCTTCTCGCGACCCTGCGCGAGCATCGCGTTGGAGATGTCGAGGCCGACGATGTCGGCGCCCTGCTCGGCCAGCATCACCGTGAACCGCCCCGTCCCGCAGGCGATCTCCAGCACGTCCCGTCCCTCGACGGGGCCGATGGCGTCGACGACGGCACGCTTTTCGCGGCGGTCGATGAGCCGCCCACCCCGCGAGAACCGCTTCGAGTCGTACTCCTGGGCGACGTCGTCGGCCTGGTACCACTCCTTTCCTTTCACGCTACCGTTCAGTGATTGCTCGGGGGCTAAAACCGTACTGGATGCGCGCCGGATCCGGTCCCGACACCGTCGGTCCCGATCCCGGTCACGCCCCTCGCAAACGCCATTATATACTGTCGGACGAACGTCCTGATACTCCCGTGTCGCCCCCGAAGGGAGAGCGAGGGTTCCAACGGTTTCGTCCGGCAGTATACCTTGTATGTGTATAAGGTCTACGGAGAGTATTGTCACACTTGTAGACAATCTTTACCACAGGGGCGGTTCCCCTTCCGAATATGAGTACGAGCACCGCAGACCCCGACGGAGACGGGCTCCTCTCGGAATCCGAGTTCCGAGAGCGCCTCCGCGAACTCCCGCCGAGCGCCAAACTCGTCGCGAAAGTACTCGAAACGGACGCCCCGCTCTCGCAGGGCCAGCTCGCCGAGGAGTCGCTCCTCCCCGACCGGACCGTCCGCTACGCGCTCAACCGCCTGGAGGAGGCCGACCTCGTCGGCTCGCGATACAGCTTCCAGGACGCGCGCAAGCAGGTCTACTACCTCAACACCTAGCCGACGACCTCATACTGACGGTTGTATACTGTCGGACGAAA
>JBDGUP010000135.1:0-5938 GCA_042215815.1 Haloquadratum sp. | reverse complement strand
CCGGTTCCGGCTCCGGTTCCGGCTCCGGCTCCCCGTTACTCGTAGAGCCAGGCTTCGTCGATCCGCTCGTAGTCGAGGAGTTCCTCCTCGTCGAAGAAGAGGTCGATCTCGCGCTCGTTCGCGCCCTCGTCCTCGTGGTCGGAGGCGTGGATCACGTTCCGGCCGAGGTCCAGGCCGTAGTCGCCGCGGATCGTGCCGGGATCGGACTCGGCGGGGTCGGTCTCGCCGACCATCGATCGGACCTGTCGGGTCGCGTCCGCGCCCTCCCAGACCATCGCGAAGACCGGTCCGGACGTGATGAACTCGACCAGGTCCTCGAAGAACGGCTTGTCCTCGTGCTCGCCGTAGTGCTCGTGGGCGAGTTCCTCGTCGATCCGGATGAACTTCCCGCCGACGAGTTTGAGGCCGCGGTCTTCGAACCGGGAGACGATCTCGCCGACGAGACCGCGCTGGACGCCGTCGGGCTTGACCATCACGAAGGTCCGCTCTGCGCGGTCGTCGCTCATTCTTCTGTCTCTCCACTGCGTCCCGCTTCCGTCCACTCCAGGTCGCGCGGCTCGCGGCCGAGGCGGTAGTTCTTCTCGGCCTTCGAGTCCTTGAAGTGGAGGATCGTCCCGTCGTTCTTCACGAGCATCGTGCCCGTGCCCGGTTCGATCTCCTCGCCGGTGTAATCGCAGGTTCGGGTCTCGACCATCAGTTATCGACCTCCGATGGAGTCGGCGTCGCGCTGTGTCTCGCGAAGCTGCAGGATGTCGCCCTCGCGGACGGGGCCCAGGACGTTCCGCGTGATGATGCGGCCCTGGTTCGAGCCCTCGCGGATGCGACACTTGACCTGCATCGCCTCGCCGTGCATCCCTGTCTTGCCAACGATCTCGATGACCTCCGCGGACGTCGAGTCGCTGGCGGTCTCTTCTGCGCTCATCGTCGCTTACCGCAGTTCCTCGACCTTCGCGGCGATGTCTTCGACGTCGCTCTGTGCCTCACCCGCGTCGACGATCGCTGCGGCGGCCGACCCGACTTCGAGACCGGCGGCCTGGCCGACCTCGTCTTGCGTCTCGATGAAGACGTAGGGGATGCCCTTCTCGTCGGCGAGTTCGGGCAGGTGCATCACGATCTCTTCGGGCGAGACGTCCTCGGCGACGAAGACGAGTTCGGCGGTGCCGCGCTCTACGGCCTTGGTCGTCTCGTTGGTTCCTTTCTTTACGGTTCCTGTGTCTCGGGCGACCTCGAGGGCCTCGAGGGCGTCCTCTGCGAGGTCGGCTGGGACGTCAAATTCTACGTAGACTGGCATTGTGTTCACCTCTCCTGCTCGCGGGCTCGACTGCCCCGCCGGTGATCTCCGTCTGAGCGGTCGGTCCCTGACGGCGGGGAGCATCATCAACCCCGGGCAGGCTCTACACTCGGATAACCTCGGATCCCATAAAAGCGCTTTCAATGGCGTCCTGCCGTGGTAGGAGGGCACACGCGCCGAGCGCAATTCCCTTAGGCGGGCGCGACGACTCGTCGGTATGAACGTCGCCGCCCTCGCCGCAGACCTCCGCGCGGCGGCGCGTCGGACCGACCACCGCCGGCTGCTCGTGCTCTCTGGCGAGCGGGACGCCTGTCTCGACGCCGCCTTCGACGCCGTGGCGGGCGCCGACGTCCCGGACGACGAGACGGCGATCGTGACCACGCGCGAGGGGATCCGGTTCGAGCGCGTCCACCCCGACCACGCCGCCGACCTTCTCGGGACGACCCGCACGGCGGTGATCTGGGACGCACACGAGGGGTTCTCGCCGAACGTGCTCGGCCGGCTCGTCGGCGTCGTCGACGGCGGCGGCCTGTTCGTCCTGCTCGCGCCGCCCCTCGACGCGTGGCCCGATCGGCCGGGGTCCTTCGAGTCGTCGCTCGCCGTCCCGCCGTTCGACGTCGACGACGTGGGCGGGCGGTTCCGAGAGCGCCTTGTCGAGACCCTCCGGGACCACCCGGGCGTCGCCGTCGCCGACGTCGACGCGGGGACGGTCGAGCGGCGCGGCCACGACGAGGGGTCGCCGCTCCAGTCCGGCGCCGCGGGGTCGGCGCCGGTCGTTCCGCCCGGGGGCGACCGCCGGTTTCCCCGCGCCGCCTACGAGGCCTGTCTGACCGCGGATCAGTCCCGTGCGCTCGGGGCGCTCGAAGCGCTCGAATCGGCTCCCGAGCGCCCGGAAGCCGTCGTCGTCGAGGCCGACCGGGGACGCGGGAAGTCCAGCGCCGCGGGGCTCGCCGCCGGATCGCTCGCGGCGGCCGGTCGCGACGTCCTCGTCACCGCCCCCGAGCGACCCAGCGCGGGCGAGGTGTTCGCCCGGGCGCGCGAACTGCTCGATACGCTCGACGCGTTCGCGGACGGCGACCCGGACGCGACCGATCTCTGCACCGCCGCCGGGGGCTGTGTCCGCTTCGCGCCGCCGGCGGAGGCGGCGTCGCTTCCGGGCGATCCCGACGCCGTCCTGGTCGACGAGGCGGCCGCGATCCCGGTCCGACTCCTCGAGTCGTTCCTCGACGCCCCCGCAGCCGGGTTCTTCACCACCGTGCACGGCTACGAGGGCGCGGGCCGGGGGTTCTCGGTCCGGTTCCGCGAGCGGTTGTCCGAGTCCGCCCACCGCGTCACCGACGTCTCGCTGCGCGAGCCGATCCGCTACGCGCCGGGCGATCCGGTCGAGACGTGGGCGTTCCGGGCGCTCCTGCTCGACGCCCGCCCGCCGGTCGAAGACCTCGTCGCCGACGCGTCGCCGTCGTCGGTGGACTACCGCGCGCTGGCCCCCGACGAACTCGCGAGCGACGAACACCTCCTCCGGGCGGTCTTCGGCCTGCTCGTGCTCGCACACTACCGCACGGAGCCGGACGACCTCGCGCGCCTCCTGGACGCGCCGAACCTCCGCGTCCGCGCGCTCGAACACGAGGGGAACGTCGTCAGCGTGGCGCTGCTCGCCCGCGAGGGCGACCTCGACGCCGACACCCGACGGTCGATGTACGAGGGCGCGCGGATCCGCGGGAATATGCTCCCGGACGTGTTCACGAGCCAGCTCCGCGACGAAGAGGCGGGGCGCCCCCTGGGCTACCGGGTCGTCCGGATCGCCACGCACCACGCCGCGCGGTCCCGCGGGCTCGGCTCGCGGCTCCTCGCGGCGATCCGCGCGGAGTTCGAAGGCGACGCCGACTACCTGGGCGTGGGCTACGGCGCGACGCCGGACCTCCTGTCGTTCTGGGCCGCGAACGGCTTCGAGACCGTCCATCTGTCCACGACCCGGAACGACGCGAGCGGCGAGCACTCCGCGCTGATGCTCGATCCGCTCTCGGACGCCGGCGCGGCCCTGCGGGATCGCCACGCGCGGTGGTTCCGCGACCGGGTCGGCGACCTGCTCTCCGATCACCTCCGCGACGCCGACCCCGACGTCGTTCGCGGCGCGCTCGCGGCCTGCGGTCCCGCGGCCGGCCGGCCGCCCGACCTCTCCGATCGCGAGTGGCGCGTCGTGGTCGGCGCCGCCGTCGGCCCCGGTCAGTACGCGACGGCGCCGGGCGCCTTCCGGCGACTCGCGCTGGCCGCACTCGTGGACGCGCCGCCGGGGGAGTCGTCGACGGGCGACGCCGGTGCCGACGACACGGCCGACGCGACGCTCACCGCTCGCGAGGAGCGACTGCTCGTGCGGAAGGTCCTCCAGGCCCACCCCTGGGACGAGGTGGCCGCAGATCTGGGATACGTCTCGACGCGCCAGTGTATGAAGGCGTTCGGCGCGGCGGTCGCGACGCTCGTCGAACGCTACGGGGGCGACCGCGCCGTCGTCCGGTCCGAGCGGGCCCGCTTCGAGGACCGATAGAGATACTGTCCGACAGTATCATCACGACCCCCCATCGGGTCGGACCGCCGCGTTCATCACCGTCGGCGACGACCCGCCACTATGGAACCGCTCGTCTGGGTCGCGCTCGCGCTCGTGGCGCTCGGCGTGGTCGGCGCCGTCCTGCCGCTCCTCCCGGGCGGTCTCCTCTCGGTCGCGGGCGTGCTCGTCTACTGGTGGTCGCGGGACTTCGCCGAGCCCGCACCGTTCGTCGTCGCGGTCCTCGTCGCGATCGGCCTGTTCACGATGCTCGTCGACTACTTCGGGGGCGCTATCGCCGCCAGGGCCGGCGGCGCGTCGGCGCTCACCACGGCCGTCGCGGTCGTCGTCGGTCTCGTCCTCCTCGTCGCGGCCGGCCCGGTCGGCTTCCTCTTCGGGCTCGCGGCGACCGTGTTCGCAGTCGAGTTCGCCCAGCACGCCGACGCAGAGGCGGGGCTCCGCGTCGCGCTGTACTCGACCGTCGGCGTGCTCGCGTCGACGGTCCTACAGGTGCTCTTGACCGGCTCGATCTTCGTCGCGTTCGCCGTCGTGGCGTTCCTCTAGGAGCCTCGGTCACCGCTCCGCCGAGGACGCCCACCAAAACGCCGAGCGGACCGAGGAATTATATCGGACCTGGTCCTACTCGGTGGTGTGAGCGTCAACGTCGAAATGCGGGAAGACGCCCCCGGTTCCGGCGAGTACGCCGAGGAGGCCTGGAACCTGAAAGAGCGCATCCGCGAGCGCGAGGGGGTGCTCAAGCAGCGCCGGTCCTTCTTCGTCAACGCATACCGACGTGCGCGGGACCACCTGCTCTTCGAAGAGGACGAACTCGTGGGATTCGTCTCCGTCCGGCGCGACGGCTACATCCTGTTCCTCGGCGTCGCGCCCGAGTGCCGCGGCGAGGGCTACGGCAAGCGCCTCGTCGCCGCCGCGCTGCAGGAACACGACACCCTCTCGTGTCACGCGCGGACGACGAACGGGTCGGCGCTGTCGTTCTACGAACACCTCGGCTTCGAGATCCAGCGCCGGATCACCGGCTACTACGAGGACGGCGGGGACGCCTACTACCTCCGTCTCGGCGACGGGTCGTCGCTCCGAGAGAAGTTCGCCGAGTTCTTTCGTCGCTCCGTGGTCGGCGAGTGACCGACGCGGTGGCTACGGCTCTTCGACGCCCTCGTCTGTGATCACCTCGTCGACGAGTTCGAGCGGCGTCGCGTCGTAGGCCGGGTTCTCGATCACGACGTCCTCGATCGGTTCGAGCGACACCTCGGCGGGCGAGCGGTACTCGTTCTCGAAGACGAAGTTGCCGTCGACCACCTTCGCCGCGGAGCCGACGACGGTGACGGGCACATCGAGCCGGTTCGCGGTCGCGACGATCGGAAACGTCCCCACGCGGTTGTAGAGGGTGTCCCCGACGATACAGTCCATCCCGACGACGACCCGGTCGCACTCGTCCAGGTAGGTGCCGGCGGCGCCGTCGACCATCAGGTGGGGTTCTACCCCGTCGATCTCGGCGAGTCGGCGCGCCATCTTCCGGCCGAGGAACCGAGGGCGGGCCTCGGTTATGTACGCCGTCAGGTCGGCGCCGTCGTCGGCGGCGCGCTCGATCGCTTCGAGGACAGTCGAAGAGAAGTCGTGGGTCAGGACGGTCTCGCCCGCATCGAACGTGGGGGCGGCGTGGTCTGCGGTCCGCGTCTTCCCCTGTTCGATGTCCGCGACGACGCGGTCGATGGCGCCTTCGAGGCGGGACTTGGCGCCTTCGACGGTGTCGTCGCGATCGACGACGTCCCCGACGACCGCCTCCATCGCGTTGAAGAGCGAGGCGTGGGAGGGGTTCGCCCGCTTGAGCGCGCTCGCGTTGCGTTCGAGGTCGCGCTCGAACTCCTCGACGGTGGCGTGATCCCGATCGAGCAGCTCCGAGAGCGCCCGCGTCGCCTTCACGGCGACGACCGACGAACTGTGTGTCTGCATCTCTCGGATCTCCGCTATCGTCTCGTCGATCATATCCGAGAGTCGGCGACTCGGGTGAAAGGCCTTCCGACGACGACCGGGAACGACGGCGCACGGACCCCGTCTCGACCGACAATAGGCGGGATCACACCGCGAGG
>JBDGUP010000052.1:0-5997 GCA_042215815.1 Haloquadratum sp. | reverse complement strand
ATGTCCATCAACGAGGAAATCGATCGGCTGCGCCACTCCGCGACGCGGTCGCTCCTCACCCGCGACGACGTCGTCGTCGTCGCCTCGGTGTCGGCCATCTACGGGCTCGGCGACCCGACGAACTACACGGAGATGGCGCTACGGGTCGAACTCGGCGACCGGCTCGACCGCGACGACCTCCTGGCCCAACTGGTCGACCTGAACTACGAGCGCAACGACGTCGACTTCCGGCAGGGGACGTTCCGGGTGCGCGGCGACACCGTCGAGGTGTATCCGATGTACGGCCGCTACGCCGTCCGGATCGAGTTCTGGGGCGACGAGGTCGACCGCCTCACCAAACTGGACCCACTGGACGGCGAGGTCGTCTCCGAAGAGCCGGCGGTCCTGATCCACCCGGCCGAGCACTACTCGATCCCCGAGGGGAAACTAGAGACGGCGATCGACGAGATCGAAGCGCTGATGCAAGAGCGGGTCGACCACTTCGAGCGCCAGGGCGACCTCGTCGCCGCCCAGCGCATCGAAGAGCGCACGACGTTCGACATCGAGATGCTCCGAGAGACGGGCCACTGCTCGGGCATCGAGAACTACTCGGTCCACCTCTCCGATCGGGAGCCCGGCGAGCCGCCGTACACACTGCTCGATTACTTCCCCGACGACTTCCTCACGGTGATCGACGAGTCCCACCAGACGCTTCCCCAGATCCGCGGGCAGTACGCCGGCGACAAGTCGCGGAAGGACTCGCTGGTCGAGAACGGGTTCCGGCTCCCCACCGCGTACGACAACCGCCCGCTCACGTTCGAGGAGTTCGAAGAGAAGACAGACCGGACGCTCTACGTCTCGGCGACCCCCGGCGACTACGAGCGCGAGCAGAGCGAGCAGATCGTAGAGCAGATCGTCCGCCCGACGCATCTCGTCGACCCCGAGATCGAGATCGAAGACGCCACCGGTCAGGTCGACGACCTGATGGACCGCATCGACGAGCGGATCGAGCGCGACGAACGCGTGCTCGTCACGACGCTCACGAAGCGGATGGCCGAAGATCTCACCGAGTTCTTGGAGGAATCGGGCGTCGACGTCGCGTATATGCACGACGAGACGGACACGCTGGAGCGTCACGAGCTGGTGCGCGACCTCCGGCTGGGCAACATCGACGTGCTCGTCGGGATCAACCTCCTCCGGGAGGGCCTGGACATCCCCGAGGTCTCGCTCGTCGCCATCCTCGACGCCGACCAGGAGGGTTTCCTCCGGTCGGAGACGACGCTCGTCCAGACGATGGGGCGGGCCGCCCGCAACGTCGAAGGCCAGGTCGTCCTCTACGCCGACGAGACCACGGACGCGATGGAGTCGGCGATCGAGGAGACGCGGCGGCGGCGGCGGATCCAGCGCGAGTACAACGAGGAACACGGCCACGAGCCGACGTCCATCGACAAGGAGATCGGCGAGGCGAACCTGCCCGGGAGTAACACCGATACCGCGGGCGCGGCCGAAGACGACCCCGACGACGAGGCGGCGGCCCGCGAGCGGATCGCCTATCTCGAAGACCGGATGTCGGAGGCCGCAGACAACCTCGAGTTCGAACTCGCAGCCGACATCCGCGATCGGATCCGCGACCTCAGACGGGAGTTCGGGATCGAAGACGACGGGGGCGAGAGCCAGGGGACGACCGAGGGCGTCGACCCCGGCGACGACCCGCTCGACGGCGTTCCCGTCGACGATGTCCCGGTCGAGGAGGCAGACGGTCTCCCCTCCGACGAGTCGTTCGACACCGACACCGACACCGACACCGACGGGGACTGATGACGGTTGTCGTCTCGTATCGGTGCTCGCCGCCACCGGGAGAAAGTTCCAACCGCCATTATGCTCCCGCGGCACCGTGGCGCGGTAGGCCGCCACACACCCGTCTCGAACCTCAAGGTTTATCCCTCGGTCGTCGCTATCGGGCGGCTATGATGCGTCACCGTCCGTCGATCGACCGCCGCGGAACCCACCGCCGCAACACCCGCGGAGGGATCACGTAAATGTCGCGTCGCGCCCGCTCGCCGACGGCATCACAGCGTCGCTCGCGTTCTTCTGTCACCCCGAACACTCCGCCGAACACTCCGGGTACCATCGACGACTGAGTCCACACGTAGCCAATGTCATCTGCCTCCTACAGTCGTGTCCAGCGGTCGTTCCTGCGGTACCAGCACGTCTTCGTGTTCCTCGCCCCGATCGTCTTCATCGCGGGCGTGGTCCTCGGTGCCCCGACGCCGTCCGATACCGGGATGGGCTACTGGCTCGAATACTGGTGGCTGTTCCCCTTCTTCCTGCTCGGAGCGATCACGGTCAACACCGTCGGGATCAGCGGGTCGGCGCTTTTCGTTCCCTTCTTCATCTTCATCTTCCCGCTTTTGGCCCATCCGCTCGAACCCGAGACGCTTGTGAAAGTCGGCCTCATCAGCGAATCGTTCGGCCTGTCGAGTTCGGCTATCGCGTTCATCCAGTACGGACTCGTCGATCGCCGGCTGGCGGTCACGCTCGTCGGCGGGGCGATCCCGTTCGTCGTCGGCGGCGCGCTGCTGTCGTTTTTCATCCCGGAGCCGGTCTTCCACGCCGCGCTGGGGCTCGCGCTCCTGACCGCGTCGTACCTGATGTTCAAAGCCGATATGGGCCACGAGGAGCCGTCGGCCGACGGCGGAGACGACGTGACCGCCGACGGCGGCACGGCGGGCGACCTGCCCGACGACGCGGGCAAGCTCGGTCCCGCCGGCGTCGAGTCCGAGGAGGGCGAAGTCACCCGGGTCGACCGCGAGGGCGGGACCTACTTCTACACCTGGACGGGCTATCTCGAACGCTTCGCGAACTACAGCGTCGGCGGAATGTTTCAGGGTCTCGCCGGGTTCGGCATCGGGGAACTCGGCATCATCTCGATGCTCCGGACCGACGTGCCGACCCGGGTCGCGATCGGCACGAACCACATCGTCGTGGCGACGACGGCGATCCTGGCGTCCATCGTCCACGTGTTCGCCGGGAACGTCATCCCGGGGATTCACTCGCTGAGTCTCGCGTCGACGCCGTGGAATATGGTCGTCTTCACCGTCCCGGCGACGGTGACCGGCGGGCAGATCGCCCCCTACGTCTCGAACGCGCTGGACACGGGGACGATCCAGAAGGGCGTCGGCGTCCTCTTTGCGGTCATCTCGATCGCGCTCTTCCTGATGGCCGGCGGCGGCTTCTGATTGCGAACCTTCTTTTTGTGTCGGGCCACGAACCTCACGAAGATGTACGAGACGATCCTCCTCCCCACAGACGGTAGCGAGGCCTCGCTGGCCGCCGCAGAGCACGCGGGACGGCTCGCGGCGACCTCCGGGGCGACGGTTCACGTGGTCTCGATCGGCGACAGTCGCAACCGCTTCGAGAGCCCGTCAAGCGGACTCGCCCCCGAGGCGTGGCGCGAAGCCGAACTCGAACGCGCCGAATCGGCGGTCGAGGAGACGATCGAGCGGCTACCCGACGACGTCGAACTCGACCGGACCGTGCGGATGGGCATTCCACAGGACGAAATACTCGACCTGATCGACGAACTCGGCGCCGACGTCGTCGTGATGGGCACCCACGGCCGCTCCGGGCTGGACCGCTACCTCGTCGGGAGCGTCACCGAACGGATCGTGCGGCACTCTCCCGTCCCCGTGTTGACGACCGGACGCGCCGAGGGCGAGGAGTAGCTACCGTTCCGGTCGGCGGTGAGAGCGACCGCGTCGAGTGCGATAGAGGTTCACGCCGAGTCCCGCGGTGAAAGCCGCGATTCCGACGGCGACGAGCCACAGCGCGCTCGGATGGGAGAGTCCGAGATGGAGCAAAACGGACATCCAGTTCCGATAGGCGGCCGGCCGCCAAACTGCTTTCGGTCGGGACCGAACCGGTCGAACCGACGAAAGAAAAGAGACTACGGACGCTCGCTCACTTCTCGAACGCTTCGGTCCGCATCTCGACGTATCGGCGCGGCCACTCGACGAGATGGCGCTTCAGCCGATCGAGGACGCGCTCTTCTGGCGTCGGCGTTGCCTCCCCACTCGGGACCGCCGGTCCGCGTTCGTGACTCATACGCACACGTTGCGGCGGGGGCAGGATAATGTTAACGATTATTCGTTCGGCGGGGACGACCACCGCGAGTGCGAGAGCGAGGGGTCCGACGAGGTCCGCCGGAAGCGGTTCGCCATACCGGACCCGCGACCGGATCACAGTACGCGTGTCCGGGACAGAGAGGGACCACGCCGCCCAGCGAGCGGCGCCGTCCCACCCGAAGGCCCTTGCCCGTCGGCGACGAGGGTCCGGTATGCGGCTCTCTCGTCCCGGTATCGACAGAGCGGAACTGGCGGTCGAAGACCTGCTGAAGATCGTGCTGGTCCTCGTCGTGGTGTGGCTCGTCCTCGAAATCGTCGGGGAGTTCCTCGGGATCCTCGCGTGGCTGCTCGGCCCGCTCACGCCGCTTCTGGGGCTCGTCGTGGTGGTCCTGATCGTGCTCTGGCTGCTCGATCGGATCTGAATGTTCAGCCTCAACGTCCCGGTCCCGGGCCGGGTCGAGCGGACCACCGCCGAGTTGCAACCGGAACTCGTACGGTTCGAACGGCTCCGCGAGCGCCACTCGCTCGTCGCGAAGCGCTTCGACACGGCGCTCGACGACGACGCCGACTCCCTCCCCCGGCTCCGCGAGCGGCTGCGACGCCTGCTCCGGCGACACGCACCTGACGATCTCGACCTCCGTGTGACCGGTCTCGACTACTTCGAAGACCCGCTCCGGGGGCCGGGGCCGGTGGTGTACCTGGCGGTCGACAGCCCCGACCTCGTCGCGCTCCACCGCCGGCTCTGCGAGTCGTTCGGGACCGTCGAGGGGCTCGAAGGCGACGGCTACGTCCCGCACGTCACCCTCGCCCGCGGCGGCGACGTCGACGACGCGGCCGCGCTCGCAGAGCGCACCCACCCCGATCCGGTCGACTGGACGGCCCGCGAACTCCACGTCTGGGACTCGCGGTACCGCGAGGTGGCCGCGCGGCTGCCGCTGGGGAGGTAACGCGGGTCTATCGGACTCGGCTGCTGCGGCGGCGTCGGGGGCGCCTCGCCGCAGACCTCCGCCAGTTCCGCGTGGGCGCGCGCTTCGGCCACCGGGTGCTGCGAGAGGAGGTACCAGGTGTAGGTGACGCGCGCCATCTCCTGCCGGACGTCTCGGATCTCGCCGTCGTCCCAGTCGTCGACCATCGACCGCGCGTGGCGGGCGATCGGCTCTCCCAGCGACCCGACGCGGCGCGGACCGAACGCGGGCCGGGCCAGATCGCGCCGTCCTGGAAGTCGGGCGTGCCGAACTTCGCGTCGTCGCTCACGAGCACCTGCTTGAGGTCCGCGGGGTTCGAGAGCAGATACGTCTCGAGCGGGCCGAGATCGAAGCGCGCCACGTCGCCGTACGCGTCCGCGACGCCCCTGAGAAAGCAGAAGGGGTCCCGGGCGTACTGGCGGCCGCTGCCGATCGCCGGCTCGCCCCTCGGGCCTGGCGGCTGGGTGCGCATCGTCGGCTAGTTGGTCCGCACCGGCATCAGGGCTGCGGCGGCTCCCCCTCGTAAGCGTCGAGGTCGGCGTAGAAGTTCAGCATCGCGAACTTGAGCTTCTCTGGGGCGACGTCGACGAGTTCGGCACGCTCTCCTGGCGGGAAGCTGTCGCGGACGCCGTATTTACCCATCTCCGCGCTCTCGCGGGTGTACCGCTTGTCGACCAGGAGGCGGACGCCGTAGTCGTCGGGCGATCGGATGACGCGCCCGAGCGCCTGTCTGGTCTTCCGGATCGTGGGGATCTCGACCGCGTAGCGCCAGCCGGCGTCGGTGCGGTCGTCGTAGGTGCGATCGTAGGCGTGCTGGATCGCCTCCATCCGCTCGGAGAGGTGGGGGTACGGTACGCCGACGACCGCGACCGTCCGGGCGTCGTCGCCGTCGAAGCTCACGCCCTCCGCGAGCGTCCCCCACAGCGACG
>JBDGUP010000074.1:0-5999 GCA_042215815.1 Haloquadratum sp. | reverse complement strand
TTGCTAGGTCCGGACACTGCTTCGATCATCGCGCTACCGATCGATAGCGACGCCGCCCTCGACCCCGAACCGAACTCCGCCGGGTGCCGGGTGCTGTCTCCCTCTCCATCCCCGTCCGGCGCGTCTGTCCAGACAAAACGGTTAATCGCTCGTGCACACACTGCTCGGTATGGAACTCCAGGCGTCGGCGTACGCGACGGCGTTCGAGTCGGCTCCCGACGGGATGGCGATCGTCGATCCCGACACGGGGTGCATCCGCGAGTGTAACCCCCGGTTCGCCGCGCTCGTGGACCGCGAGCGAGCGGATCTTCTCGATCGGGACATCAGAGACCTCCTCGCGGCTCCGTCGCCGACCGACGACGGGATCGACGGTGCGCTCCGGGGCGACGGGCCAACGACGACCACGTGGACCCTCGACGCCGGGTCGACGACCGTCGTCGCCGACGTCCGGCTGTCACCCCTGGAAGTCGGCGGCGACGCCCTCGCGCTCGCGCGGGTGACAGACGCCACAGAACGCATCGAACGGGAGCGCGAACTCGAACGTCGGACGCGGGCGATGGAGGAAGCGCCCATCGGCATCTCGATCAGCGATCCCTCCCGCGAGGACAACCCGCTCGTCTACGTCAACGAGGGGTTCCAGGAGCTGACCGGCTACCGAGACGACGAGGTCGTCGGGCGGAACTGTCGGTTTCTCCAGGGAGACGGGACGCGCGAAGAGCCCGTCGCGGAGCTGCGCGAGGCCATCGACGCCGAAGCGCCGGTCGTCGTCGAACTCAGGAACTACCGGAAGGACGGCTCGATGTTCTGGAACCGCGTTTCGATCGCGCCCGTCCGCGACGACGAGGGGCGGCTCCAGAACTTCGTCGGGTTCCAGATGGACGTCACCCAGCGGAAGCAATACGAGCGGGAGCTCGAACTCGCCCGTCGCCTCCTCGAGACCGTCCCGAGCGGCGTCCTCCGAACGACGCCGTCCGGCGGCACCGTCGAGTATGCGAACCCGGCGCTCGTCGACCTCCTCGGGGCGACGAACGTCGACGAACTCCGGGACCGTCGGGTCGCGGACTTCTATGTGAACCCCGAAGAGCGAGAAGCGCTCGTGGCGGCCCTCGACGAGGCCGACGGCGCCGTCCAGCGCGAGGTGAAATTCGAGACGCTGGGCGGCGACACCATCGACGTGATGATAACGGCCTCGCGCACGCGGGACGAATCCGGGGACGAACACATTCAGAAGGTCGTCCAGGACATCACAGAACGCAAAGAGTACGAGCGGAAGCTCAAAGAACAGCGGGACAACCTGGACGTCCTGAACCAGATCCTGCGACACGACATCCGCAACGACCTCCAGCTCGTGACCGCCTACGCGGACTTCCTCGAAGGCCACGTCGACGAGGAGGGGACCGAGTACGTAGAGAAGATCCAGCGGAACGCGACCAACGCGGTCGAACTCACCCGGACGGCGCGCGATATGGCCGACGTGATGCTCTCGACGGAGGCGAATCGGCAGCCGGTCGACCTGCGAAACGCGCTCGAAGGCGAACTCGACGACGTCCGGTCGGAGCACCCCGACGCGGCCATCACGGTCGAGGGAGCGGTTCCGGCGGCGACGGTGCGGGCCAACGAGATGCTGGGTTCGGTGTTCCGGAACCTCCTGACCAACGCCATCCAGCACAACGACAAGGACATCCCGGAAGTCACGGTCTCTGTGGTCGAAGACGGAGACGGAGACGGAGACGGAGACGGAGACGAGGGGACAGTCACCGTCCGGGTCGCGGACAACGGTCCCGGCGTCCCCGACGACCGGAAGAAGTCGATCTTCGGGAAGGGCGAGAAGGGCCTCGAGAGCGCGGGCACGGGGATCGGTCTCTATCTCGTCGACACGCTCGTCGATCGCTACGGTGGCGACGTCTGGGTCGAAGACAACGAACCAGAGGGATCCGTCTTCGTCGTGGAACTGCCGCTGGCCGAGGCGACAGACGGCGTCGCCTCGGGGCAGCCACGGGAGTGACGACGGAGGCGCCAGCGTCGAATGTCCCAGAACCGCTCCACGCCGGCCGGTCCGACCGCGCGGACACGCGTCCGGTTTTACCTCCTGGATCACGAAACCCGACTCGGCAAGGCGATCGACGTCGCCCTGCTCGTCTTGAACCTCTGTTTCGTCGGCATTTTCGTCGTCGAGACCTACCCCGTCGCCGATCAGTTTCGGCCGCTGCTCTGGAATATCGAGGTCGGCATCGCGGTCGTGTTCGCCGTCGAGTACCTCCTCCGGCTCTACGGCGCGCGCGACCGCGTCGCGGAGTTCCGCAACGGCTACACGGTGGTCGACCTCGTCTCGATCCTGCCGACGCTGGCGGTGGTCGTGTTCCCCCTCTCGGCGGGCGCGCTGAACGTCGGCTTCCTGCGCGTCGTCCGGGTCGTTCGCGTGTTGCGGTTCTACCGGTTCACCCGGGACGCGGAGTTCTTCTTCGGGACCGTCACCGACAACACCCTCCGGGCGACGAAGCTGCTGTTGACGATCCTCGTGCTCTTTTTCACCTCCGCGGGGCTCTTCTACAGCGTCGAACACGTACGGAATCCCGAGGTCGCGAATTTCGGCGACGCCTTCTACTACACGGTGGTGTCGCTGTCGACGGTCGGGTTCGGCGACATCGTCCCGGTGACACGCACCGGCCGGTGGGTGACCGTGGGGTCGATCCTGGCGGCCATCATCGTCATCCCCCGCCAGGCGAGCAAGATCCTCAGAGAGTGGACATCCCGAGAGAAGGTGAACGTCACGTGTCCGAACTGCGGGCTCGCGTATCACGATCCGGACGCCTCCCACTGCAAGGCCTGCGGTCACGTGATCTACCAGGAGACCGACTCCCGGGAGTGACGATCATAATGACGGTTGTAACTATGTACCGGTGATCGCCGACACTGGGGCCGCGAGCACCGGTAAGCGACTACAACCGTCATTATCAGGGGATCCAGCGAGCGCAGTCAGAAGATCCGCTCTGTCGCGACCGCGGCGCCCTCGACGAGCGCTTCGAGTTTCGCCCACGCGATCTCGGGGTGGACCATCGCGAGGCCGGCCTGCGTATCGAAGCCGCAGTCCGGCGCGGCGACGATCCGCGTCGGATCCTCGACGGCGTCGGCGACGCGTTCGAGGCGGTCGGCGACGACCTGCGGATGTTCGACGATGTTGGTCTTCACGTCGATGACGCCCGGCATCAGCGTCCAGTCGTCGGGTAGCGGGTGCTCGCGGAAGACGCGGTACTCGTGTTGATGGCGGGGGTTGGCCTCCTCGACCGACAGGCCGCCGACGTTCAGGTCATAGAGGATCGGGATGATCTCTTCGAGGGGCTTGTCGCGGTGGTGCGGCCCCTCGTAGCTCCCCCAGCAGGTGTGGACGCGGAGCTGGTCGTCCGGGATGGACGCCGTGGCCTCGTTGAGCGCGTCGACGTGCATCTGGACGATCGGTTTGAGCTTCTCGATCGGTCGGTCGCCGAACCCGCGGTGGCCGGTGGTGAGGAGGTCGGGGGCGTCGAGCTGGAGCGTCGCGCCCGTCTCGGCGACGAGTTCGTACTCGCGTGCCAGCGCGTCGCCGACGGCCGAGAGGAACTCCTCGTGGGAGTCGTAGTAGTCGTTCACGAGCGTCGCCGCGGCGACGCCGGGCGAGGCGGCCGTGATGAAGGTGTCCTCGGCGTCGACGTCCGTCTCCGCCAGAATGTCGAAGAACGTGTCGATCTCCTCGCGGGCGGCCGCTTCGCCGGCGTACTCGACGGCGTCGACCACCGAGGGCTGCTTCGTGAGGTCGATCGCCTCCGCGTCGAAGGCGTCGCTGGCGTACTCGGGGTAGTCTGCGAGGTCGTCCCACAGCGGCGCCTCGCGCTCGTCGCCGATGCCCGTCAGTCGGTTCGCCACATACCAGTTGAACGAGACGCGCGGCTGCTCGCCGTTGTTGATGATGTCGAGACCGATGTCGGTCTGTCGCTCGACGACGGTCTCCGTGGCGTCGACGACCGTCCGGTGCCACTCCTCGTCGTCGACGTCCTCGCCGGCCTGTCGCTTCGTGAGGAGTTCGAGCAGCTCCGGGGTTCGCGGGAGGCTGCCGATGTGGGTCGTGCGGATCGTTTCGTCGGTCATCGGATGTCACATCCCACCACGCTGTGCCTAATATCACTTGTGGGATCGCCGCCCGACGGTATATGCGCTATCGCCGCTCCCGCGGCGGTCGGGCGCCGTCCCCTCCGGTCAGAGTCTCTGGAGTCCTCTGATTTCCAGACGGGGAAGCGACGACTGGAAGAACAGCGACGACGTGCCGTCGATGCGCCCCCAGGCGAGAACGCGTTCGTCCTGGAGCAGGCGAAATTCGAGGTCCCCGTCGAAGAAGCGGCCGTCCGGCCACCAACCGACGACGTCCCCGCGGAGGCGGCCGTCAACCACGACGCGGAGCAGGACGAACCGGCGGTCAGTCCGCGTGGTGGTGTTCGTGACCGCGCCGACGTACGCCACCGTCGTCCCGACGAACTCCTGCGGGTCCGAACGCAGCCTCTCGTAGTCGATCGTCGTCGCGTCCGGAGGCACCACCACTCCCGAGGCGTTCGTCGGGAGGGACTCCGAGGCGTTCGCGAGCGCGGAGCCGGTTCCCGACGCGTTCTGTGTCGCCGAGCCTCCCGCGTCCGCCGCCGGATTCGATCCCGGCAGCGTCGGGAGATGCGCGCCGACCCACCGCGTCCGACGAGCGATCGCCCGCCGCAGTTCGGGCGAGCGCCGGACGGTGTCGGACGCCGCCTCGACGGCGAGATACGCCACGAGGCTTCCGGCGACGTACTTTCCCGCCGTCTTCATCGCGGCTCGCCGAGAAACCGCGTCGGTGTCGTCGTCCGCGTCCTCTGTGTCGTCCCCGTCGGCGTCGTCCGCTTCGGCGTCTTCGTCTCCGACGCGGTCGCCGAGCCAGTTCCACTCTACCGCCTCGTCGCCGTCGCTGTCGCCGTCGCTGTCGCTGTCGCTGTCGCCGTCGCCGTCGCCGTCGTCGGCGAAGGCGTGGACGAATCCCTCGACGCCCGCTTCGCGCGCCTGGACCGCGATCGAGGTCGCGCTGAACTCGACGAGTTCCGGCCGGTGGGCGTCTCGATCGAGTTCGGCGTTGCCGACGACGGCGATGTATGGTTCGACGCCCGCGCGCTCGCACTCCCGGACGTACGCGCTCGTCTGGTTCGGCCTGACGCGCCCGCCCGTCGTGACCCAGATCCGGACCGCGCGGCGGGTCCCGTCGTCGGTCTCTCCCTCGGCGTCGACGTGGACGTCGGGGCCGCTGAAGCGCACCTCCGTGTCGTAGCCGCGCGCCTCCCAGATACGCTCGAAGATAGCGGCAATCTCCACGTCGGACCGCGCGCTGATCACCGCACGGAGCGACCGATCCCCCATCCCTCGGACGTTGGGCGCCCGGGCCTGTTAGGCGTTGCCTTCGAGCAGCTCCTGGAACCTCGCGAGCCACTCGGGGTGGTCCGGCCAGGCCTGCGCAGTGACGAGGTTCCGGTCGACGGTCACCTCGTCGACCCACGAGCACCCCGCCGATTCGACTTCCGGACGGACGGCGGGGTAGGAGGTGATCTCGTAGCCCTCCAGCACGCCCGCGGCCGCGAGGATCTGCGGGCCGTGACACAGCGACGCGACCGGCTTCTCCGCCTCGAAGAAGTGCCGCACCGCGTCGAGGACCGGCTCGTAGGTGCGGAGGTACTCGGGCGCCCTCCCGCCGGGGACGACGAGCGCGTCGTAATCGCTCGGATCCACCGCAGAGAGCGTGGCGTTCAACTCGAAGTCGTGCCCTCGCTCTTCCAGGTAGGTCTGATCGCCCCGGAAGTCGTGGATCGCGGTCTTGATCGTCTCGCCGGCCTCCTTCTCGGGACAGACGGCGTCGACGTCGTGGCCGGCCATCTGCAGCGCCTGGAACGGGACCATTATCTCGTAGTCCTCGCCGAAGTCGCCGACGATCATCAGAATGGATTTGCTCATCTGGA
>JBDGUP010000073.1:2741-6140 GCA_042215815.1 Haloquadratum sp. | reverse complement strand
TATGAGCGTGTCGCCCGTGCGGAAGCGACAGTCGCTCTATCGCTCGTCGGCGTCGACTCGGGCGTCGGCTCCGGCTTCGTCGCCGGCGCCGGCCGCGTCCATCTCGGGGACCTCGGATTCGAGCCACTCGCGGAACCACCGGACGCGGGTGAGGCGCTTGTGGGCGATACTCTCTGCGGCGTCGGAGTTGATCCGGTCGCGGGCGTCGCGTCCGCGTTCGATCACGCGCTCGACCATCTCCGCGGCGTCCATATGCGTCCGCGCCTCGTAGCCCATCCGGAGCAGCATCAGCGCGGTGCCGTTGGCGCCGACCTTGTCGAGGATGTCCGCCTCGATGAGGCTCTGGGTTTCCAGGGAGACGTCGTCGAGCGGACCCTGATAGGAGTGATCTGCGACGACCTGACACACCTGTTCGACGAACGACTGCGGGAAGTCGCCGTGTGTGGTCAGGTACTCGCGCGCGACGCGGGCGCCCTCCTCGGCGTGGACCTCCTGGTCCGCTTCCAGCTTCGAGATGTCGTGGAACAGGGCGGCGACGCGGACGACGTCGACGTCTGCGCCCTCTTCGGCCGCGATATCGCTCGCGAGGTCCACGACGTTCAGGATGTGGTTGTAGCGGTACTCCGCGCTGTGCCAGGGGTACCACCGCATCCGGCCGCCGTCGTCTTCGCTCTCGACGCTGGCGGCGAGGTAATCGCGGACGAACCGCTTCATCTCTTCGAACTCCTCGTCGCTGACGGGCGATTCCTTGATCTCAACGCCCACGGAACCACCTCTGGTTCGTCGGCCGTGGGGGCGTTGGGAGATCCGTAGTCGCGTCTGGGTTCATTACCTGATAGAACGGCTTTTCGGTTCTTAGGCGTTACGACGCGTCGGACGCACCGATCGCACGGGAAAACGGGAGTGAAGCGATAGTCAGTCCCGTCGCAGAAAGTACACCACGACGCCCGCGATCGCGGTGAGGACGACGAGCGCGTCGAACTGCAACACCCGACTGCGGAGGGACTCCCCGGACGAGTCGTCCCCGAACCGGGCGAACACTTCGTTGACGAACTTCCCCGTCGAATCCAGGACCGACCCGCCCGTCTGTTCCGCGCTCGGCGTGGGAGTCTCCTCCGGTGTCGCCGTCGGCTCGGGACCGCTCTCGACCCCGGTCCCTCCCGAGTCGCCGTCGCTCCAGCCCGCACCTCCTCCGCTGCTGCTTCCCCCGCCGGACGCGGGCGTCGACTGCGTCGCCACGGGCATAGTCGTCACCGGAAGCACCGCGCGGACCGTTCCGGCGACGTCGAGTTCGGCCGCGGACGCGATGCTGGCGACCGCCGACGTCAGCCGGAACGTGTCGCCGACGCGCCGGGCGCTGAAGTCGAACGTGACCGACCACGACCCGTTTCTCGCGACGACCGTCTTCGCCGTCCGCAGGAACGTCGCCGTCCCGTTGGTCGCGCGGACCCGGATCGCGACCTCCGTGCCTGGTGCTGTGCTCGTCACGCCCGAGATCGTCTGGTTCGCGTCGGCCGCGACGACGACTGGATCGCCGGTGGAGATCGCGGCCGCGACGAGGGCGTACGTCCCCGAGACCGTCCGTCGGTCGGCCTCCAGGTCGGTGAACGTCCGGTTCTCGTGGACGGTGAACGCCGCCGAGAGCGCGTCGCCGGCGCCGGACCCGCTCTGGTCGCGGACCCCGGTCACGTTCCCCGAATCGTAGACGACGACGTAGGTGTCGTTGCCCGGATCGGCGACGACCCGCGTATTGCGCGCGTCGAGGTCGAGCCGATAGGCTTCCTCGTTCGTCGCCGCGTCCGTCTGTGTGACGTTGAGCGTGTACAGCCCCTCGCCGGCCCTCCCGGCCAGCGCGAAGAACGTCTCGGTGGCGGTCCCCGAGCGGCGGGCGAACTCGCCGGCCAGCCCGGGCACGACGATCCGGTGGACGACCACGTCGCCGACGGCGACCTCGGTCGTCGCCGTGAGACGGCCCGCTCCCTCCGCCGCGGCGACGTCGCCGAATCGATCGAAGGTCGACCCCGCCGGGGCGGTCCAGGTGGTCAGCCGCGTCGGGACCGGCGCCGCGAGCGCGAGCGTTCCGATCGCGGTCGCGGGATCGCTCGCCGCCGCACCGGGCCGCACGCGGAGTTCGTACTCGCCGGCATCGAGGGGCGCATCGACGGCGTTCAGGTCGTCGACGTCGGCCGCGACGACCGAATCCGATCCCCCGTCGCTCTCGGTTCCGCTGTCCCCGACGTCGAAGACTTCGCCGCCGTCGGCCGGGAGACTCGACGCCCTCGCGACGGCGGCGGTGTTGAACCGCAGTCGGACGGTCCCATCACCGTCGCCGTCGACGACCGTCGCGTTGGCGCGAAAGCCCACCGCGGGGCTCCCGACGGTCACCGTCGCGGTGTCCGCGTACGTCAGTTCGACGTCGATCGCCACCACGTCGCCCGCGTGCTCTCCCACGAGCGGCGCCCCGAACTCCGCGGTGCTCGCGGCCGCGTCGACGACGCGGAGGCGTTCGCTCGCCGCCGTCGTCGCCGTGCGGCGGTCGGTCACGTTCACGGTGTAGTTCCCCGGTCCGGCGGCCGCCACGACGCGTTCTCCGAACGCGAACCCGGCCGCGCCGTCGCCACCGATCGTCTCGTTCGTCCGCCCGAGGACGTCGCCGTCGTCGTCTCGGAGCCTCACCGCCACCTCCCGCCCGCCGGCGTTGGCCGAGATCGCCCCCTCGATCGCGTCTGCGGTGGTGAGGTTGCGATCGGCGACGGCGACCGATAGGCCGAGAGCCCGGACTCCGAGCCCCGCTCGTTCGTCGAGGCTGCCGTCCGCGAGGTACGTCGCGACCTCGTACGTCCCGCTCCAGTTCCGCGCGCCGGTGTCGAACGCGAAGGTCTGGCTCCCCGCGCCCGTCTCCCCGGCGAAGACGAACGCCCCGCTCTCGACTGCGACCTCGAACGCCTGATTCAGATCAGCGGTGCCGTCGGTCGCGACGAACGCCACCGTCTCGCCCTCGAAGGCGTTCGCCTCCCCGCCGCCTTCGACGACGGTCGCGTCTGTCACCGTCGCGTCCACGGTCCCCGGCGTGATCGTCTCCGTATTCACCGAGTCGTTCACCGCGTCGATCGCGACCGTGACGGTCGCGCCCGGGGCCACGGGCGTCCCCGACGTCAGGATCACCTGGCCGTCCGCGGAGCCGTCGTCGTCGAGCGTGTAGCGCCCGGTGACGTCGGTTCCGTCCACCGACACCGTGACGTTGTCCGCGAGCGTCAGCGCACCCGACTCGCCACCGGCCTGGGAGACGTCCTCGCTGAACGGTATCTCGATGACGCTCTCGGTGTGACTGAGCGTCGTTCCGGACAGACTGCCGATCGAAAACTCGGTTATCGGGCCGAGAGTGAGCGGTTCGGGATC
>JBDGUP010000073.1:0-2641 GCA_042215815.1 Haloquadratum sp. | reverse complement strand
TCCGACTCAATATTCACCACGTAGCTTTGACTCGTCGAGAGATCGCCGTCTTCGACGGTCACCGTGACCGTCTCGCCGTCCGAGTACGCCGAGGCGTCGAACGAGATCTGTCCCTGGTCGGCAGCGGCGACATCAGAGAACGCACCGACTCCGCCGAGGAGACCCAAAACGAGGTTCGTCACGAGAAAAGCCGTCCGCAGCGTCGTGTTTCGTATCATAGGGTAGCAGGAAGCCTCCCGACGACGTGGAATCGGGAAGCCCGCGGAATCGCGAAAACCCGCCTCGCTTTCCGCCGAATCGACGACCTCTCGATATGTTCCGATCGCCCACGGGAGCGTCCGCTCGCGGCCGATTCGACCGGCGTCGCGACCGTCCCTGAAGGCGCATCTGTCTGTCGGTTTCGACTCCGAGTAGGACGACCGAGTCGGTCTATAAATACCCTTCTTTCCGCCTCGGGCGCGGGACTGCGAGGAGAGAGGAGCTACCCTCGGAGCTTCTGTAGATAGCGGTGGAACGGGTAGACGAGTTCGGAGAGCCGGTCGACCACGCCGGTGGAACTCGCATAGACGGCGACGGGGACGTCCGCCTCGGGCGCGCGTTCGATCACCCGGTCCGGCGTGCTCCCGAACACCCAGCGCCGGAGTTCGCGAGTCCGCGTCGCGCCGATGAAGAGGACCCCGCCGTTGTCCGCGGCGGTGTCGACGAGTCCGTCGGCGATGAGGTCGGTTTCGACCTCGTGCACCGCCACCTGGACCTCCTCTGAGAGGTGATCGAGCGTGTCCTCGATCGCTTCGTGCGTGCCGTGTTCACCCGTGGGCGCAACCCGAATGAGGTGAACTGTCGACCCTCGCCGCCCGAGGTCGTCGATCAACGGGAGGAGCGCGTGGTGATGCGGGCCGCCGCCGGCGCCGACGTTGACGACGTCGAGATCCGGGGAGGCGGGGAGTTCGTAGACGTAGAGGATGTCGGCGACGGACTTGAACTGCACCTTCGTCGCGATATCGGGGTGTTCGTCCGGGTAGCCCATCATAATCAGGTCGGCGTCGGCGTCCCGGGCCGTCTGGAGGATGTCGAAAGCGACGTCTCTGCAGATGTGGCCTTCGATCGTGTAGTCGACGGCGGTCTCGACGTCTTCGAGTTCGGCCTCGATCGCGTCCACGCGGTCGCCCGCCGTCTCTTCGAGCGCCTCGAACGGCGTCTGTTCGGGGAGCTGTGTGATCGTCACCACCTGGACGAGCGGATCCCCGTCGCCCGCCCGGGCCTCGGCGACGCCGCTCGCGAAGCGGACGTATGCAGGGGCACGATTCGGTCGAGCGATCGGGACCAGGATCCTGAATCGCTCCCCCTCGGCCGGTTCGCCTTCCTCTTCGGGGGTCGTCTCGCCCGCTCTGTGATGTCCCCCGCTCGCTGCGGCCGCCGCGTGGGTTCGTGCTTCTGTCACTCGCGCGAAGAGTTCTTCTTGCTCGGGCTTGCCCCCCCAGAGCGCGTACGAGACGATCAGCGCCACCACGGCGACGGTTCCGCTGAGGACGCCTGCCACGGGGAGGTTCCCGATCAGCGCGATGTTGGCGACCACGCCGAGCGCCGGAACCAGCGGCACCAGCGGCACGCTGAAGGGGCGGTCGAGATCGGGATGCCGGCGGCGCGAGTAGATGAGCGCGACGTTGACGACCGAAAGCGGGACGAGGAGGTTGAACGTCGCGAAGCCGGTGAGCGCCGAGAGGTGGAAGTGGAGTTCGCGACCGAGGACCCGAATCGCGGGAACGAGACCGCCGAACGCGAGGATCAGTGCGATGATCGTCGCCGTCGCCGTCGTGACGCTCCAGAACGGTGTCCCGTATTCGGGGTGGATGCGCTGGAACGGCCGAGGGGCCTGGCCTCGCTCGCCCATCAGCGATCCGATCCCCGAGGCGGCGAGGATCGACGCGTTCGACGCCGACACCATCGAGAATATCGCGCCGGCGACGATGAGTACCCGTCCGATCGGCCCGAGGAACGCCGCGGCGACGCGACCCATCGCGGTCTCGCCGAGCCTGGCGACCACCTCGGCCGGGATCGGCGAGTTCACCATCGCGACGATGACGAACGTGTAGAGGACGACCACCGTGATGATCGACGCTGCGATGGCTTTGGGAACGGTCTTCCGCGGTTCGATGATCTCGCCCGCGCTCGCGGCGATCGCAGAGAATCCGAAGAACGTGATGAACGCCAGTGCCGCCACCGACACGATGCCGACCGGCGCGACCTGGAACCCCGACGCGAACCGACCGGTCGCCTGGACCGGCCCGGCGTAGGCGAATGCCCCGCCGATGAACGCGAAGAGGACAGCCACCTTCGCTGAGGTGACGATGACCTGGAACGTCCCGCTCTCTTCGGTCCCGCGGGCGTTGAGGGCGCCGAGCAGAAGCGCCGTGACGACGGGCGTCGTCCCGTGTGGGACCGGCCAGGCCGCCGGAAAGACGAACCGCTGCCACCACTCGCCCATCGTCGCGAGATAGAACGCGGTGGTCCCCGTGTAGCCGAGAAACAGCGAGACACCGACGAAATACGTGAGGAAGTCGCTCTCGAACGTCTGGGAACTGAAGAGGTAGCCGCCCCCGTTCTCCGAGTAGATGGAGGCGAACTCCGAGTAGGAGGCGGC
>JBDGUP010000146.1:0-6293 GCA_042215815.1 Haloquadratum sp. | reverse complement strand
GGTATCCTCTGCCGATGGGGTCGGTAGGACCTGAGTTCGACTCTCAGCGGTCCCATACAACGTCACAGGAACGATTCGCGAGCGGCGCGTAGCGCCGGTACCACCGTACCAGCGAAGCGCGGGAGTCGGGCTGAACCCGCATAGTAGGTGATGTCTTCTCTGCGAATCGTCCGGCCGTCTTCACTGCCAATCTCGTTTGACCATCGAAAACTCTCGGCCCGTGTAGTCGTCGAGGTTCAACCCAAAGAGCTTCAGATTCACTTCTTCGAAAGGCACGCCCCATATTCCGAGATCGGGAGCGAACCGCCCGTTTGCGGCTAAACTCGCGAAAGCCTGCTCTCTGTCCTGTTCAGGAATCTCGTATAACTTTCCCGTTATCACGATACTTCGCCACGTCTGTGGGGAGTCAGAGTCTTGTTCGTAGACAGTGAAACAAGCGTTCGTGTTTGACTCGACGCACTGTTCTTTGCGCCCGCTATAGCCCGTCCCCCACTGCATCGGAAACGCCATTTCGTCACCGTCGTATCCGAATGACATCGGAATGGCATACGGCTGTGAGTCGTCTACCAGCGCGAGGATCCCAACCCCGTTTCGGGTGAGTAGCTCATCGATTTCTGTAGGCTCTAATTCTCGCATAGAGCGTTTTTCTTCTCCGGGAGGAATTAAATCAGTGGCCGGTAACATTTGTATGGCTCACATAATTCTGTCGGACAGAACGATGTGAAGCGTCTCGGTACCCCGAGGTGCCGAGCTGATTCACGAACGTCTGTCCGACAGTATGAATACAGACGAGTGTCCGAACGTCATCGGAGTTCCCTCGTCAGGCCGGCGCGGAGGTCGCGGCCGAAGTAGTGGCCCGCCACCGCGACGAGGAAACCGCTTCCGATGCCGACGCCGGCGATCGCGACGCCGTGATCGGCGAGGAGGGACACCGCGACGGGCGCGAAGACGCTCGTGAGTGCTCCCAGTACGAACGCGGCGCCGGCGGCGATCGCGCCGGCGAGACCGACTTCGAGGTAGCGGCTGCGCGAGCCGACGGCGCCGACGGCGAACGCGACGAGGAACAGCCCGGCGAACCGCCCGATCGACCCGACGATCGGGATCGATCCCCCGGCGACGACGCCCGAGAGCGACAGCGCGAGGACGAGGAGGAACGAGCGGAGCGAAACCGTCGGCGTCGTCGGGAGGACGCGGCGTCGTCGCCCCCCGCCGGCTCCGTCGGCGTCGGTTTCGGCGGTGTCGGTCCCCCCGGCGCCGCGACGCACGTCGCCCCCCTCGATGTCGCGGCCGGTCTCGTCCGAGCGTCCCATACGCCGACTTCGACGTCCCGGGTCGTGACTCTTGTGTTCGTCCGGAGGGTGCTCATATACTGTCGGACGAAAGTCCTGATAATCCTGCGTACCCCCCGGGAGGGGGGACGAGGGTATCAACGGTTTCGTCCGACAGTATAATGACGGGTGTAGTCTCTTCCCGGTGCTCGCCGACACGGGGGGAGCGATCACCGGTACAAAGTTACACCCGTCATTATCACCGACGCGAACGAGTGGATTCAAGTCCGCGCCGTCGGTAGCAGGAGGTATGAACCCCGGAGACCGCGTCCGCGTCGAGCGCGCGGGCGTCACGAACGAGGGCGTCTTGATGCCCTCCTCGACGCCGGAGCACCTCGTCGTCAAGCTCGACGGCGGGTACAACGTCGGTATCGAACGGGACGGCGCCGACGTGGAGGTCCTCGAATCCGACGTCTACGACGTCGAGTCGGCGCAGTCGGAGTCGGCCACCTCGGAGATCTGCTTCGACGAGGACCTGCCGACCGTCTCGCTCATCTCGACCGGCGGCACGATCGCGTCGACCGTCGACTACCGGACGGGCGCCGTCACGGCGCAGTTCGACGCCGAGGACGTCCTCCGCGCCGTGCCGGACCTGGCCGGTCGCGCCAACTACCGCGGCCGGGTCGTCACGAACATCCTCTCGGAGAATATGACGCCCGACGTGTGGCGCGAACTCGCGACGGCCGTCGCCGAGGAGATCCGCGCGGGCGTCGACGGCGTGGTCGTGATGCACGGGACCGACACGATGCAGTTCTCCGCGTCGGCGCTGTCGTTTATGCTCGATACGCCCGTTCCGATCGTGTTCACGGGCAGCCAGCGCTCGGCCGACCGCCCCTCCTCGGACAACGTGATGAACGCCGTCTGCGCCGTCGAGGCCGCCACGGCCGACGCCGCGGAGGTGCTGGTCTGTATGCACGCCTCCACCTCCGACGACGCCTGTGCGCTCCACCGCGGCACGCGCGTCCGCAAGAACCACACCTCTCGGCGAGACGCCTTCGAGACGATCGGCGCCGAACCGCTCGGGACCGTCGAGTACGACACCGGGACGGTCGAGTTCCGACGAGAGTACACAGAGCGCGGTGCGGTCGACCTCGACGTCCGGACCGATCTGAACGAGCACGTCGACCTGCTGAAGTTCACGCCGGGGATGGACCTCGACCGCTACGGGGCGATGCTCGAAGACGCAGACCTCGACGGTCTCGTCGTCGAGGGGACGGGACTCGGCCACGTCCACACCGATCTGATCCCGACGCTCGAATCGCTCGTCGACGACGGCGTCGTCGTCGCGATGACGAGCCAGTGTCTCGAAGGCCGCGTCTGCGACCGCGTCTACGACACCGGCCGCGACCTCCTCGACGCGGGCGTCGTCGAGGCCGGCGACACCCTCCCCGGGACGGCGACGGTGAAACTGATGTGGGCGCTCGCGAACGCCGACGACCCCGGAGCGGCGATGCAACGGTCGATCGCCGGCGAGCTACAGGAGCGCTCGGTCCCCTGGACGTAAGCGGGATGCTCCTCGCTGGCACCGTCGTCGCCGATCCGGAGACCGTCTACGACGAGGGCGCCGTCGTCGTCGAATCCGACCGCATAACTGCGGTGGGGTCCCGGACGGAACTCGAAGGCCGGTTCCCCGCCCAGCCCGTCCGCGAGTTCGACCTGCTGGCGCCGGGGCTCGTCGGCGGTCACGTCCACTCCGTCCAGAGCCTCGGGCGCGGCATCGCAGACGACACCGCCCTCCAGGAGTGGCTCTTCGAGCACGTCCTGCCGATGGAGGCCGCGCTCGGGCGCGAGGAGATGCGCGCCGCGGCCGAACTCGGCTATCTCGAACTCCTCGAAAGCGGGGTCACGACCGCGATCGATCACCTCTCGGTCCGCCACGCCGACGCGGCCTTCGAGGCCGCGATCGACCTCGGAATCCGCGGCCGCCTCGGGAAGGTGTTGATGGACAAGCGGGCGCCCGAGGAGTTGGAGGAATCGACCGGCGACGCGCTTTCGGCCACCGAACGGCTCCTCCGGTCGTACCACGGGGCGGACGACGGCCGGATCCGCTACGCCGTGACGCCGCGGTTCGCCGTGAGCTGCACCGAGGCGTGCCTCCGCGGATGTCGCGAGATCACAGACCGGTACGACGGCGTCCGGATCCACACCCACGCGAGCGAGAACCGCGACGAGGTGGCGACCGTCGAGGCCGACACCGGGATGCGAAACCTGGAGTGGCTCCACGAGGTCGGTCTCACCGGCGAGGACGTCGTCCTCGCTCACTGCGTGCACACGACCGACCGCGAGCGCGACATCCTGGCGTCGACCGGAACCCACGTGGCCTACTGTCCCTCTGCGAATATGAAACTCGCCTCCGGAATCGCGCCGATCGCGGACTACCTCGACCGGGGAATCGCCGTCGCGCTCGGCAACGACGGGCCGCCGTGTAACAACGCGCTCGACCCCTTCACCGAGATGCGGCAGGCGAGCCTCCTCCAGAAGGTCGACCGCCTGGATCCGGAGGTCGCATCTGCCCGGACCGTCTTCGAGATGGCGACGCTCGGCGGAGCGCGCGCCGCCGGATTCGAGGACGTCGGCGCGCTGCGAGAGGGCTGGAAGGCCGACCTCGTCGCCCTCGACACGGACGTCTCTCGCGCGACGCCGCTGTACGACCCGCTCTCGCACCTCGTCTTCTCGGCCCACGGCGACGACGTGACGTTCACGATGGTCGACGGCGAGGTCGTCTACGATCGGGAGTTCGGCGGTCTTCTGAGGGGCGACGCCGGCGACATCCGGCGGCGAGCACGGGCGGCCGCGGCGGAGATCCGAGCGTAATCATAGTGGGTATCGCAACTGTGCATAGATTCGTTCGTAATGACGGGTGTAGTCTCTTCCCGGTGCTCGCCGCCCCGTGTCGGCGAGCACCGGTACATAGTTACAACCGTCATTATCAGTCCGTCGCGTTCTCGTCGTCTTTCAGCTCTTCGAGTTCGGATTCGACCTCCGCGTCGGAGACCTCCACGTCGACGTCGGCGCTCGCGTCGGGGGTCGCGTCGGCCGACGCCGACTCCTCGTCCGAACCGGTTTCGATCTCGGCTTTGAGGGTCTCGAGTTCGGCGTCGACCTCGGCGTCGGACCGGCTCTGTTCGAGTTCGCGGTCGATGCTGTCCTTGTCGGACATCGCCTCGTCGAACGCGCCGGTGTCGACGAGTTCGTCCATCGCCTCCGACCGGGCCTCCATCTCGTCGGTGCGCTCTTCGGCGCGCTCTATCGCCCGCGAGACGTCCTCCATCTCGTCGCCGACGCCGGTCATCGCCTCCGAGACGCGCGAGGACGCCTCGGCGGCCTCATAGCGCGCCTTCATCGTCTCCTTCTTGGTCCGGAACTCCTCGATGCGGCTCTGGAGGTCGTTTTTCTTCTCGACGAGGTCGTCCTGGGTCGACTGGAGGTCGGCGATCTGTGCCTCCAGTTCTTCGATCTGGGACATCTTCGCCTGCTTCTTCTCCAGCGCCTGTCGGGCGAGGTCGTCGCGGTCCTGCCGGACCGCCTCGCGGGCCTGTTCGTTGTGCTTTTCGACGTTCTCTTCGAGGCGGCGCTTCTGGATCTCCAGGCGTTTCTTCTGGGTCGTCAGGTCCGCGATGCCCTGTTTGACGTCCTGGAGTTCGTCTCGCATCTGCTCGTAGGAGTAATCGAGCGTCTCCGTCGGGTCCTCCGCGCGGTTGAGGAGGGCGTTCAACTTCGACCGGACGACGTACGACGCGCGTGAGAGGATTCCCATACCCCCTCTTGTGGACGCCGGAGTTAAAAGCTCACGTGGGTGAACTACCTATCGGGAGATGAGTGACCCCGTCTTGCTGCCCGGCGGCCGCGACGCCCGCGGGACGCTCGACACAGCGGCGGTCGCCGACGGCGACGGAACCGCTCCGACGGCGGACGCCGTCGTCGTGGCGTGCCCGCCTCACCCCCAGCACGGGGGCGACCGAACCGACGGGCGCCTCCGGGCGGTCGCCGACGAACTGACCGATCGGGGCGTCGACTGCCTCCGCTTCGATTATGGCCCCTGGGACCGCGGCCGCGGGGAACGGGCCGACGTGCTGTCCGCGGTGGAGTGGGCGAGAGAGCGGTACGACCGCGTCGGGCTGTTCGGCTACAGTTTCGGCGGCGCCGTCGCCCTCTCGGCGGCGGCCCGGGGGGCCGACGTCGCTGCCGTCGCGGCGCTCGCCCCGCCCGCCCGACTCGGCGCGGACGCGGATGCGGACGAGAGCGCGGGAGCGAGCGCAGAGACGAAAGAGAGCGACGACGGCGCCGATCCCACCGTCGACGTCGTGGCCGACCTCTCGTCGATTCCGGCGTCGATGCCCGTCCGGATCCTCTATGGAACCCGCGACGACGTCGCCGACGTCGAGCCGGTCGTCGCCGCCGCGTGCGACCGGGACCGCGAGTGGGACGTCGTGGCCTTCGAGACGGATCACTCCTTCGTCGGGCGCGCCGGGGACGTCGCGGACGCGGTGTCGGCGTTTCTCGTGCCCGCCCTGGACGCGTCTGATTGAGTTTCGAGCGCATACCCCGCCTTCCCGTGAGCGACGAGTGTTCCGACGCGCGTCGGAACCAAGGAGCGAACAGGCGGGGGTTGAGCGGACACCCCGACGAAGAAAACCACCGTACTGCGGCCAGACTGGATGACTAACCGAACGTTTTTGTCGTGGCCCGGCGTAGCTTGGATTGCTACGGAATCGGTGAGATGCCGCCCCCCAACAGACGAGGGGCGGTGGCGAACGCGGTCTGTTCATCACACGGCAATGACACGGATTCCGATGGGGCCTCAGTGACCGGGCCACAGCCCTATACTGATACTGACGGTTGTAGTCTCTTACCGGTGATCGCCACCCACGGTCACGGCGATCACCGGGAAGAAACGAGACTAGTCATTATGAGTGCGGGTTGGTACCGGAACGGTTTGTTTCGGCAGGCCGGTCATCCGGGGGG
>JBDGUP010000131.1:0-6424 GCA_042215815.1 Haloquadratum sp. | reverse complement strand
CAGTATCCCGATGAAAAGCGAGCGCGATCATTCCGAGAGCGATCGGTATCGGTCGCCGAAGCACAGACCGATCGTGGCCGAATTCGTCCGTCCAACCACCATTGTCATCTGATGACAGTCGTGGAATGATTTATTGTGGTATATCCGCACTCGATCGATATGGGTATCGCAACCCTGGCACACGCGGAGTTGTACTGTCCGGACCTGGAAGCGTCGTTGGAGCACTTCCGGGACACGATGGGGATGTACGTCCGCCACGAGGAAGACGACGCCTACTATCTGGCCGCGTTCGGCGACTGGCAGGATTACACGTTGATCCTGCGCGAGGGCGACACCTGGGGCTGTAAACACGTCGCCTGGATGCTCGAAGACGAAGACGACTTCCCCGAGTTCAAACAGCGCATCGAAGACTCCGGCTACGACACCGAGTGGGTCGACCCCGGCGCCGAACCCGGTCAGGGCCGCGCGCTCAAGTTCGAGTACCCGGGTGCGACCCCCGAGTACTTCGAGTTGGTCTACGACGTCGACCGCGCGTTCGACACGGTCGACGAGGAGAACCAACCGCGGCTCAAAAACCAGCCCGCGCGCAAGCCCGAGCGCGGCGCGGGCTTCCGCCGCATCGACCACGTCAACTTCAACGTCAGCAACGTCGAGGAGTGCTCGGAGTGGTTCCAGGACGTCCTGGGGTTCAACCTCCGTGAAGAGGGCCTCGACCCCGAGGGCAATCAGGCGGGCACGTGGCTGAGCGTCTCGCCGCTCGTCCACGAGATCGCCTTCGTCGCGCCGCCGCCGGACGCGAACGTCGTCGACAAGATCGACCACGTCGCCTACTATATGGACGGCGGATACCGCGGCGAACTCGAACGCGCGGCGGACCTCCTGCGGGAACGGGACATCGAGTTCGTCGGCGGGCCCGCCCGCCACGGGATCAGCCAGGCACACTTCAACTACTACCTGGAACCGTCCGGAAACAAGGTCGAAATCTTCGCGGGCGGGTACCTGATCTTCGACCCCGACTGGGAGACGATCACCTGGACGCCCGAAGACGGCTCCGACGGGTTCGTCTGGTGGGGCGGCAAGGCCGGCCAACACGCCCGCCGCCAGTACGACTACGTCCCCACAGACGAGACCGACTGGTCCGACGAAGGCGCCCACCACCTCCGAGACCGCTACAAGTCACAGGATCCCAGCGCCACCGCCGACGACGACTGATACTGATTACTCTCACTTTGCACCGCCGAGCGTCGCCAACGGGGTGGCGCTCGGCGGGAAGAGACGAGAGTGACAATAGACAGTATCAGTATCAGTCCGCCTGTGCGAAGTCGGCGACGAGGTCGTCGGGGACGACGCCCTCGTCGGTCCACCCGCGGGCGTCGTAGTACTCCCGGATCGACGATTCGAGGTCGGGGAGGTCGTAGGGGAGGCGGTCGTCGGCGGCGTCGATTCCGCGCTGGTTGGCGAAGTGGCGTTCCAGGTTCACGATGCGGTCGCCGACCGCGAGGAGGTCCTCGTAGTCCTCGTCGAAAAGCGCCTCGAAGATCTCTTCTTCGATGATGCGACCGATGCCGAACTGACACACGATGGCGCTGTCGCGGACGGCGTTGCGGTTCTCGTTGTCGATGATCCGACCGGCCTTGCCGGCGGTCCCCTCCGGAGGGATGACGTCGTTGTACTCGTCGATCATCGTCGTCGAGTACATGTGGTCGGCGCCGCGGTTCGCGACCGCGTAGGAGAGCCCCTGGCCGTGGACGACCCGCCCCTCGTGGGCGGCGAAGTCCATCCCCTTGACGGTCCAGTTTTCGACGCCGAGGTCGTCGTGGATCCGGTCGATCCCCTCCGCGAGCGTGTCGCCGACCCCCTCGCGGTAGGCGATCTTCTCGACGAGTTCGTGGATCAGGTCCGCGTTCCCGAACTCGTCTTCTGCGGCGAGGTAGGCGGCGATGGTGTTGCCACAGGAGATGGTGTCCATCCCGAGGTCATCACAGAGGTCGTTCGACTTCATCACGTCGACGATGTCGTCGACGCCGGAGTTGCTCCCGAAGGCCATGATCGTCTCGAACTCCGGCCCCTCGGTTTCGAGACCGGTGGTCTCGTCGCGGGTCGGCAGCTTACACGCGAACGCACACACCGAACAGGCCGCCTTCTTGTACTTCTTCTCTTCGACGCGGTCGCCGTTGATCCGTTCTACCCCCTCGAACGAGGTCTCCGAGTAGTACCGCGTCGGGAGGCCGAAGTTGTCGTTGAGCACCTGCACGAGGTGGGTCGTCCCCTGCCGGCGGAAGATGTCGTCGCTCGTCGCGGCCTGCCGGTGGACGTCCATCTGCACGTCCTCGTTCGGCATCTCGATCGCCGGCGCGGAGTCGCCCTCGAAGGAGATGCACTTGACGTTCTTCGCGCCCAGGACGGCTCCCAGTCCGCCGCGGCCGAACGCGCGCTCGTCGTAGGTCATCGCCGACGCGAAGCGGACCTCGTTCTCGCCTGCGGGGCCGATGGTCACGAGGTTCTCGCTCTCGAGGCCGTGGCGTTCGTTCATCTCGTCTGTGACCTCGGGGACGGTCGCGCCCGCCAGTTCCGGCACCGCCTCGAACTCGACGCCCCCGTCGGTGACGTGGATCGCGACGAGTTCGTCGCTCTCGCCGGTGATCTCGACGACCGCGTGGCCGGTCCCCACGAAGTTCCGCGAGAGGTAGCCGCCGGCGTTCGACGAGAGGAGCCCGTCGGTCAGTGGCGAGACGCCGGTCATATTCATCCGGCCGGTGAAGCTCATCTCGGACTGCTGGAGCGGGCCGGAAGCGAGGTAGAGTCGGTTCTCCGGGCCGAGCGGGTCGGCGTCGAAGGGGATCCGATCGTGCGCCAGTTTGGTCGCGACGCCCCGTCCGCCGATGAACGCCCGGAGTTCGTCGTCGATGTCTGTCGTCTCTGTCGTCCGGTCGCCCACGTCGACTGTCAACAGCGAACCGTTGGCGTGTAGCATCGTCTCAGCATACGCGAGCGGAGACAAAAATCCCGCGGGATTGATACTGTCGGACGAACCCGTCGGGACCCTCATAATGACGGTGGTAGTCTCTTATACTGTCGGACAGACGTTCGTGAATCAGTTCGGCACCGCAGCGGGTGCCGAGACGCGTCACATCGTTCTGTCCGACAGTATACCAGTGCTCGCCGACACGGGGCGGCGAGCACCGGTACAAAGTTACACCGTCATTATCACACCCCTTCCGGGGGTGCGCAGGAGTATCATAATGTTTATTGTCACTGTTTACCGCTGGTTCGCTACCCCGTTCCGGCGAACCAGCGGTACTGACTGGCAATAAACACCATCAGGACGTTCGTCCGACAGTAGAATCCCCGATCCCCCTACGCCGCCGCGGCCAGGATACCGAGCTGTACCGGGACCAAGAGCAGCGCCGTCGCGATCGCGACCGCGGCGGCGACCCGGATCAGCTCGCGCGTGTCCACGATCTCGTAGGCCAGGATGACGACGAGCACCGCCGACTGATAGGGGACGAAGGGTACCCCCAGCGCGACGACCTCCGCGAGCGCCAGCGGAACCACGGGCAGTCCGAGGTCGCCCGCGAGCGCGATCACGACCGGCGTGGCCACGCTCACGGCGGCGAGTCCGCCCATCACGATCATCAGCGCGACGGTCGAAAGGAAGACGACCGCGAGGACCGCGAGCGGCGACGCCTCCGGCGGGACGACCCGCAACAGCCCTCGGGCGAGCGTGCCGGCGACGTCGGTTCGCGTCAGCCCCTCGCCGATCGCGAGCACGGCCGCGACGAAAAACAGGATCGAGAAGTCGACGTCGCCGACGGTCTCTTCGAAGTCGGCGATCCCCACCCGCGGGAGAAACGCGAGCACGGCCACGAGCAACGCTCCGTAGACCGGGTGCAGCCCGTGAATCGCGTCGGTGACCCAGACGGCGACGCCGGCGAGGAGGAACGCGAACATCCGGCGCTCCGCGGCGGCCATCGACCGCACCTCGCCGGAGTCGCGTGACATCTCCAGGCCCGCCGGTGGTCGATACAGGACGTATACGACCCCGACGGTGACGAGCAGCCGACCCAGCCCCATCACGGGGAACAGCAGCACGAACCACCGCGACCACGAGACCGAGACGCCGGCGACCGATTCGAGGATGCCGAGGACGATGATGTTGGGAGATCCGCCGGTGAGCACGCCGAACGTCCCGAGATAGGTGACGAGGATCGGCCCGAAGAACAGGCCGAGGCGGACGCGTTCGGCGTCGAACCGGTCGCCGACCTCAAGCACCACGGGCGCGAGCACGAGCACCCGCACGATGCCGACCGGGATGACAAAGACGAGGAGCAGTCCCGCCGTCGAGAGACCGAACAGCAGGCGTCTGTAGGTCCGTCTCGGATCCGTCGCCGGATCCGACGTGACGCGCTGGATGACCCATCGGCCGGCCCACTCCGCGAGGCCGCTTCGGCGGGTCGCCTCGCCCATCACCAGCCCGAACGCGATCAGCCACGTCGCCGGGGAACTGAAGCCGGAGAGCGCCAGGTCGAGCGAGAACCCGAGACCGATGAGACCGAGGCCGAGCACCCCCGTGTAGGCGGGCGTGATGAGGTTTCCAACCCAGAGGACGATACAGAGCGTGGTGATCGCCAGCATCGTGGCTCCCGCGGGATCGAAGGGGGCGAACAGACGGACGGCTGCCGCCGCGAGGACCGCGATCGGCACCGAGAGCGTCGACGGGTCTGTGACCCGCCGGATCGCGGTTCGCCTCATCCGCTCCGATTGCGCCTCCCGCAGCGCCGCCGTGGGCCCATAGTTGTCCCCCTCGGGGATCGGTCGTATATAGATTCGGAACCCAGAAGGAGAGCAAATTTTATGCCGCAGTTCGCCCCTCTGTCGACCGTGTTCCTCGCAGATGATCCAACGACTTCGCTGCGCGGGCTCGGTCCGGCTCTGACGAGACCAGCTGACGATCCCGACCCGGGCGCCGAGCCCGCCATCGCCGCGCCGTGACACGATGACAGAACGCAACGATCGGCTTCGCGACGTCGGCCGGGCGCTCTTCGAAGACGTCGCGGACGCGCTCGACCGCGCGGGCGTCATCGAGACCTCGCGCTTCCGCGAAACGGCGGACCTGGCCTGGCCGCGGGTCGTCACCGGGTTCGCGCGGATGTCGCGCCAGACCGTCGACCTGGCGATGGTCGGCCTCGCGGTGGGGCCGAGCGCGATCGCCGGCCTGGCGCTGGCGTACGCCTACTGGCAGATCGGCAACCGCCTCTCGCTCGGCGTCTCCGGCGGAACGATAAGCCTCGTCTCCCAGTACTACGGCGGCGAGCGGGCAGACCGCGCCGACCGGGCGATCACACAGAGCTACCTGCTCGCGACGCTGCTCGCCGTTCCGCTCGCGGTGGGGTTTTCTCTCTATGCGACGCCGCTGATCAGACTACTGGGGGCGGATCCGGCAACGGTCCGGTACGGCGCGCTGTATCTGACCACGCTCGCGCCCGCGATCGTCTTCGAGTTCTACACCAAGATCGCGAGCCGGATCTTCGCCGGTATCGGCGACACGGTGACGCCGATGGTCGTCCGCGGGGGCGGCGCGGTCGTCAACGTCGTGCTCAACGCGGTGTTCATCTTCGGCTTTGGGTGGGGCGTCGTCGGCGCGGCGATCGGGACCGCCGTCGCGACGCTCCTCGTCGCCGTCGTCTTCCTGTGGGGGCTCGCCGCGCGATCGCTGCCGCTGCGCCGGACGGTCCCGGTCGGATTCACCCGCGAGCGCCTCCCGCTCGACACCGCGATCGCACGGCCGCTCGTCCGGGTCAGCACGCCGCTGATGCTCCAGGAACTCTCGCGGACGGTCGTGACCTTCCCGCTCTTGGCGATCGCGGCGGTGTTCGGGTCGACGACGCTCGCGGCCTTCGAGATCGCCCGGCGGATCCGGGGCCTGATCAACAGCATCTCGTGGGGCACCTCGATCGCGGCGAGCAGCCTCGTCGGCCGGTATCTCGGCTCGGAGGCCGAGGGCGAGGCAGCCGCCTACGGGCGGGAGATCATCCGGCTCGCGGTCGTCGCGTTCGCTCTGCTCGCGGCGCTCGTCGTCGTCTTCGCCCGGCCGATCGCCGGGCTGTTCACCACCGATCCGGCCACGATCGAACTGACGGTTCCCTTCGTTCGACTCAGCGCGATTTCGGCCGTCGCGCTGGGACTGGACCGAACGACGACGGGAGTGCTCCGGGGCGCCGGCGACACGCGCTGGCCGTTCTACGGTTCGCTCGTGGGGTATTACGTGTTCACGATCCCCGTCGCGTACCTCGGGGTCGTCACGCCGCTCGGGCTGACGGCGCTGTATCTCGCGTTGCTCGTCGAGACCATCGTCCCCGCGGCGATCACCTATTACCGCTATCGGATGGACGTATGGCGTGCGGTCAGTCGATCGATCCGAGGC
>JBDGUP010000116.1:0-6701 GCA_042215815.1 Haloquadratum sp. | reverse complement strand
CCGACTCGGCCTGACCGAGCACAGCAAAAAGCGACGGTTCCTGGAGGCGACCGAGACCGCCTGTTACGTCCTCTACGGCACCGACGCCACTGACGATCCGCGAGAGCTCGACACCTGGAGTGTCGTGGTCTCCGGCAGTCTCCGGGAACTCCCGGCGACCGAGCGCGACCGGTTCGACACCGCCGAGATCAACCGCCGATTCGCGCCGATCCGCGTCTTCGACGAGGAGATCGACGAGATCGAGATCGCGATCTACGAACTCGACGTCGACTCGGCGACGGGACGAGAGACGTCGGATGCCTGACAGTAGGCAGTATGACAACGCCGCTACTGGCCACGGTCGACGTCGACGCCGAGCGACTCCATCGCGTCGAAGAACCCGGGGAACGACACGTCGACGTGCTCTGCGCCGTCGATCGTGGTCTCGCCGTCGGCGACGAGCGCGGCGACGGTCAGCGCCATCACGACCCGGTGGTCTCCCCGACCGTCGACGCGCGCACCGACGAGGTCGCTTTCGGCGCCGTGGACCGTCAGTCGGTCGCGTTCTTCGGTCACCGAAGCACCCATCGCTCCCAGTTCCTCGGCCATCGCGCTCACGCGGTCGGTCTCCTTGTACCGGACGTGCTCGCAGTTTTCGATGACGGTGTCGCCGTCGGCGACGGCGCCCAGCGCGGCGATCGTCGGCAGCAGGTCCGGGGTGTCGCCGACGTCGACGGTCGTCCCCGTCAGCGACGCGGGAGGGACAGTGATCTCGCCCGCGGCGCGGGCCCACTCGATTTCGACACCCATCGATTCGAGAATCCCGACGATGGCGCTGTCCCCCTGGGCGCTCGGCCGCGCGCCTTCGACGACGACGTGCTCGTCGCCGGCGACGGCGCCCGCCGCCAACAGGTACGAGATGGACGAGAAGTCACCCGGAACGGCGTACTCGCCGCCCGGCGGGTCGTAGGACTGCCCGCCGGGGACGGCGAACCCCTCGGCGGTCTTCCCGGCGTCGATCCCGAAGTCCGCGAGGACTTCGAGCGTGATGTCGACGTAGGGCGCGGACTTGAGTTCGGTCTCCAGATCGACGTCGACTCCCTCCTCGGTGACGGCGCCGGCCATCAGCAGCGCCGTGACGTACTGCGAGGAGACGTCGCCCGGGATCGACACGGACCCCCCCTCGATCGGCCCGCCCACGACGAGCGGCGCCTGCCCGTTCCGCCGCGTCGACTCCGCGCGCCCGTCGAGTTGGCGGATCGCGTCCAAGAGCGGCCCCTGCGGTCGCGACCGGAGAGAGGCGTCCCCCGTGAAGACACAGAGACCGTCGACGAGGGCGCCACAGGCCGTGACGAGGCGCGTGGTCGTCCCCGAGTTCGCACAGTCGACCACGTCGTCGGGGACCGCCGGACGGCCGTCGAAGCCGTCGACGCGGAACCGCGTGTCGTCGCCCGCGCGGTCGACGGTGCCGCCGAAGGCCTCCACCGCGCGGACGGTCGCGCGGGTGTCCGCGCTCACGAGCGGGTCGGTGACGACGGCCTCGTCGGCGTAGCCCGCAGCGAGGACCGCCCGGTGGGTGTAGCTCTTCGAGGGCGGCGCTCGAACGCGCCCTGCGACGCGCGACGGCGAGATGGTGACGTCCATACGGTCCGTTCGCGCCGGCCGGCGTATGATACTTACTGTCGCCGCGCTCCGAACGTTTATATCCGATGCCGCGGCCAGCGTCCCCGTGACGTGACTGCGGCCCCGCGCCGGTCAGCGGTTGTCCGGCACCCCGGCGCGGGAACGGCTGTGCCGGCTGTTCGCCCTTGCTCTTCGGACGCTGACCGTCCGGTCACCCGCGGATCGCGACGAGCGTGGTGGCGGCGAGTGCGAAGAGCGCGACCGCCGGACCGAAACCGGGCGTTCCGGTCGATGTCGCGGGCGCGTCAGTCCCTTCTGTCGGCGGCGTCGTGGGCGACGTGACAGCGGTCGGCGACGTGGCCGGGGGTGACGTCGCGACGGTCGTCGCTTCGGCGCTCGTCTGCAGGCGACGGTACTCCTTGTACGCGTCGGGATGGACGCGTTCGAGGATCGTCTCGGCGGCGCGGACCGAACGCGGTGCGGGCTGCTGGAGGTAGTTCGCGTTCACGCGGACGATCTGTCCCGTCCGGACTGCGGTCGTGCTGTTGTAGGCGGCGTTCTCCGGTACCGGACTCCCCTCGGGGACGACGATCCAGGCGGGGTCCATCGCGACGACCGTCTCGTCGTTGATGGGTTTGAACCCGGTGATGCCGGCCGCAGCGGCGCCGTTCTGTAGTCCGGCAGTCTCCATCACGTCGCCGATGAAGGTGTTCGCGCCCGAGGTGTAGCCGTAGAAGACGTTCAGTCCGACGGGACGCGGTTCGCCTTCGAGCACCCGTCGCATCAGGTCGATAGAGCGGCGCATCTCGGCGGCACGCTCGCGGCCCGCCGCACAGTTCCCGGTGAGGCGGCCGATCCGTTCGGTCTTGTTCGCGACGTACGCCAGCGACGTGGCCTGTCCGAACACGAACACGGGGACGCCCTGGGCCCGGATCTTCGCGACGCGCTCGGGGGCGAACCCGTGCGTGCTGTTCGGGACCAAGACGAGGTCCGGCTTCGCCGCGAGGACGGCCTCGACGCTCGGGCCGCCGCCGCCCGAGACGTTCGCCTTCGTGTCGGCTCCCTCCAGGTAGCTCGCGTACGTGGAGACGCCGACGACTTCCTCCCGGGCACCGATCTCCCACATCGTCTGGGCGGCGCTCGGGTTGAGCGTCACGACCCGGTCGGGATCGGCCCCGATCGTCACTTCGGTTCCCGTGGCGTCGGTCGCCGTATAGGGGAACGTGCAGGTCGACGCCGAGCCCTGGTGTGACGCCGCAGTCGTAGCGGTATCGACGGCACCCGGCGAGGGGGCCGCCTCGTCGGCGCCGACGGCGCCTGCCGCCGGACCGGCCGCACCGACCACGAGCAGTAACGACAGTACGAGCGTCTTGAATCGCATACGCGTTCTTGGCCGCTAATGCAACAAGTATTTGCCTAATCCAAATCGGATTGTGAATACGATGACCCTCCGGACGCGCGTCGCCGGCTGGTCGATCGCCCTGACGGGCGTTCTGGCGACGACGCTGGTCGCCAGCGCCGGCGTCGGCCCGGTGTCGATCCCGGCGACGACCGTCGCGAAGGTACTCCTGGCGGCCGGTCCCTCGCCCCTGTCGTTCGACGTCACGCACACGAGCCGGATCATCGTCCTCGAGGTTCGACTGCCGCGCATCGCGCTCGCCGCGCTCGTCGGCTTCGCGCTCGCGACCGCCGGCGTCGTGATGCAGGGGTTCTTCCGGAATCCGATGGCGGACCCCTCGATCATCGGCGTCTCGTCGGGCGCGGCGGTCGGCGCGGTCGCGACGATCGTGCTGCCCGTGGCGCTCCCGTTCGGTCTCGAACTCCAGGGCGCGGCGTTCACCACCGCCGTGCTCACCGCCTTCGCCGTCTATCTCATCGCCAGGCAGGACGGACGGACGCCCACGGCGACGCTGCTCCTCGCGGGCGTCGCAGTCCAGACGTTCCTTGGAGCGGTCATCTCGTTCCTGCTGCTCTACAGCGGACAGAGCCTCCGGCGCGTCGTCTACTGGCTGATGGGCCACCTCGGCGGGACCACCTGGAGCGAGGTCCGGACGGTCGCCCTCGTCCTCCCGCCGCTTTTCCTCCTGTTGCTCGTCTACGCGCGGGACCTGAACGTCCTGCTCCTGGGAGAAGAAGACGCCCACTCACTCGGCGTCGACGTCGAACGGACGAAACAGCTCCTGCTGGCGACGGCGAGCGTCGTCACCGCGGCGGCCGTCGCCGTCACGGGCGTGATCGGCTTCGTGGGTCTCATCGTCCCCCACGCGATGCGGCTCGTCGTGGGACCGGACCACCGCATCCTGCTCCCCACGAGCGGGCTGGCGGGCGCGTCGTTCCTCGTCGCGACCGACACGCTCGCCCGGTCGGGCGCGGCAGAGATCCCCGTCGGCATCGTGACGGCGGCGCTCGGCGCGCCGTTCTTCCTGTATCTCCTCCGCTCGCGGGAGGTGACGGGACTGTGACGTCGCCGTCGGACACCGTTTCGGCTCTCGGACGCGACGGCGAGGCGCCCGACGCGGCGCCGCTCGTGGACGTGACGGACCTCCGGGTCGCCCTCGGCGGGACCACCGTCCTCGACGGCGTGGACGCGACGATCGGCCGCGGAAGCTTCGTCGGGCTCGTCGGCCCGAACGGCGCGGGCAAGACGACGTTCCTCCGGGCGCTCAACGGCGCGCTCACGCCCGACGCGGGGACGATCACGCTCGACGGGCGTCGGATCTCCGACTTGCCGTCGAAGGCCGTCAGCCGGCTCGTCGCGACGGTGCCCCAGGACACCACCGTGGCCTTCGAGTTCGACGCCCGGCAGGTGGTAGAAATGGGGCGGAACCCCCACCGTTCCCGTTTCGGCGGCTGGGGAAAGACCGACGCCGAGGCCGTCGAGCGCGCACTCGACCGGACGGACACGGCCCGGTTCGCCGACCGGTCCGTGACGACGCTCTCCGGGGGAGAGCGCCAGCGCGTCCTCCTCGCGCGGGCGCTCGCCCAGGAGACGCCGCTCCTCCTGCTCGACGAGCCGACGGCGAGTCTCGACATCAACCACCAGGTGCGGACGCTCGAACTCGTCCGCGACCTGGTGGCCGAGGGGAAGACGGCCATCGCGGCCATCCACGACCTCAACCTCGCGGCGCACTACTGCGACGGACTGCTGCTGCTGTCCGACGGCGAGGTCGTCGCGGACGGGCCGCCCCGGTCCGTGTTCACCGAATCGGCCCTCGAGGACGCCTTCGGGACCAACGCCGTCGTCTCGCGCCACCCGGTCACGGGATCGGTGTACGTCACCGCGCTCCCGGAGCGCCGCGGGTCGGACGCGCGGGGGGACAGAGACGCAGCGACCCCGCCGGCGGGACGCGTCCACGTCGTCGGCGGCGGCGGGACTGCTGCCAGACACCTCTACGTCCTCGACGCCGCCGGCTTCGAGGTCACCGCGGGCGCGCTGAACGAGGGCGATACCGACGCGGAGACCGCCCGGAACCTCGGGCTGGATGTCGTGGCTGTCGATCCCTTCGCCGGGGTCGATCCGGAATCTCGGGCGGCAGTCGAGCGACACGTCGACGCCGCAGACTGCGTTGTCGTCTCGGACGTCGAGGTCGGGGCGGGGAACCTCCCCAACCTCCGCGCGGCGACCGCCGCCGACCGCCTCGTCGTCGTCGAGGACCGCCCGTTTTCGGAGCGGAACTACGCCGGCAGCGAGGCCGCGCGGGTGTACGGCCGGTTGCGTGCCCGCGGTGCCGTCGTCGAGTCCGCGGACGTCCTCCGCGCTGTCTCGGACGTCGTCGCCGACGAGGAGACGGACGGCCCACCCCCATCGGAGGGCCGACCGATCGACCGCTCGAAGTGAACGGATTCGGATTTTCTCCCTGGTAACCCCTCGCAGACATATCGGATCGGCATTGTGTTCGCACACGGCCGACAGATTTTTTAGGCGCGCCTCCCAATCGAGTAGTGAGAACGAGGCGGTGGTGCGGTTCTCACCGTCCTCCCGCAACACAAGCAATGAGTGATGCCCTTCACGCGCGCACGCGAGAGAGCGACGAGGAACGAACGTGGCGCGACCACGACACGGACGCCGATCACACCGAACAGCCAGCGCGGTCGGACGCCGAAGAGACGGAGTCGGAGTCCGAAACCGAGGCGATGCAGTGTCCCGAGTGCGGATCGACCGACCTCGTGAACGACGAAGAGCGCGGCGAGACCGTCTGTGCGGACTGCGGCCTGGTCGTCGACGAGGACTCGATCGACCGGGGCCCCGAGTGGCGCGCCTTCGACAGCGCCGAGCGCGACGAGAAGTCGCGCGTGGGCGCGCCGACGACGAACCTGATGCACGACAAGGGCCTGTCGACGAACATCGGCTGGCAGGACCAAGACGCCTACGGCAACTCGCTGTCTTCGAACCAGCGCCAGAAGATGCAGCGCCTGCGGACCTGGAACGAGCGGTTCCGCACGCGCGACTCGAAAGAGCGGAACCTCAAGCAGGCGCTCGGCGAGATCGACCGGATGGCCTCGGCGCTCGGTCTCCCCGAGAACGTTCGAGAGACCGCCTCGGTCATCTACCGCCGCGCGCTCGACGAGGACCTCCTCCCCGGCCGCTCGATCGAGGGGATCGCGACCGCGGCGCTGCACGCCGCCGCGCGGATGGCACAGGTCCCCCGGAGCATCGACGAGGTCGCCCGGGTCTCCCGGGTCGACGAGGACGAGTTCGAGCGGGCCTACCGCTATGTCGTCCGGGAGCTGTCGCTGGAGATCCAGCCCGCGGACCCCGTCGAGTACGTCCCGCGGTTCGCCTCGGATCTCGACATCCCGAAGGAGACCGAACGCACGGCCCGCGAACTGCTGGAGAACGCCAAGCGCGAGAACGTCCACTCGGGCAAGTCGCCGGTCGGCCTCGCGGCCGCGGCGCTCTATGCCGCCGCACAGCTCACGAACGAGGAGCTGACGCAGGCGGACGTGAGCGAGGTGACCGACATCTCGGAGGTCACGATCCGCAACCGGTACCAGGAACTGCTCGAAGCGTGGAACCTCGACGCCCCGCGCGGCGGTCGGCGCGGATCGGCCGAAGCCTGATCGGCCGAAGCCTGATCGGCCGAAGCCTGATCGGCCGA
>JBDGUP010000140.1:0-6859 GCA_042215815.1 Haloquadratum sp. | reverse complement strand
AGCCGTGGGAGGATGTCAAAATCAGTATAGCAGGCGACTACTTCCCCCAGAAGGGATCGCGCTTCCGGTGTTTCTCCAGGTAGGCGTTGAGCGCCTCCAGCTCGTCGGCCGGAATCTCGTCGGACAGTTCCTGTTCGAGGATCTTCGCGTGCTTCTCGGGGAGTTCGATCCACAGTTCGTCGCCCTCTTCGATCTGGCGGCCGACGGTGGGCCCGTCGATGGCGACCGAGACGCGCGCGCCGGCGCGCGCCTCCGAGACGTCTTCTCCCTGCTCTTGGATGCCCGAGAGCTGGCCGACGCGGGTCGGTTCGTCGCCGTCCCACTTCACGACGTTCTGGTTGTTCTTCAGCGTCCCCGAGAGCACCTCGACGCCGACGACCGCCGGGTCCGACTGCCGAAAGACGTGGTCTTCGAGGATCCGGAAGCGACACGGCCGGACGATCTTGTCCAGCACGGTCTCCTGTTGGGCGCGTTCGAGTTCGTCGACGTACCCCTCGTACGCCTCGACGAGCTGGTAGATCACGTCGTCGGCGAACAGTCGCACCGCGCTGTCTTCGAGTTCGTCTTCGGCGTTCGGGAGCACGTCGACGTTGAAGCCGAGGACGACCCGGTGTTTCTCCTCGTTCGCGGTCGAGGCGACCGCGACGTCGCGCGGTGCGACGTCGCCGACCTCCGCGCGCAGGATCGGCACCTCGGCCTCCCGGAGCGCGTTCGCCATCGCCTCCAGGCTGCCGAGCGTGTCGGCTTTGACCACGACGCCCTCCTCTTCGGTCGAGACCTGGATGTCTGCGAGTTCGGCCTCGACCTCGTCGACGACGTCGTCGACGTCGCGATCGCGGACGACGCGGATCGGCGCGCCCGCCATCGCGTCGTCGAGGTCGGGCGCGGCCACCTTGATCCCCGCGGCGGCGCGGACCTCCGCTACCTTGTCGAACCGCTTTTCGACCCGGATCTCGGCGTTGGGGCGGGGCTGGAGGAGCGCCCGCACCTCGGTCACGATCGGCCCGTCGACGCCGCCGACGACGATCCGGTCGTCGTCGCGGATGCCCCCGTCGTAGAGGACGACGTCGACGGTCGCGCCGAAGCCGCGCTCTTCTTTGACTTCGAGGATGGTCCCCGCGCCGGGGCCGGTGACGTCGACGGTCATCTGGTCTTTCATATACCGCTGTGAGAGTCCCATCAGGACCGCGAGCAGGTCCGGGATCCCCTCGCTCGTGATCGCAGAGAGCGGGACGACGCCGACGTTCTTCGTGAAGTTCTGGACGCGCCAGTAGAGGTCCGCAGAGAATCCCTCGTCCGAGAGCGAGCCGATGATCTCATAGAGGTTCTCGTCGAGTCGGCTCCGGGCGCTGTCGGACTGCCGGTCGAGGGTCTCCTGGATCGGCGCGCCCTCGTCGGGGTTCCACCCCGGCGTGGTGTCTATCTTGTTGGCCGCGACGACGAAGGGCGTCCCCGTCCGCTGGAGGATATCGAGCGCCTCGACCGTCTGGGGCTGGAAGCCGTCGTTGACGTCGACGACCACGATCGCGATGTCCGCCAGCGCGCCGCCGCGCGACCGGAGCGTCGTGAACGAGTGGTGGCCGGGCGTGTCGATGAAGAGCAGCCCGGGCAGGTCGAAGTCGTCGGGGTCGACGAGGCTCCCCGCCATCTCCGAGACGGTGTCCAGCGGAACGGCCGTCGCGCCGATGTGCTGGGTGATCGCGCCGGCCTCGCCCTCGCTCACCGCCGACCCGCGGATCGTATCGAGCAGCGTCGTCTTGCCGTGGTCGACGTGGCCCAGAACGGCGACGATCGGCGTACGTAGCGCGTCCGGTTCGGCTGTCGCGGCGTCGGCCTCGGCGTCAGCGTCGGTGTCAGACATAGAGAATCACCCCGGAGAAACTCCTTACCTGGAACTCACTGCTGGGCTGTAGTTAAGTCCATCGTCATTCCGGAAGACGCGGCGAGAGCGTAGCGGGCCGCGGGACCGCCGATGCGTGCTGTCGGCGGAGGAAGCCGGGCGCGGGCGCCGACTCGCCCCGACGCCACCCCAAAGCAGACACGGCTCGGTTCCGACCCGCGAAATATGCGCCCTGCTCTTCCCGCCCTCGCGGTCGCCGCGCTCTTGCTCACCGGTTGCGTCGCCCCGTCCTCGACGACCGGAACCGGGACCGGGACCGGAACCGGAACCGGAACCGGGACCGGAACCGCCGACCAGACAGCGACCACCTCTTCGACGCCGGGAGGGACGCCGGCCGCGACCGCCCCACCGGAGGCGTCGCCGACGCCGGCGCGGGTCGGACTCCAGTCGCTGCCGTCGGCCGAGCGGTGTGGGACGCCCGCGTTGAGCCGGCCGAACCGGACCGACGGTCTCGCGCCGTCGGCGTATCCGACGCCGACCCAGACGGTCGACAGAACGACCGCGGTCGGCTACGTCGTCGACTTCGAGGAGGCGTACTTCCGGAACCGGATCATAGCGGAGGCGAAAGCAGATCCGGAGATGAACCTCACCCGCGTGAGTACCCACGCGCGCCCGGTGCTGGTGGAGGCGCGCGCCGACGGCTACGAGGTTCACCTGGCGGTGAGCGCCGGGACGAAGTACGCGAGCGGCGCGACCGGCGATCGCTGGCTCTCGGTCGGCTACCTCGTCACCGAGGCGGCGCTGGTCCGCGGCCACGTCGAGAACGGATCCGATCGCGTCACCGTCGAGTCGGGGACCGCCGTCCTGCGGTGTGCGTGATGCTGAACAGTTACCTGTGTTCCCCCGTGGCGTTTATGTGCTAGTACGCGGTATCGTGGCGTATGCCAGACGAACTCGCCGAGAATCTCTCGGGGAAGGAAGTGATGACATCGAACGGGACGTACATCGGCGTCCTCCACAACGTCCAGATGAACACCAAGACCGGTGCGATCGGTGACCTCTTCGTCTCGCCCTTCGACGACGTCGAAACCGACCGACACCGGTTCCCGACGACCGAGACCGACGGAGAAGAGACCTTCAGCATCCCGGTCTCCGACGTCCGCAGCGTCGACGACTGTATCGTCGTCCAACAGTAACACCCGAGGCGACAGTCCGATGCAGGTCCTTGATTCTTCGGCGTTCATCCACGAGTACCACACCCCAGACGACATTGCCTCCATCCCGATGGTCCGCGAGGAACTGGAAGGCGAGGCGTCCTACCGGTACGACGCGGACGAAGGGTCCGGGATGCACGTCCACATCCCCGCCGCGGGCACCGTCGAGAAGATGCAGCGCGCGGCCCGCGAGACGGGCGACTCCGAGACACTCTCGGAGACCGACGTGCGACTCCTGGCGGCGGCGTTCGAACTCGACGGCACGCTCGTCACCGACGACTACGCGATGCAGAACGTCGCAGAGCACGTCGACATCGAGGTGAAGGTGATCGCCCGCGACGGTATCTCGGAGACGCGCGAGTGGATCTACCAGTGTCAGGGCTGCGGACGCGAGTTCGACGAAGAGCGCGACCGGTGTCCGATCTGCGGGACCGAACTCGCGCGGAAGAACCCCGCGTAGGCGGCAACTCGCCGACCGGACTACCAGTTCACGAGCCCCGTCGTCGTCGCGTAGACGGCGACGAACTGGACGGTATTGAAAAGCCCGTGGACGACGGCCGGGACCGCGAGGTTCCCGCTTCGCTCGTAGACGGTCCCGAGCGTCGCGCCGAGGACGAGCACGGTCGCGAGCGTCGCGAGCAGCCCGTCGCCGCTGTAGGACGTGACGTGGATCGCCGCGAAGACCGCGCTCGCGGCGGCGATGGCGAACGCCGGACCGTAGGCCCGTCGGAACAGCCCCTGGACGATCCCCCGGAAGATCAACTCCTCGGCCGGCCCCACGAGCAGGACCGTCACCGGGACGAGATACAGGAAGTAGACCGGCTGGTCGGTGCCCTGGGCGACGATCGCGCTGTCGGCGCCTTCGATCCCCAGCGCGTCGAGGACGACGGTGATACCGCCGTACAGCGCGAGCAGGCCGAAGAGCCCGAGGGCGAGCCACACCAGGTCCCGCCGCGTGGGGAACCGGATCGATAGCAGGTCCGTCTGGCCGGTCGCGAGCAGGTAGCCGACGCCGGCGACGCCGAAGCCGACGAACTGGAAGGCGCTCCGCAGCGCCAGGCCGAGCGCGCTCTCGCGGGCGATCCCGGCGGCGTCGAGGAGCGGCATTCCGAGCGATACCGCTATCGAGGCGACGAGGACCACGAGCGCGACCACGAGGAAGGCGCTGCCGAACGCACGCAGGTGCGTCCAGGACGCCTCGACCGGCGACGAGGACACGTCGGAACCCATCTGTCCTTCGGTACGTAATCGGCGCGAATAGGGATACCGGTCTCGACCGACGGCTCGGTACCGGACGCCGGCGCCGGCGCCGCCGCGGCGGGCGCCGACAGGGTCTTTTCCGCTCGCCGCCGTGTCCGGGACGATGCCAGAGTCTTGTCCCGCGTGTGAACGGCCGCTGTGTCGCCTCGACGTGCCGCCCGCGCTCCGGGAGTTCGCGCCGTCGGAATCGCCGGTCGTCGGGAGCTGTCCGCGCTGTCTCCGCACCTATGCGCTCGAGGAGACGGGGCCGGCAGAGGACCAGTGCGGTCGCGCCGACCTCCCCGACGGGATCCCGGACGGCGAGGGCGGCGTCGCGCTCGCCCTCGCGGTCGGACTGCTCGACTCGCTGGCGACGAACCGGGCGGCCATCCAGGCGCTCGTCGAGCACGCCGAGCGGTCCGGCGTCGACGTCTTCCTGGCGCTGGATCGGCTCACCGACGACGAGAGTCTCGAACCGCACGCGTCGCTGGCACGGCGGCGGCAGCAACTCGCGTCGCTGCTCGATTGATACGGTCTTGCCGCCCGATTTCTCATAATGACGGTTGTCGTCCCTTCCCGGTGCTCGCACCCCGGTGTCGGCGAGCACCGGTACAGAGTTACAACCGTCATTATCACGGATATTCGATCTGCGCTCCGATCCCGACGGTCAGCCCGGCGATCCCGACTACCGCGAGGGCGACCCCGAGGATCCAGAGCCGCGACCGGGACGCCGTGAGCCGCGCGAGCCACAGCCCGGCGACGAGTGCGACGCCCCCGCCGACGATCCACCGGACGAACGGCTCCATTTCGGCCGCGCGCTCGGCGTGCCGCCTGATCGATCGGACGAACTGCCGCATACGTCGCGTTTCGGGGGCCGTCTCTTATACTTATATGCTGGTCGCAACCGTTCGTCGATTCTCGCCGTCCGCTGCCCCGTCAGTATCAGCGGCGGCCGAACCGACGCCCCACGGTGCGCGTGCCGACCGATTCCGCGTCGACGGGACCGAGATACGTCCCCAGCCGCTCGCGCGACCACCACTCGCCGGTCTCGGCGCGCTCCTCGGGCGTCGTGAACCGGTAGCGGTATCTGCAGATCCGGACCCGTTCCGGCGGGTCGTCGGGAAACGGGTTCGACCGCAACAGCCCGAGCGTGTCGGCGTCGCCGTCGAGGAGGTCCGCCACGAGCGCGGAGAGCCACCGCTGTCGCGGCCCCGGTCGCGGCCGCATCGCCGCGAACCACAGCTGCCAGTCCAGCCGGAGGTGGTACGGCGCCCACTGGGGCGGCCGCTCGTCGGTGCGGACGGGCTGGCCCTCGAACTCGTAGGCCTCCCAGTCGTCTTCTGACGGAGACGCGGCGTCGGTCCCTTCGATCACGAGCTGGTAGCGCTCGTCCGTGATCGACCCGAACGCGCCGTAGGTGTTGACGAGGTGGAGGGGGTCGAACGCCGTGTTCATCACCTGCTTGGGCGAGAGGACGTTCAGCGCCGGACGGACGCTCAAGAGCACCACCACGACGGCGACCCCGAGCGCCAGCGCCCCGAGCGGAAGCGGCGCCGGCGCCGCGGCGGGCGCGGTGACGGCCGCCCCCGCCGGCAGGACGGCCGAGAGCGCCGTCGTCACCGCGCCGTCGGTGAGCGTCGCGACCGCCTGGACGATCGTGAGCGCGTTCAGCCACGCGAAGTTCCCCGTCGCCAGGAGCCACGCCTGGAAGAGGACCGTCGCGGCTCCGCCCGCGGCCGCGAACGGCTGCGGCGCGAAGTAGAGAAACGGGACCGCGAGTTCGACGACGTGGTTACCGAGGACCTCGACCCGGTGGAACCGGTCGGGGAGGTGGTGGGCGAACCAGCTCGCCGGGTTCGGGATGGGCTGGGTCTCGTAGTGCCGGTCCATACAGGTGAGGTCCCGCCAGCAGTCGTCGCCGCGAATCTTGATCAGTCCCGCGCCGAACATATTGCGGAAGAGCAGCCACTTCAGGAGCCAGACGATCACGACAGGCGGGCCGGTCGCGCCCGCGCCGAGGAAGATGGCGAGAAAGCCCGTCTCCAGGAGCATCGACTCCCAGCCGTAGCCGTAGAAGAGCTGGCCGGCGTTGACGAACGACTGGTAGAGCGCCCACATCGCGGCCCACAGGAGCATCGAGGCCGGGATCGCGAACCGCTCGGGGACCAGGTACGGTGCCGCGAAAAGCGCCGCGAGCGCGAGACCGACGCCGCTCCAGGCGGCGAGTCCGACGACGCGGTCATCGGAGACGAGATAGAACAGGCTCGGTCGCTCTGCGAACGTGGTTCGCTCGCGGTACGCCGAGAGCGGGAGCAGTCCGTCCTCGCCCGCGAGCGGCCGGAACTGCCGCGCCGCGACGAGGAAGGCCACGAGGTAGATGACGGCGAGCGCGCGCTGGAAGACGAACCGGACGAGCCAGTAGTTCGCAGCCTCCGGCATCGTTCGGCCTGCGTAGTGGGACGACCAAATACGTGGCGGGAAACGGCAGCGCGGGGGCGGTAGTCGGTCCCATTCGGTACAATCAAGAGTGGCGAGAGACGTACCTCCGCAAGTGCGCCGAAAGAAC
>JBDGUP010000063.1:0-6939 GCA_042215815.1 Haloquadratum sp. | reverse complement strand
ACGAGCGTATCAACGGTTTCGTCCGACAGTATATAAGCGCGCAAGTGACAGAGCACGACAACCGACCGGCAACCCGGGTCCCAAAGGCGGCGGGTTCTTCCCACTCGGGCACCAACTGTGAGGTATGAACGGCGATGCCGGACGGGAAGACAGTGGGGGCGAAAGCGGGGCCGAAGGCGCCCTGCAAACCGCCGACTTCGACGCCGGGGCGCTGGCGGCGGCGCTCGGAGACGCCTTCGACGGCAGCGACGCCGAGTACCGCGTGGTCGCCCGACAGGCGCGTGATCTCGCGGACGCGGGACTGGTCGCGACCGATCGCGGCGCGCCGCTGTCGGTCGACGAGGTCGTCCGCAACCTGGAAGATGCCCCGGAAGACGCCAGCGTCGCAGACCGCTGGAACTGGTGGCTCGGTGCGCTGGAGGCGGCCTACGGCGGCTACCGGGAGTTCGAGGTCCGTGCGGTCCCGGACGGAGAGGAGGGCTAAGCGGTCACCGTCTCGCCGATTTCCGGGGCAGTCGCCGCGTATCCCGCCGCACCGAGGTCGGCCGCGAACGACTCGCACCGGTCGCCGTGATTGACGAGAACCGTCGCGTCGCGGTACGAATCGAGGAACGACCGGAGGCCTGCGCGGTCGGCGTGCGCAGAGAAGTCGTAGGACTCGACCCGTGCCGCGATCGGCATCCGCCGACCGTCGATTTCTGCGCTCCCGGTTTCGAGGAGGTCCCGTCCCGGCGTCCCCTCGACTTGGTAGCCGGTGAGCGTGATCTTGTTCACGGGCCGATCACGGATTTCGGGGATGTACGTCATCGCCGGGCCGCCGGACAACATACCGCTCGTCGTGACGATCGCCGTGTTCTTCTCTGCGATGCGTTTGCGCTGCCCGTCTCGGCCCGTTACGAACCGGGCGTGTGACTTCGCGCGCCGGAGCGCCTCGCCATCGCGCACGAACGCCGGATACTGGCGGAGCAGTTCGGTCACGCCCGTCCCCATCCCGTCGACGTAACACGGGATGTCGTGGGCCGCACAGATCAGAAGCAGCTCTTGTGTCCGGCCGATCGCGAAGGCGGGGACGACGACGGTCCCGCCCTCCCACAACGTCGTCTTCACGCTCTCTGCGAACCGTTCTTCCAGCGTCTCTCTGTCCTCGTGTTCGACGTCGGAGTAGGTGCTCTCACAGACGACCACGTCGGCGTCGGGACGGGCGGTCGTCCCCGCGACCAACCGCTGGTCGTCGGTGTGGAAATCGCCCGTGTAGAGGAGCCGCGTCTCGCCGTCGTCGACGAGGACGTGCGCGCTGCCGGGGATGTGGCCGGCGTTGTAGAACGTCACGTCGTGCCCGGCGGCTTCGAACGATTCCCCGTAGCCGTGGGTCTCCGACACCTGGGTAACCCGGTTGAGTTCTACTTCCGTGAACGGGCAGTCGTACGTCCCGCCGTGGAGTTTCAGGGTGTCTCTCGCGAGCATCTGCGTCAGGTCCCGAGTCGGCGGCGTCCAGTGGATCGCCGGACGTCGCCCGCCCGAAAGCAGCGACGGGATCGCGCCGACGTGATCGAGATGGCCGTGGGAGGCGACGACGGCGTCCGGTTCGGCGCGGCCCACCGGGAACTGTGGCGGCGTGGCCGTCTTCATCCCGTAGTCGAGGAGCAACGACTCGTTGACGAGGATCGCGCTCCGGCCGACCTCGCCAGCACCGCCCAGAAACCGGATCTTCATTCGACCGGAACCTGGTCGTCGACCCGCTTGGGTCCGTCGGTTCTGTCGTGTCCGCTCATAATGACGGTTGTAGTCTCTTAGCGGTGCTCGCCGACACCGGGGCGGCGAGCACCGGTACATAGTTACAACCGTCATTATCAGGGGCGGTCCCGCCGTTCCGCGAGACGGACGATCAGTCGTCGGAGGCGTCGGCGCTCGCCTCCTCGCGCTCTTCGGTCAGTTCTTCTGCCCGGAGATCCGCACTGGCCTCTCGGACCTCCCGCATCACGCTCGAGATCCGCTCTTCGGCTTCCAGTTCCTCCTCGACGGAGAGGTCGACGCCCTCGACTTCGAGCAGGAACTTCGCGATCTCTGTGACCTCGTACATCATCTCGTCGAGTTCCTCGGCGGTGAAAAAGCCCGACATCGCGCCGTAGAGGAACGTCGCGCCCGACTTGCGGATCTTGTCCTCGAACGACGAGCGCGCCTGGTTGACCGCCTGCGGGGTGTAGGTGTCGGTCATAAACGGGACCAGTTCCGGGAGGTTCTCGCCGATCTTGGTCATCTCGACGCCCGTTTCGGTACGGAAGTCCGCACACAGTCGGGCGATCGCCCACTCGCGAGCGGTGATGTAGGTCCGCTCGCGGAGGAAGTCGTTGACGCGGTCGTACTGCGCGCCGTCGACCTTCTTGAACCGCTCGTACTTGCGAACGTCCGACGGCGTCTCCGAATCGTCGTCGGTCGCCCCTTCGCCGCCCCCATCCGACGGCGCGTCCGACGTGTCGGCGTCTGTTCGGGCGTCGGCCGCGGACGGCTCGGCGTCGTCGTCCATACCGTCGCCTGTCGCCCGGCGGAAAAAAGCGTTCTGTCGAGACCCGAGGGGACGGACCGGTGATCACCCCGACGATTTTTCTACTCCGGCGGCGACGTCCGGCGTATGAGAGTCCTCCTGGGCATCGGTGGATCCGACGACTCCCTTCAGGCGCTGGAACGGACGGTCGAACGGGCGGTCGAAGCGGGCGACGACCTGACGATCGCGATCGTCCGAGACGAGGACGGCCGCTCGACCGACGAACTCGAAACCGAGGTCGATCGCACGCTCTCCGAACGGGAACTGGACGCCGAGATCCGCTACGTCGAGGAGAATCCCGGGAGCGAACTCGTCGACATCGCCGAGTCCGAGGGCTTCGACCGCATCGTCCTCGGCGGCGGGACGACGAGCCCGATGGGGAAGATCCAGATCGGAAGCACCGCCGAGTTCGTACTGCTGAATTCCCACGTCAGCGTCCTCCTCGTCCGATGAGCCGAGATCGAGACTACCCCGACGAACCCGCAGGGCCGTTCGAGTCCCCGCCGCTGGAGTTCGAAGACAGGGAGGGAAGAGAGATCGAAATCCGCGCGTACGACGGAAGCGACGAGGAGTACGAGGCGCTCGCGTCGATGTACCAGGAGTTCGATCCGGCCGACCGCGCGCAGGGGATTCCCCCGAGCGAAGACCACCGGATCACCGAATGGCTCGACAACATCCTCTGTGCGGAGTGTCTGAACGTCATCGCGTGGGACGGCGCGACGGCCGCCGGGCACGCGACGCTCGTCCCCGAGCGGGACGCCTCCGAACTCGCGATCTTCGTGCTCCAGGCCTACCAGGAGGCCGGGATCGGCACTCACCTGATGAAGGCACTGCTCGGCTACGGAGCCGAGAACGGCGTCGAGAAGGTCTGGTTGACCGTCGAACGCTGGAACAATCCCGCCGTCGGACTGTACAAGAAGATCGGCTTCGAGGTCTGCGACGCCGAGAGCTTCGAGCTCGAGATGTCGATCCGGCTCGATGGCGGCAGCGGGGCGGAGAAAGGAGAGAGAGAAGGGGGGTAGAAATAGTCGGGTGGGGCAGTCCTCGCTCCGCCCTCACACGGACAGCACCGGCTGGCTCGCATACAGCAGCACGTATTCGGCCGCCTTCGCTAGTACTTCGCCGGGATCGCCCGACACCGGCTCGCGGGGGACCACGAGGAAGTCGGCGTCGAGTTCTTCTGCCGTGTCGAGGACGACGCTCCCCGGATGTCGGAGCTTCATCGTCGTCGAGAAGCCGTAGGCGACAGACGTCGAGAGCGAGACGTCGTGCTCGGCGGCGATCTGCGCTGCCGTCTCGGTGATCGCCTCTCCGTCGGCGGCGACCTCCGCGGAGTCGACGATCCCGTCTTCGATGTCCTGGACGACGTCCTCTCCGAGCACGTGTACCACGTGGACTGACGCGTCGTACTCGGCGGCGATCGCGGCGGCGTGGGCTACCGCGTCGGTCGACTCGTCGCTCGCGTCGACCGGTGCGAGCACGAGGTCGACAGACAGCGGCCGGCGGCGGTTCATACCTCTACTTGCGACACCCGGCGGCAAAAACCCTGACGTCGGAGCCGGACGTCGAGCCGGCGGGATTTATCCCGACCGAAGGCGAATCCCGGCGTATGTTCGAGACCATCGTCATCGCCACCGACGGCTCCGAGAGCGTCAGGCGGGCCGTCGACGTGGCGCTGGACCTCGCCGAGCGCTTCGAGGCGGAGGTACACTGCCTCTACGTCGTCGACGAGGGAGACGTGGCCTCATCGCCCGAGCGGCTCCGCGACGAGATGGAAGCGGCGCTCGTCGAGCGGGGCGAGGAGGCGATCGACGAGGTCCGCGAGTCGGCCGACCGCGACGTCACCGCGGCGATCGAGGAGGGACACCCGCCGTCGGTCATCGACGAGTACGCCCGCGAGGTCGACGCCGATATGGTCGCGATGGGGACGCGCGGCCGCCACGGCGAGAACCGGTTCCTCATCGGCTCCGTCGCCGAGCGCGTCGTCCGGACGTGTCCCGTCCCCGTGCTGACGGTCCGGCAGCTCGCGACCGACGAGAGCGAAGACGAACTGACCGGGACCCCTGAGCGAGCCTGATCAGGCGCAGACGTGTCTCCGATCTCCGAATGGGCGAACAGTCGGCACTCGCGTCGCGACGCCGCCCTCGCCGCCAGCGTCGCCGAACCCGCGTCGGCGTGCCGAGCACCCGCTGTCCGACGCGGGACAGTTCCTACGTCACGGGGAGTCTGCCCCCGGCTTAGTATATAAACCCATACGCGCTCTCGTCCGCGGCGGGCCGGTCCCGAGCGACGGGAGGGGAAGGAAGGAAAAGAGAAGAGGAGACGACCCCTTCCGGGGCAACGCGCGGGAACCGCGTCCGTTTTCACGTCGGCTACCGTGGGGAGGGCTATGGAAGACGAACTCATCGACGACGCGAGCCTCTCGCTATCGCGGAAGTCGCAGCTTCCGGGCGCCGGTTTCTTCTACCCCGACTCGCTGGACGAAGACCGGACCGAAGAGCGGGTCGCCGCGGCCGTCGAGGGCGCTGAGGCAGTCGTCGTCGCCGACACCGACGCGGACGGGCTGGGCTGTGTCGCGCTCGTCCGGGAGATGTACGACGCGGCGCTTGCGTGGGCGACGTTCGAGTCCGACGTGTCCGACCGCGTCGCCCGCTGGGAGCGCGACGAGCCCGCCGGCGCGGACGACGGCGGCGACGCGGAGCCGGGCGTCGTCGACGACGCCGAGCCGCCGCGATCGACGGTCGCGCTCGTCGGCGCCGGGCCGTACTCCCTCGACGAGGCGCTCGAAAACGTCGCCGAGTACGCACCGACCGGGATCGACCTCTACGTCTGTGACCTCTGTCCGGACGACTACGAGTGGATCGCCGACGAACTCGACGCCGCCGTCGACCTCGCGGCGTCGGTCGCGTGGTACGACCACCACCAGTGGGACGACGAGACCGCTGCGGCGGTGCGCGAGGCGGGCGTCGACCTCGTCGTCGGCGAGTCCGACGAGGAGTGTTCGACCGACGTGGCGCTCCGCTCGCTCGACTACGACTTCGACGATCGTTGGACCGAACTGGCGGCGGTCACGCGGGATCACGACCTCTGGCTGAAGGAAGATTCCCGCAGCGACGACCTCGCGGACTACGCCTACTGGACGGATCCCGAGGAGTACGTCACCGTCGTCGGAACGTTCGGCGTGGACCTGCCCGAGATCGTCGAACAGTACATCGAACACCGCCGCGTCGAGAAGGAGAACCTCATCGAGGCGGCCGTCTCCCGCGCGGAGACGAAGCAGGTCGGCCCCTGGACCGTCGGGGTCACCTACGGCCGCTGCTCGCAGAACGAGGTCGCCGAGTCGCTCCGCGAGTCGGGCGCGGACGCCGCGGTGGTGGTCAAACCGGCCGGGAGCGCGAGCATCCGCGGGTCCGAGACGTTCGAGCGCGCCCACGAGGTCGCCGGTCGCGTCAACGGCGGTGGCCACCCGCGGGCCGCCGGATGCAAGCCCGACATCTACGACGATATGCTGGACTACGCACACCACTGGACGACCCAGGGCGCGACCGCGAAGCGGGTCATCCTCCGCGCGTTCGAGGCCGTCGCCGCGGAGGCGGACGGCGTCGAATCGGACGGAGACAGAGCGTAGCTACTCGTCGGGTTCGACCGGCTCCGAACCGCCGGGCTGGACGCCCGTTTCGGCCGCTTGGCCCACCACCCACCTGTCGGAGTAGTTGGCGCCGCACGCGCAGTGTGCGTAGGCGTGGATCACGTCGCCGCGAGCGTAGAGACCGCCGACCTCCTCGTTTTGGGCCTCCGAGAACGCGAAGATGAACTCCGTCTCGTGGTCGTCGGCCCCCTCGCCGGCGTCGTCTGCGGCGGCTTCGGCGTCCGCTTCCGGGCACTCGCCGCCGGCCAGGTCGCGATCGACGTGACCGCGTTCGTCCATCGCCTCGCGGGCGAACGCCATCGCGTCCATCCCCGTGCCGGCGGAGAACGCCTGCCGCCCGGCGTCACCGGGGACGACAAGCACGTAGCCCGCGTCGACGGCTTCGCCCATCTCTGCGAGCCTCGCCTGGCTGTCGAGGTAGTCCTCGGTGAGAAACAGCGCGACGTCGTCGTGTCGTTCGCCCGCGAGGAACTCGTCGAGTTTGCTCATAGCCGCCGAACGGGGCGGAGCGATAAAAGGCGCGTGACTCGTCGAGTCAGTATCAGTGCCTCGTCGCGCGCGCGTCACGGACGTCCGCGCCGTCGCGGACTTTGTCTTCGCAGTTCGGACAGACGCGGGGCTGGTCCATCCCGTTCGGAGCGAACACCCGGACGTACTCGGCGGTGACGAACGAACCGCAGTTTTCGCACTCCGGCATCGCTCGTCGGTTCGTATTGTATCGAAATAATATTTAGGGCGAGAGTACGTC
>JBDGUP010000118.1:0-7037 GCA_042215815.1 Haloquadratum sp. | reverse complement strand
ATCACTCCCGCGGGTCCCGGTCCGGACCCGGATACTCGCCGCCGACGACCTCCCGGTAGAGGCTGGCGGGAGCGAAGAGCGACGCGAAGGCCGCAGGCGGACGGGCGCTCACCGAGAGGCGGCTCCCGAGCGCGGCGCCCGCCTTCGCCGACAGGAGGTCGTCGTCGAACGAGAGCAGGTGCATCGCGCCGCCGCGGTAGGCGGTCGCGAGCGCCGGGTGATCGCCGGGCGGGTGCGAGACGGGGTCGCGCCACGCGTCCAGCCGTGCGCGCCAGTCCCCCGCGAGCGCCGGCGTGGCGAGGGCGGCGACGACCGCCTCGGCGTCCTCAAGCAGGGGATCGCTCGCGAGGAGTGTCGTCCAGGAGTGCGCCCGGAGGTGATCCAGCGCGCGTCGGGCGTCGGCGTCGACGAGCAGATCCGCGGCGAGAACGTCGGCGTCGGCGACGACCCGGGCCGGGCTGGACTCCGCCGGCGGGGCGACATCGCGCGCCGACGCGTCTCCCGGTTCGGCGTCCGGCTCCGGTTCCGCCGACGCGTCGGCGTCGGTCGTTCGTACCCGACCGAGCGCCGCGCGGACGTCGTCGACGCCGACGTCGACCGCCGCTCCGCGTTCGAACAGCGCGCGCCACGTGTGCATACGCGTCCGTGAACCGGCGCGGACAAGAAGGGTGGTGATCAGACGAGCAGCTGGATGTCGGCGTCGGCCATGTCCTGAATGGCGGTGGCCGCGCCGACGCCGGTGGTGACCCCGTCGTAGAAGTCGTCTTCGTCGTAGCCCATCAGTTCGATCGTCATCTGGCAGGCCTGGAACTCCACGCCCATCTCCAGTGACGTCTCGATGAGCTCTTCGATGGTCGCGGTGTCGTTGTCGTCGATCTTCCGCTCCATCATCGAGGTCGTCACGCGGTCCATCCCCGGCAGCGCCGCGACGATGTTCGGCACGGGCATATTCGGGTTGCCGACCGAGCTGAGTTTGAGCTCTCTCGAACGCTCCTCGTGGAGGATGTCGAGCCCCCAGAAGGTGTGGAAGACGGTCACGTCGTAGCCGAACGCGGCCGCCGTGCTGGCCAGGATGAGCGGGGGGTAGGCCATGTCGAGGGTGCCCTTCGTCGCGATGATGGACATCTGCTTGCCCCCGTCGTCGGTCGCCGCCTCGAGTTGGGCTTCGAGCTCGTCGACGCGGGCGGCGAGTTCGGCACGGGAGGGGGCGTCGTCGGCCGCGTCTGCTGTCTCGCTGCTCATCGTTAGAAGCTGAACACGTGGTCGGCGTCGTCGACGGCTTCGAGGAACGTCGCCGCCCCGGCGAACTCGGTCGTGACCGCGTCGTCTATGGCCTCCTGATCCCACGCGAGCATGTCGAGGGTGGTCGTACAGGCCACGGTGGTCACGAGATCGCCGCCGTCGGCGACGAGCGCGTCGAGCAGGTCGTAGGGGTTCGGCATTCCCTCCTCGAGCAGCGGCTGGATCTCGGAGACGTCCTTTTCGCCCTCGAGGAGGTGGGTCAGCCCGTCGAAGGTGAAGTAGACGAGGACTTCCATATCGGACGCCAGCGCGGTGTGTCCAAGATTCATCGCCATCGCGAGGCTCTTGGGGCTGTCGCTGTCGACGATGATACCGATCTTCTCCATCGTTTCACTCCGTCTTGCGGACGTAGTGTCTGTACTCGTCGCCGTCTTCGACCTGTTCGAGCATCTCGACGCCGTCCGTCCCGGACGCCCACCCGTCGAGGTCGCTCATACTTCCGGGGTCTGTCGCGAGCACTTCCAGCACCTCGCCTGCAGCGAGGTCGTCGATGGCCGACTTGGTCTTGACGACCGGCATCGGACACGATGCGCCTTTCACGTCGAGCGTCTCCGCGATATCGAATTCTACACTCATGGGATGTCCGCTCCTTGGTCGTATTGGAGCTACTGCACAATATTAATGCGCCGATTAAAAGGATGTCGGTTCTTGTAGATACCACAAACAACTAGTATCGGACCAGTTCGTTCTGCAGTCGGCTGGCGAACCCTTAGAACGCCGATAACTCCACCGATAGAGTTTGAAACAGACGATCGTGAAGTATCGGTCGTCTCCAGAGACGCGCGATATCCGCAAGTTGTATTGTGAGTTATGTGAACTACTATGCGAACCCTTTTATGTCGTCCACCGATACGATTCGACGAACGATATGGACACTGAGGACTCTCCGACTTCGGACACGGTGGAACCGCGTGCTCCGGAACGACAGACGGGCCGGCGCGCCGGCGTCTTCTCTCGCGCCGTCGGCCTCGCAGACCGCAGCGCCCGTCGGCAATCGCTCGCAGGTGACTGATGCAACCGATGGTGAGTGACCTACTGCCCCTCCAGATAGCGGCCGAACTGTTTCCCCACGGGGTTAGCCGGTATGCGATCGGCGGTCTCCTCGTCGGTCTCGGGGTGGCTGTGATCTACCTCGGGACGGGGATCAGCGCCGGCGCGAGCACGTTCCTCGAGTCGACGCTGTCGTACGTCTCCGACCAGTCCCGCTTCCAGCAGTACGTCGCCTCGCGCGACTGGCGCGCGGTGTTCACGCTCGGGACCATCCTGGGCGCGGGCGTCTACGCCGTCGTGTATCAGGGCGGGGCGTGGACGACAGACGTCCAGACCTGGCGGCTGCTCGTCGGCGGCGTCTTCGTCGGTCTTGGGACGCGGATCGGGAAAGGCTGTACGTCCGGCCACGGCGTCTGTGGCGTCGGTTCGGGCTCGAAGACGTCGCTCGTCGGCGTCCTCACGTTTCTCGTGGTCGCCATCCTCACGGCGCAGGTGGTCGCCGCGCTGGGGGTGAGTCCGTAATGTCGAGTCCCTGCCCCGGCACCCGGCCCGACGGCGACGGCCGCCACCCGCTTTTCGTCCCGCTGGTCCTGATCGGCGGGCTGATCTTCGGGTTCGGTCTCGCCTACAGCCACATGGCCCGTCCCGAGGTGGTACTCAACTTCCTCCAGTTCGAGGACTTCGGGCTGCTTTTCGTGATGTTCGGCGGCGCGGCCGTCACGGGGATAGCGTTCTTCGTCGCCCCGCGGCTCCTGAACCGGGCGCCGCTGACGGGCAACACCTACGGTCGGCGGCTGAAGTCCTTCGACCGCAACGTCGTGGTCGGCGGAATGCTCTTCGGCGTCGGCTGGGGGCTGTCGGGGATCTGCCCCGGCGCGGCCTACGCGAGCCTCGGGATCGGCAACGTCCCGATCCTGTGGGCGCTCGCCGGGATGTTCCTCGGTTCGTACCTCCAGGGCTACCTGCGCAGCTAGCGGTGGATCGTCCGACCACGCCGGGCCGGCAGCCCCGCCGTCGGCCCGGCGTCTGACGCGGTTTTAAGTGTGGTACGACGGAGCACACGAACGGGCGCGCACTGACGGCCTCATCGTGGCTGTGTCATCCCTGCGGGGGCGTCTCCGCCGCAGCCGATCCGATCTGTCAGTTCCCATCCTCCCACCGCGCGCCCCCCACACGCGGACGTTGCACCCCGGTCGTCGGACGCTGTCATCCCCCACGACGGCGCATCCGGCTTTCCTGGATCCGGCAGACGAGTGGACTACCCACCGACAAGCTCCGCTTTCGCCCGATCGAGACAGTCGCTCTCGACGATCAGCGCGAGCTGGTCTCCGGGTTCGACCACGGTCCCGGGAAGCGGTATCGTCATCGGCTCCCGCTCGCGGCCGTGCGCGTAGATCCGCCCCCAGTCACCGAGGTCGACGTCGTTCACCTTCTGGCCGACGACCGGCGCGTCCTCGGTGACGGTGACCGTCGTGAGCCGGAGATCCTCGGTCAGCTCTCCGATGGCGTTGAAACTCCCGCCGAGCAGTGCGGTCTTCGCCCCGGCGGCGCCGAGCCGTTCGGGATAGATCACCTCGTCGACGTCCGCGGCGTACCGCTCGTAGATCTCCTCCCTGTAGTCTTCGCTGATCCGCATCACGGTCCGGCAGCCGAACTCCTCGCCGACCATACAGGCGGCGAAGTTCACGTTCGGATCGCCGGTGAGTCCGCCGATCGCGGTGGCGCCGTCGATGCCGGCACGCTTCAGGACGGACTCGTTGCGTCCGTCGCCCTCGACGACCTCGAAGCCGGCGTCGCGGGCTCGCTCGGCCTTGTCGGCGTCGTTTTCGACCACCACGACCGAGTGTCCCTCCTCCTGGAGAATGCGGGCAGTTCGGGCACCCACCCGGCCGTACCCGACGATGACAAACGACATATGGCAACGATACACACTCCGGGTACAAAAGTATAGTACCGTCGGCCCCCGGAACGGGCGACTACTCGGCGATGTGCGCCCGGAGGGACTCATAATGACTCGTCTCGTCTCTTCCCGGTGATCGCCGTGAACGTGGGTGGCGATCACCGGTACACAGTGAGACTAGTCATTATCAGTGAGTTCACCGAGCGATTCGGTCCCGAAGAGGGCGACGAGGAGGGCACCGACCGTGTCGAAGACCAGATCCAAGATCGTGTCCTCGAGGCCGTACTGGACGAGGACGGCCTCGACCCCCAGCGCGGCGGCCACCTGCCGCGCGAGGAACTCGAGGACCTCCCAGAAGACCCCGAGCGCGACCGTGAAAAGCAAGAGGAACACCCACAGGAACCGGGGCGGGACGGACACGGCGTCGGAGTGTTCGTCGACCGCGCAGGTGGCCGCATAGCCGACGGCCGCGACGAGCATCGCCGAGAACGTGTGCGTCAGGTGATCGTACCACCAGACGTGCTCGTAGAGACCGACCATCCCGAGCGCGTGCAAGAGGACGGCCAGCGTGACCACGGCCGTCAGCCGCGGCGAGAGCCGAATCCCCCAGTCGCGGCGCAGCAGCGCGGGCAGGTACGTGACGCCGAGCGCGACCACGGCGTTGACGACGACGCTCAGGTTCACGACCGCGACGCCGTAGCCGAGGATGACCGCGACGGCCATCCGCATCGCGCTGGCCGCGAGCCCCGCGGCGTCGGCTGGGAGTCGCACCCGCATAGGGGACGGTACGGCGGGGGCGGTTATAGGGGTTGTCGCGTCCGCCACTGCCGCTTGCTACCGACACACACGAAACGGTCTTACGGCGCATTCGCCTACTCGGGGACGATGATGGCAACCACGCACGCGCTCGCGGGGGTCGTGCTCGCCGTTCTCGTCGGCGGCCTGTTCCCCGAGAGCGCGGCCGGCACCTCGGTCCTGCCGATCGCGGCGGCGGCGCTCGGCGGTCTGTTCCCGGACTTCGACCTCTATGCGGGTCACCGCCGCACGCTGCACTTCCCGGTGTACTTCAGCGGGGCCGCCGCCGTCGCCGTCGCCGTCGCCGCGGTCGTCCCAGCAGTGGTCCCCACAGCGGGCACGGTCGCCGTCGCCGTCGCATTCTTCCTCGCGGCGGCCGCGCTCCACTCGGTGATGGACGCGCTCGGGGGCGGTCTGGAGCTGAAACCGTGGCTCGGGACGTCCGAGCGCGCCGTCTACAGCCACTACCACGGCCGGTGGATCCGCCCCCGGCGGTGGGTCCGGTACGACGGCGCGCCCGAGGACCTGCTCGTCGCCGTCGCGTTCGCCGTTCCCACGGTCTACGCCGTCGACGGCGTCGTCGAGACGGGCGTGGTCGTCGCGCTCGGCGTCTCCGCGGTGTACGTCCTGCTGCGCAAGCCGATGGTGTATGTGACACAGACGCTCGTCGACCTCCTCCCCGCCGACTTCGTCGACCGTCTGCCCGCCCGGTTCGTCGAGGACTTCCGGTGACCGGTCGACCGGCCGAACCTTTTTTCGCTGGTGGCGCATACGCTTACTGCACAGCGACCGCCGGGTCGACGGCGTCTGCCGACCCGCCCGCGACCGTTCGCCCGGACAGCACCCACACTATGACAGACCGCATCGACATCGACGACCTCGACGCCGACAGCGACGAGAGGACCGACGGAGACACCGGAAGCGAGGAACAGCGCTGGCTCGACGGCTCGAGTGAGGACCCCTGGGGAGCTGCGGACTCGGAGACCGAAGGCTCGACCGCGGCCCGGGAACGGGAGGCGACATCCGACGCGGTCGACGGCGAATCGGACTCGGCCGACGGCGACAGAGAGACCCGCGCGATGCCGCACGTCCCCCGGGCGAACGAGGACAGCCCGGCGGGCATCCCCGTGGAATCGGGAGGCGCGGGCGCCGGGGCCGCACCTGGGGACGCGGCCGGGACCGGCCCCGAGACCGAGGAGGCGGCCGCGTCCGGACCCGCAGCTCGCCAGTCGGACGGCGCCGCACAGTCCGATCGGGGGGCGACCGGCGGGCCGCACGGCGGCGACGCGGACGACTTCACGCTGGCCTTCTCCTACGAGGCGATACGGCGCCTCGCGGAGCCGCGAGTGGCCTGCGCGGACGCGAACCAGTGGGCCGACTGGATCGGCGTCGTCGGCGACGTCTCGGCACCCGCCCTCACGGGGTTCCAGCGCGAACACGGTCTCGACCTGGACTTCTTCAACGGCAGCGGGACGGGCCCCATAGAGCGCCTCTCGGAGATCGACGAGCGGTCGATGTTCTACGCGGATCGGATGGCGCTCGTGGGCGTGAGCGAAGACGACGAGCGGATCGCACAGCAGGCCGGGTGGGAGTTCGTCCCGCTCGCCGAGGCGGCCGACGGGGCAGACTGGACGATCGAATCGAATACCGACGAAGAGTTGTGATCGTCCCATATTCTCGGTGAAAATCCCTTTTCGTCAAACTTTTTCGATTACGCCAGGAGGATTTTCGGAACTCTGGCTATTTCCTCCCGGCGGGAGGATACCAAAAATTCAATACAGTTCGCGGTGACGTATTGTACGGTAGCACTATGCAAGGGGGAGACCTATGAGTACAGAGCCAGTCTCACTCGACCTCGACCGACGCTCGTTTATGAAGGCGAGCGCGATGGCCGGGGCGCTGGCGCTCGGCGGGAGCGCTACGGGCCAGGCGCTCCAGCAGGAAGAGGGAGAGACAGACGTACAGGACACGGGCACGGAGTTGTCCAAGACGGTGTGCAACTTCTGTGCCGTCGGGTGCGGCTTCCGGGGCGAGCGCGACGGCAACGCGT
>JBDGUP010000080.1:0-7375 GCA_042215815.1 Haloquadratum sp. | reverse complement strand
TGACGATACACCAACCCGTGGATGAGCCAGCCAACCCAGAACTCTCATAATGACGGTTGTAACTTTGTACTGGTGCTCGCTGCCCCGGTGTCGGCGAGCACCGGGACGAGACGACACCCGTCAGTATCAGACCGCGAGGACGATGCCGGTGACGAACATCAGCACGGCGATCGCGCCGAGGATGACGCCGAGGAGGTCCCGATCGCTCATACCCGAACTACGTGGCTCCCCGTCAAAGGTGCGTCGGTCTCGCCGCCGTCCTCGACGCGGTCGCGAACGGGGCGCTTAACCGCCTCCACGCGCGATTTGAACGCGTGACCGACGCTGACGCAGCCGACGCGGACGGGCGGAACGGATCGCGGTTCGTGCTTCGACTCTACGCCGCGCTCGTCGGTGTCTCCGCCCTCGCGGGCGCTCTCACAGGCGTGTTCGTCGACGGACTCCGGCCGCCGCGCTTCCTCTTCGTGATTCCGTTTCCCGCGACGCCGCTCGGGTTCGCCGCTTACGGCGGGCTGACGGTCGCGCTGGCGCTCGGCGTACCGCTCGCGCTGGTGGTGTACGTCTCTCGGGAACTCGACGCGGCGGCCGGCTGATACTGATACTGATACTGACGGGTGTCGTCTCGTCACGGTGCTCGCCGCCCCGGTGTCGGCGGTTCGGCCACCGGACATCGGCTGCGAACCCCTCGGTCTCGGCGCGACCCTTTTTTACCGTCGGCGCGCGTACGTTGACCGACGATGGACGTAGACGATCACGCCGAGGAGCTCGCCTCCGCCCTCGGTGTCGACAAAGCGGAGGTCAAATCCGACCTGGAGAATCTCCTGTCGTACAGCGTGCCGATCGACGAGGCAAAACAGAGCATCCGCCGCAAGCACGGCGGCGACGAGGGCGGGGACGCGACGCCGACGACCAAGGACGTGGCCGACGTCACCCCCGAGGACGGCAACGTCACCGTGACGGTGCGCGTCCTCTCCCAGGGACGGCGGTCGATCCGCTACCAGGGCGAAGAGCAGGTCATCCGCGAGGGCGAGTTCGCAGACGAGACCGGGAAGATCTCCTACACCGCGTGGGAGGACTTCGGCTTCGAGCCGGGCGATTCGGTCACCGTCGGGAACGCCAACGTTCGCGAGTGGGACGGCGAGGCCGAACTCAACGTCGGTCAGTCTTCGACCGTCGCGGTCGAGACGACGCCCGTCGAGGTCCCCTACGAGATCGGCGGCGACACGGCCCTCGTCGACCTGCGAGCGGGCGATCGGGGTCGGAACGTCGAGGTCCGCGTGCTGGAGGCACAAGAGCGGGTCATCGACGGCCGCGACGGCGAGACGACGATCCGCTCGGGCGTGATCGCCGACGAGACCGGCCGGCTCCCCTTCACCGACTGGGAGGCCCGCTCGGAGCTGCGCGAGGGCCACGACTTCCGGTTCGAGGAGGTCTACGTCCGTGAGTTTCGGGGCGTCCCGCAGGTGAACCTCTCCGAGTTCACGACGGTCACGCCGCTGGCCGAAGAGATCGACGTCGACGACGAGGCGCCGCGGATGCAGATCGCCGAGGCGGTCGACGCCGGCGGACTCTTCGATGTCGAACTCGTGGGCAACGTCCTCGAGGTCCGGGACGGCTCCGGGCTGATCGAGCGCTGTCCCGAGTGTGGTCGGGTGCTCCAGAACGGCCAGTGCCGCGCCCACGGCGATGTCGACGGCGAGGACGACCTGCGCGTGAAGGCGATCGTCGACGACGGGACCGGGACCGTCACGGCCGTCCTCGACCGCGAACTGACAGAGGACCTCTACGGCGGCACTCTCGACGACGCGCGGGAGGCCGCCCGCGAGGCGATGGACAAGGAGGTCGTCGCCGATGCGATCAGCGATCGGGTGGTCGGGCGCGAGTACCGCGTGCGGGGCAGCCTCTCGGTCGACGACTACGGCGCGAACGTCGAAGCGAGCGAGTTCGAGCGCACCGACGACGATCCGGCGACGCGTGCGACGACGCTCCTCGAGGAGGTGCGATCGTGAGCGACGCCGAGAACCGCCGCGAGGTGGCACGCCGGGTCTTCGCCGCGGAGTTCGACGACGCGACGCTGTCGTACTCCGAAGGCGACGAAGAGCGCGCGCCGAACTACGTGGTCACGCCGACGGGCGCGCGGATCAACCGCCTGTTCGCCGTCGGCGCGCTCACCGAGGTCGAACGCGTCGGCGACGAGGTCCTCCGGGGGCGCATCGCCGACCCGACGGGCGTCTTCGTCACCTACGCGGGCCAGTACCAGCCCGACGCGATGGGCTTTCTCGACCGCGCTGCGCCCCCGACGTTCGTCTCGATCACCGGCAAGGCCCGGACCTACCGGCCCGAAGACTCCGATCGGATCTTCACCTCCGTCCGGCCGGAGAGCATCAACGAGGTCGACGCCGACACGCGGGACCGCTGGGTCGTCGCCGCCGCGGAGGCGACCCTCGAGCGGATCGCCACGGTGGCCGCCGCCCTGGACCTGGAGGTCCGCGGCGACGACCTCGTCGCGGCGCTCGAAGCCCGCGGTGTGGACGCGGCGCTCGCGCGGGGTGTCGCCCTCGCGCTGGAGCACTACGGACCGACAGAGCACTACCTGGAGTCCGTCCGCGAGCTGGCCGTCCAGGCGCTCGAACTCGTCGCCGGCGAGCGGGAGGCCGTCGACTCCCACGCCGCCGCGCCGGCCGAGTCGGGGCCGAAGGAACTCGGTCCCCTGCCGGCCGTGGCCGCGGCGTCGGCGTCCCCCGGCGACACCGTCGCGAGCGTCGAGGGGGTCGGCGGCGCGAGCGACGACCGCGGCGACTCCGAGGAGAGCCCCGCTGAACCGGCCGAGGGCGACGCCGGTTCCGAACCGGCGGCTGCGTCGGAGACGGACGCCGGGGGCGCCCCCGAATCCGGATCCGCGGACCTCGACGACGGCGAGATGTACGAACTCGACGAGGAGGAACGCGCAGCGATCGAATCGGAGTACGGCACCGAGTTCGCGACCGGAAACGAGGTCGAAGCGCCCGGCGAGGCCGACATCGACGTGCCGGACGTAGACGAACTGGAGGCCGAACCGGAAGCCGGAGACGGCGACGCGCCGTCGCCGGGTGTGGAGCCGGGCGGGGAGTCGGTCTCTGGCACCGAATCGAACGAGGAGACGGCCTCGGACGCGGAACCGAGCGAGGAGACCGCACCCGGGCGCGGGACGGAGTCGGAGGCGGCGGACGAATCCGAACCGCCGGACGCCCCGGCGGACGTCGACCTCGAGGAGGCCGCCGTCGCGGTGATGGCAGACCTCGACGACGGCGACGGCGCCGACCGCGAGGCCGTCGTCGCGGCCGTCGTCGAGGAGTACGGCGCCGATCCCGGCGACGTCGACGACGCCATCCAGGAGGCGCTGATGAGCGGCAAGTGCTACGAGCCCGCAGAGGACACGCTGAAGGCGATCTGAGCCGGGCGGTGCCTTCGCCTATGTCCGAGTCCGCATCCGAGTCCGCATCCGAGTCCGCAGCAGCGCCGCTCGTCGATCCCGTCCCCGGCGAGCCCGCCGCACTCGCGCGCCTCGGCGCGGAGACGGCGCTCGTCGTCGCCGACTACCACGCCGGGATCGAGGCCGGCCTGCGCTACGAGCGCGGGGTCGAACTCGAAAGCGACGCGGCCGTCCGGCGCGTCCGGCTGGTCGGTCTCTTGGACCGCCTCGATCCGGACCGGCTCGTCGTGCTCGGTGATCTGGGCCACCGGATCGGCGGCGCCGAGGGCGCCGAGATCGACGAGGTTTCCGACCTCCTCGGACCGGTGTGCGACCGCGTCCCAGTGACGCTCGTTCGCGGCAACCACGACGTCGGTCTCGCCGAGCGGTTCGAGTCCGAGTACGGCGACCGATTCGCCGTCACCGACCCCGGCGGCGTCCGCTTCGGCGGCGACCCGGGTGAGGGAACCCGGGACGGCGACGACGCGCGAGTCGGGTTCGTCCACGGGCACACCTGGCCGTCCCGCCCGGTCGTCGAGAGCGACGTGCTCTGTGTCGGCCACGAACACCCCGCGGTCCGACTGGAAGACAGCGTCGGCGGCGGTCGGACGGAACGCGCGTGGCTCCGCGGGCGGCTCCGGCCCGACCCGTTCGCCGAGCACCTGGGTCTCGACGTCGCCGACCTCGAGTGGCGCGACCCAGAGATCGTGGTCGTCCCCGCGTTCAACGACCGATCGGGCGGGACGTGGGCGAACGTCGAAGGACAGGGGTTCCTCGCGCCGTTCCTCCCGGACGCGCTCGTCGACGACGAGACCGAGGCGTACCTGCTCGACGGGACGCGACTTGGCCCGTATCGGTCGGTCTGATACCGGTGTGCTCGTCGCGGCCGCCGGTGCCGCGTACAGGGCAGTCGTCGAGTGACGCGCCCGCCCGCCGGAACGCTGCGCTTAATCCGCTCGCGCCGGTACGTCGGGTGATGACCGAGCGGACGACGGCGGCGCGGATGGACGCGTTCACCGAACTCGGTGAGCCGGTCCGCGACGCCCTCTCCGAGCGCGGCTTCGAGACGCCCACCGAGCCACAGCGCCGGGCGATCCCGCCGCTTTCGGCCGGGAAGAACGCCCTCGTGCTCGCGCCCACGGGGACGGGCAAGACCGAGACGGCGATGCTCCCTGTCTTCGACGCCATCGTTCGCTCCGACGCCGAGGCCCGCGAGGGGCTCTCGGCGCTGTATGTCACGCCGCTGCGGGCGCTGAACCGCGATATGCGCGAACGACTGGAGTGGTGGGGCGAGGCGCTCGAGGTGGAGATCGACGTCCGCCACGGCGACACGACCCAGTACCAGCGGCAGAAGCAGGCCGACGACCCGCCGGACGTGCTGATCACGACGCCCGAGACGCTCCAGGCGATGCTGACCGGCGAGAAGCTCCGCGGGGCGCTCTCTGGGGTCCGCCACGTCGTCGTCGACGAGGTACACGAACTCGCCTCCGCGAAGCGCGGCGCGCAACTGACGGTCGGACTGGAGCGACTCCGGGCGCTCGCCGGGCCCTTCCAGCGGATCGGGCTCTCTGCGACGGTCGGATCGCCCGGCGAGGTCGGGAAGTTCCTCACCGGCGATCGCGACTTCGAGATCGTCGAGGTCGACGCCGGCACCGACGTCTCCGTTTCCGTCGTCCATCCCGAAGTGACGCCCGAAGACGAACGGCTCGCCGGCCGGCTCGCGACGGACGCCCAGATCGCGAGTCACGTCCGCGCCATCCGCGACGTCGTCCGGGACCACGACTCGACGCTGGTGTTCGTCAACACGCGACAGACCGCGGAGGCGCTCGGGTCGCGCTTCAAGACGCTGGGCGAGCCGATCGAGGTCCACCACGGATCGCTCGCGACGGACGTCCGGATCGACGTCGAAGACCGGTTCAAGGCCGGCGATCTCGACGCCCTGGTCTGTACGTCGTCGATGGAACTCGGCATCGACGTGGGACGCGTCGACCACGTCGTCCAATACGGCAGCCCCCGCGAGGTCTCGCGGCTCCTCCAGCGCGTCGGCCGCGCCGGCCACCGCCGCGGGCAGGTCTCCCGCGGCACGATCGTCACCTCGTCGGCGGACGACACGCTCGAAGCGCTCGCGATCGCCCGCCGCGCCGCGGCCGGGGAGGTCGAACCCGCGCGGATCCACCACGCCAGCCTCGACACCGTCGCCAACCAGATCGTCGGCGTCGTGATGGACGAAAGCGAGGTGTCGGCCCGGCGGGCCTACGAGGTCGTCACCGCGGCGTACCCCTTCGCGGATCTCGACGAGGAGACCTTCCGCGAGGTCGTGCGCGAACTCTCACAGAACCGCCTGCTGTGGCTCGACGAGGAGGCCGACAGGCTGGAGAAATCGGGCGGCACCTGGCGGTACTTCTATGCCAACCTCTCTATGATCCCCGACGAGGAGACCTACGAGGTCTACGACATCTCCTCGCGCGGTCAGATCGGCACCCTCGACGAGCGCTTCGTCGTCAACTTCGCCGAGCCCGGCGCGGCGTTCATCCAGCGCGGCGAGATGTGGCGGATCAACGACATCGACGACGACGAGGCGCGCGTGAACGTCACTCCGATCGAGGACCCGAGCGGGGAGGTCCCCTCCTGGACCGGTTCGGAGATTCCGGTCCCGGAAGCGGTGGCGAACGAGGTCGGCGAGATCCGCGGCGTCGCCGCCGAGCAGTTCGAACGCGGGGCGTCGCGGGAGGCGGTCGCGCGCGACCTCCGGGCGCGGTATCCGACCGACGCCGACACGCTCGCGGCGGCGCTCGACCCGATCGAGCGCCAGGTCGACGCCGGTCACCCGATTCCCACGGCCGACCGGCTCGTCGCGGAGGGACGGGGCCGCGAGGTGGTCGTGAACAGCTGTTACGGCCACCGGGTCAACGAGACGCTCGGACGGCTGCTCGCCGCGCTCGTCGGCCAGCGCACCGGCTCGTCGGTGGGGATGGAGGTCAGTCCCTACCGGATCGAACTCGAAGTGCCCGCCCGCGCGTCGGTCCGGGACGTCACCGAGGTGCTCGAGACCACCGACCCCGAACACGTCGGAGCGGTGCTGGAACTCGCGCTGAAGAACTCCGACGCGCTGAAGTTCACGCTCGCGCAAGTCGCCGCGAAGTTCGGCGCGCTCAAACGGTATCAGGGCCGCGAGCGCTTCGGCGCCGACCGCCTGTTGGCGGCGCTCGAGGACACGCCCGTCTACGACGAGGCCGTCCGCGAGGTGTTTCATACCGACCTCGCCGTCGACGAGACGGCGGCCCTGCTCTGTCGGCTCCAGTCCGCCGATACCGGCGCGGACGACGCCGGAGACGACGCCGATCCCGACGACGGCGCGGCGACGCTGGCGACCGCGCGCGAGCGGACGCCGATCGGCGTCGACGGGCGTTCGAGCGGGCGCGAACTGCTCGTCCCCGAGAACGCCGACGCCAGCGTGATCGAGGCGGTCAGAGAGCGGATCCGGAACGACCGCGTGCGGCTCTTGTGTCTGCACTGCGCCGACTGGGAGCGCGAGACGAAGGTGCGGCGCGTCCGCGATCAACCCGAATGCCCCGAGTGCGGCGCGACCCGCATTGCCTGTCTGAACCCCTGGGACGACGAGACCCCGGCCGCGGTCCGCGCCGACGCCGGGGCGCGTGACGACGAGGAAGAGCGGCTCGTCGAGCGCGCCTACCGCTCGGCGAGTCTGGTGCAGAGCCACGGCAAGCAGGCCGTGATCGCCCTCGCGGCGCGCGGCGTCGGCCCGCAGACCGCCGCCCGCATCATCGGTAACCTCCGCGAGGACGAGGCCGACTTCTACCGCGACATCCTCGAACAGGAACGGCAGTACGCGCGGACGCAGTCGTTCTGGGACTGATAATGACTAGTCTCACTGTGTACCGGTGATCGCCACCCACGGTCACG
>JBDGUP010000107.1:0-7755 GCA_042215815.1 Haloquadratum sp. | reverse complement strand
CCGGAGCCGGAACCGGAGCCGGAACCGGCGGCGAGCGTTCTCTTCTCGCGCGCCATCGCTACCCTCTTGTCGCCCGACAGCGAAGTGAACGTATGCGCAGTACCTGCACCAAACTGGCGGCTGCATCGACGATGGTCTGCGGCGTCGCCGGTGTGCTGTTCCCCCGACGCGTCCTCGAGACCCTCGAACGACTGGTCCTCGCCGGGTACGAGAATCCCGACGACCTCGAACCCTCGGAGTGGTACGTCTCGGCGGTCCGCGCCGAGGCGGGGCTGGCCGCGCTGGCCGGCGCGGTCGTCCTCGCGCTCGAATACGGCGGCACCGACGGGTGCGGCTCCGGACGCGACGACGGCGACGAGAACAGCGAACAGCAGTAAAAGAGCGCGAAACCGCTATTGCTGGGGCGACGGTGCGGTGACGTCGATCTCGCCGGCGTCCAGTTCTGCTTCCACCTCGCGGGCGGCCTGGACCATATTCTCGATCTTCCGGTAGGCCACCTCGCGGGGCAGTAGCTTCACGCCGCAGTCGGGCGAGATCGTGAGCCGCTCCGGCGGCACGACTTTCAGACCCTGTTTGATGTTGCGCTTGATCTCCGCGACGGACTCGACGTCGGCGTCGTGGACGTCGACGACGCCGAGCGCGAGATCCGGCTCGAACGCGGGGTCTCGGAACACCTCGATCTGCTCGTAGCCGTCGTTGCAGAGTTCGACGTCGAACTCGTCGATCGGGAAGTCGTTGACCTCGGGGTAGATCCGCGAGTAGTCGCCGTAGCAGACGTGCAGGCCGATGCGGACGTCCTCCGAGATGCCGTCGACGATGCGTTCGAGCGACTCGCCGACGATGGCGTGGTCGTCGGGGGTCGTCGCGAGCGCGGGCTCGTCGATCTGGACGTAGCGCGCGCCCGCGTCGACGAGCTGTTCGACCTCCTCGTTGACGAGGTCCGCGAGGTCGTACGCCAGCGCCTCCTCGTCGTCGTAGGCCTCGTTGAAAGACCACCGCGCGAGCGTGTAGGGGCCGGTGATCGGGACCTTCACGGGCTTGGTCGCCACGGTCGCGGTGAACTCGAACTCGTCGACGAGCCACGGCTCGTCGTATTCGACCTCCGAGACGACCGAGGGCTTGTCGAAGTAGTTGTGTCCCCAGACCTTCACGGGACCGTTGAACTCATAGCCCGGGATCCGGTGGGCGAAGTACTCGACCATCTCCTCGCGGCGCATCTCGCCGTCCGCGACGGTGTCGAGCCCCGCGCGCTCGTGTTCTTCTGTGATGAGGCGCGCGGCGTCGTCGTGGGCCTCTTCGAGGTCCTCGTCGTCGAACTTCGAGTCGGGGTCCTCGGCGAGTTCGCGGACGCGGTTGAGCCACTTCGGCTTGGGGTAACTGCCGACCACGGTCGTGAGCAGGAAGTGCTCGGCGGCGTGGTCCGCGGGTCGGAACTGCGCGCGGTTGTCGGCGTTCCGGGCCATCAGGCGTTCACCTCCGCGTCGGCGTCGGCGTCGGCGTCGCGTCCGGCGGCCGCCGCGAGCGCCGCGAGTTTCTCCTGGTGCTTGTTCACGGGCAGGTAGAACGACTCGGTGTTGGTGCTCAGATACACGGTCTCGAAGTCGGTCGCGGGGACCTGGTCTGTGAACCACGCCGCGCGCTCGCGGATGGTCTCCGGGGACTCGACGAGCGTGTTCTGTCCGTCAGCGAGGCCGAGCGCGACGTCGTCGGTCACGCCGTACTCGCTCGCGTTGTAGACCGTCTGCTCGCGGTCGCCAGCGACGACATCCAGGCCGACTGCCGAGACGTCGGCGTCCAGCAGGTGCGCGTAGGTCTTCTCGGAGAGCGCGCCGAAGTAGGTGTGGACGACCACGTCGGCGTCGGTGGCGCCCGCGACGGCGTCGATCGCCTCGGGGACGGCGCCCGCGAGGTCGTCGTCCGGCGGCGACGTGACGAGCGACGGCTCCAGGAGGAAGAGCGTCTCGTGGGCGGGAAACTCCGCGGCCTCGCCGCCGAGGAACTCCCCGACGGCCGCGAGGAACTCCCGCTCGTCGCCGTAGTGCTCGTCTGTCGCCAGGTCCGCGAGCGAGTACGGGCCGGGCAGGACCGCCTGGAGCGTCTCGTCTTCGGAGAGCAGGTCGCGCGCCTCCGACAGTTCGGCCGGGACGTCGCCCGAGGCGGTCAGGTCGCCCACGACCCGCGGGTCACGGTAGAAGTTGTTGTTGTCGTAATACCGGACGATGCCGCCGGTCTCGACGTTGTCGTGGACGGTCAGCGGGTGGGCGATCATATCGTCCCAGCGGAGTTGTCCCTCGACGATCCGGTCGAGACCGGCCTCCCGCTGGTCGTCGACCACCTCGGATCGCGCCGTCTCGTAGGTGTCTGCGACCGCCTCCGACTCGTCGCCGGAGATCAGGTCGCCCTTCTGGTGCCCCTTGAGGTCCGAGAGGTCCGACTTCGCCCAGTCCGGCAGCGGGAAGAGACCGGGCGTCGTCGCGACGAACTCTGTCATCGGCCGTCGCTACGAAATGCCGAGGCTTAATATTTGCTAAAGGAGTATATGATTGATGGTAATCTCCGGTGCACTCACTCGGCGCTCTCGGTCCGCGTCAGCGCCAGCACGGACAGCGTCTCGAACGGGTAGGACTCCTCGACGACGGTCTCGTGGGTGAATCCGCGCGCCGCAGCGTAGTCGACGACCGCGTCGTAGCCGGCGAGCGAACTCACGAGAAGCAAGACCACGCCGCCGGGAGCCAGGACGCGCCCGACGGTATCGAGGAACGGCTCGATCGACGCCCGGCCGCTTTCGCCGCCCGAGAGCGCCCGCTCCATCCAGTCGCCCCACTCGTTGTCGGGGTCGGTCGGGAGGTAGGGCGGATTGAACGCGACCGTCTCGAAGGCGCCGGCGGCGAAGGGCTCGACCAGGTCCGCGCGGACGACCTCGAAAAGCGGCGCGTCGACGTCTGCGACGCCGAGCGCACGCCGCCGGGCAGCGCGACAGGCGTGCGGGTTGAGATCGCTCGCGACGACCGCAGTCACGTCGGCGGCGTCGCGGGCCGCCTGCGCTGCGACCCACCCGGAGCCGGTGCCGACCTCCAACAGTCGGCCGCGACCGCGGGCTTCGATCGCCGTCGCGAGCAGCCCCGAGTCCTCCGCCGGCTGGTAGACCGCGGTCTCCGCGCCGCGCCGTTCGGCGAGCTCTCGCACCGATCGGTCGGTCACGGGGCGTCGCCCTCCTCGCGACCCGCCGCCGACGCGTCGCCCGCGAGGACGAAGCCGTCGGTCTCTTCGCGCCCCATCAGCTCCCGCTGGGGGTAGGGGATCTTGATCCCCTCCGCCTCCAGCGCCTCCTTGACCGCGCCGATGACCGCGGTCTTCGAGCGCCACTTTCGGCGCGCGCTGGGGTTGTCGATCCAGTAGCGAACGCCGAGGACGACCGCGGAATCGCCGAGCCGCTTGAGGACGACCTGGGGCGTCGGCACGGTCATCGGGTCGTCGAGCCGGGTGACCGCCTGCTGGGCGATCTCGGCCGCCCGCTCCGGGTCGGCGTCGTAGTCGACGCCGACTTCGACTTCGATCCGGAGACGACCCTTGCGGCTGCGGTTGATGAGGCTCTGCGAGGAGACGACGTCGTTGGGGATCATCACGTACTCGCCGTCGAACGTCTGGAGTCGCGTGTTGACGATCGTGATGTCGGTGACGATGCCCTCGTACTCGCCGACCTGGATCCAGTCGCCGATCTCGAACGGTCGCGAGAACATCAACACGAACCCGGCGAGCAGGGCGCCGAGCGTCTGTCTCGCGGCCATCCCGACGACGATACCGAGGAACCCCGCCCCGACCAGGATGCCGCCGATGTTCACCCGCCACAGCGATAGCACGATCAGGACCGCGAGCAGATACACCGTGACCTGTCCGAGCCGGAACGCGATCTCGCGCTCGTGTTCGCCGAGTGAGGACCGCGTCTGGGCGATCTCTTCGACGAGCTGGCGGATCAGCCCGGTCATCGTGTAGGCGCCGATCAGGAACAGCGCCGAGATGCCGAACCGAACGAGCGCCTCCGGGCCGAGATTGGCGCTGAAGACGCCGACGAGCTCGTCGGACAGCCCCCAGACGGCGACGATGACGAGACCCGCCGTCAGCGCGACGAACATCGTTCCGAACGTCACGAGGAGGTGCCAGGCCGTCTCCGGGACCTGTTTCGGTTCGAGGGCGTGCAACCGCTCGGTGCGCGCGAGGATCGCCATCACCGCGACGGCGACGGCGAACGTGACCGCGATACGCCCGACGGCCGACGGGACCAGCTGTGCGAGGCCGCCGACGACTGCGCCGCCGGCCCCGCCGGCCCCGCCGCCCGCAGACGTCGTCTGGAAGAACAGGCTGTACACGCGTGACACCTCAGCGTCCGTGTTCGTCGGCAATGGAAGCTAACTCGGCGAACGCGGCCGGAGAGAGCGAGCCGGCGCGCTTGCGGAGCAACGCTTCGCTCCGGGCTTCGACCGCCGCCACGACCGCCTCCGGATCGGAGAGCCCCGAGATGTGCGCCGTGTTTCGAATGGCGTTGCGGATCGTCTTGCGCCGCTGGGTGAAAAGCGCCTTCACGAAGTCGAGGAAGAACGCCTCGTCGTCGACCTCGTAGTCCGGTTCCCGCGGGCGCAGCCGAACGACCGCGCTCTCGACCGCCGGCGCGGGATCGAACGCCTCCGGCGGAACGGTCTCGACCACCTCGACGTCGGCGTAGTGCTGGGCGCTCACCGACAGCCGACCGTAGGCGTCGGTCCCGGGTTCGGCGGCCATCCGCGCGGCGAACTCCCGCTGGAACATCAGCACCATCGGCCGCGCTTCGGGCAGGAGCCGGAAGACGATCTCCGAGGAGATGCCGTACGGGAGGTTCGAGACGCACACAGAGAAGTCGGGGAGGTCGACCGCCAGCGCGTCGCCTTCCAGTACGTGCAGTCGTCCCGCCTCGATCGCGGTCGCGAACTCCTCGCGGAGAAACGCCGCCAGCGCCCCGTCGCGTTCGACCACCGTCACCTCGTCGGCGACGCGGAGGAGCCGGTCGGTGAGCGCGCCCGTCCCGCCGCCGATCTCGAGGAGGTGTGTCGTGTCGGCGTCCGCCGGGAGGTAGGTCGGGATCCGATCCAGCACCCGATCGTCGACGAGGAAGTGCTGGTCGCGGTCTGGATCGCCGCGCGTGCCCGCCCGCCGCCGCAGGTCGTCGGGGTCTCGCGGCTCGCCGAGAGTATCAGTCATTGGACGGTGTTGCGCACGGCCGCGTGTAAACGTCTCGGGTCGGATCGTCCGGACCGACCGCCTCGCCCGAGACGGGAGTCCGGGTCACTCCTCCCGGCCGACGAACGTCTTGTACTTCAGGTCTTCGTCCCGCAGTTCCTCCATAATCCGTTCGACGAGGACCTCCTTCGGCCGGTGGAGCCCCGAGACGCGGTCTTCGACGTCCTCGAAGCTCTCGAAGGGACCGCGCTTCCGCTGGTCGAGGATGTTGTTCCGCAGTTTCTTGCCGATCCCCGGGAGCAGGTTCAGCTGGTGGAGGCGCAGCGTGATGGGCTGGGCGTCGTTGTAGAAGTCGACGAACCGCTCTTCGTTCGCGTCTATGACCTCTTCGATGGCGTACTCCAGTTCCGCGGTCGCGGTGTTCGAGAGCTCGTCGTAGGGGACCTCTTTGAACCCCGTGACGGCGTCGCGGGCCTCCGTCGGAGCGATCTCGACCCGATCGCCGATGGAGACGTCCGCGTCGTCTGCGAGCGTCAACTCGAAGAGCCGGAACTCGCGCTCGCCGAGCGCGTACGCGAGCGGGGACTTCCGGTGCCGAGGCCGATCGTCGTCGGCGCGGCCGTGCGGCAGGTGATCGAGGACGACCGCATAGCGCACCTCCGCGGCGTCGTCTCCCGCAGGCTCGGCCGCCTCGGAACCGCCGCCGGCATCCGACTCGGTGTCGCTCGGGTCGTCGGCGTCTCCGCTCTCGGTCGTGGTCATAGCCTGACGTACGCCCAGGGTATATTTAAATAGTTGGCCGACGGCGCCGTCCGATACTCCCTAGACGTATTTCGCGACGACGTTCAGGATCTCGTCGAGTTCGTCGCCGTCCAGCGCGTATCGCTCCTGGGCGTAGACGGCCCGGAGTTCGTCCCGGCTCTGTGGGAGCAGGTCTGCGATCTTGATCGCGGTGGGAGCGTCGACCTTCTCCAGTTCGAGAAGCTCCTCGACGAGGTCGCGGGACTCCTCCGGATCGAGCGTGGCGAAGCGGTTCACGTGCTCGATCGCACGCGCCAGCTCGTAGCGGAGTTCGCGCTCCTCGTCGGCGGCGCGTTCGGCCTCGACGTCTTCGAGGAGGACTTTGACCTCCGAGACGGTCAGATACTCCTCGTCTACCTTCTCTTTGAATATCGTCATCGGATGCGGAAGCTACTCCTGGGCGCGGAGGTGGGCGGGCCGAGCGATGATCGTCTTTTCCTTGCCGCCGTCGACGATCTCGACCTTGAACGCGCGGCCTTGCTTTCCGACGACCTCGCCCGTGTGCCCGTTGAACCGCGGGTGGAAGCGCCCCTCGCGAACGCTGGGGTCGATGTTCAGGTGGACCTTCTGGCCCTCCTCGTACTCCTGGATGGCGCGCTGTGGCGGCGACGAACCCCGGTTGCGTGGGTTGTTCGAGAGCTTTCCTCGCGTCCCCTGAAGCGGACCGTTGGAACTCGGCATAGTCGTTAGAGGGCAGTACTGCCGACTCGGTTATAAAACGCACGTTCCCGTCTCGTCCGTCTCGTCCGTCTCGTCCGTCTCGGCAAAATCTAAATCGGAGGGGGCCGAACGGTCCACTATGACACAGGAATACGCATCCGGCGGGCAGCTCACTGAGGAGGTCGACGCGGCGCTCGACGGCGGCGGCGAGTCGACACGCGAAGACTCCAGTACCCGGCTCGAACGGTTCGGCGCCGGCGTCGCCGCGAGCATTCTCGCGGGGGGCGTCGTCGGCGTCGCCGCCACGACGGCGCTGAACGCCGGCGTCGTGCCGTTCATCTTCGCGGTCGGGTTGGGGTTCGTCATCGCGCCGATCGTCGGCGTGCTCGTCTTGCGGCGGAGCGAGTGATATACTGTCGGACGAAACCGCCGATACGTTCGCTCACCCCCCGGGGATGAGCAGAAGTAGCAGGACGTTCGTCCGACAGTATACCGATCGAGGCGACAACCCCCTCCCGGATCCGGGTCAGATCCGGCCGACGTTCTCGACCGAGACGCTCTCGACGCCCTCGACGTCGGCGAACGCCTCTTCGACGGCCTCGGTGCCGCCGGCGTCGTCGGGGACGATCACCGTCGGAAGCAAGGCGACGAGTCCGAAGGCGACGTCGTCGCGCTCGAAGCCGTTGATCTTCGCGCCCTCGGGGAGCGACTGTTCGAGCCGCTCTTGGAGTTCGTCGAGGTCGATGTCCGGGCTGTTCGGCATCACCTTGATCTTGGCAGCGACTTTTCCCATCGTTCAGGGTCCCATAAACCCGCAGTCGGGGCACTCATAGAGGTTGCTCTGCTTTCGGCACTTCGCACACCGCGAGATCTGGTGGCCGCACTCCGGGCAGTCGAACGTCGCAGCGCTCATCCCGGAGATGTTGATGCCACAGGACACGCACTGTCGGGCGTGTCGCTGTTCGGACTGGCTCATATGGAAACGGACCCGGGCGCGACTTTTAACGATTGCCTTTCCCCCGCGTGCCCCCGCTATGATACTGACGGTTGTATACTGTCGGACGAACGTCCTGATACTCCTGG
>JBDGUP010000057.1:0-8524 GCA_042215815.1 Haloquadratum sp. | reverse complement strand
CAGGTCGCAGAGACCGAAGGCGTCGAAGAACTCCTCGAAGAAGAGCCCGAGGAGGTTCCCGACGTCGGCGAGACCGGCGAGGAAGCCGAAGCCGAAACGGGGGACGCCCCCGAAGAAGCCATCGACGAGGAAGTCGTCGAAGAGGTCGTCGAAGAGACAGAAGAGGAAGCCGTCGAGACCGGCGATGTCGAAGACGAAGACGTCGAGGTCCCCTCCGAGTCCGACATCGAAGAGGACCTCGAGGACCTCGACGAGGAGGTCGAAGCCGAGGCCGAAGAACTCCTCGGCGAGATGGAAGAAGCCGAGGCGGCAGCCGCTGACGACGCGGACGAGGAAACGGAGGGTGAAGACTGATGGCGATCCTCTACTCCGAAGAGATCCGCGACATGACGCCCGCAGAGCGGGAAGCCGAACTCGAAGAACTCGAGACGGAGCTACTCAACACGCGGGCCGTCCAGGCCGCCGGTGGCGCCCCGGAGAACCCGGGCCGCGTCAGCGAGCTGAAGCGGACGATCGCGCGGATCAAGACGATCCAGCAGGAAGAAGGCGACTTCGCGGACGAGAACGGAGAATAGAAGCCGATGGCACTGACACCCGAGACGCTGCTGCGACACGAACTCAACGGTCTCCGCCTGGCCGTCGTCGACGCGCCCAACCCCGACCTCGTCGGGATCTGCGGCCGCGTCGTCGGCGAGACGATGCGGACGCTCCGTGTCGACGTCAGCGGGAGTGCTGCGGAGGCAGACGCCGCAGCCGCAGCCGCAGCCGCAGCCCCGGCCCGCGCTCGGGTGAAGCAGGTGCCGAAACGGGACTCGACGTTCGAGTTCGAGCTACCCGCTCGGGCGGGCACGCCCGGAACCGCACGCACAGATGAAGCCGCCGACGCCGCGAAGGCGTCGGGGACCGCGTCCAAACTTCGATCGGATACTGCCGGCGGATTCGATGCCGGTCAGTCTGGTCGGCCGACTGGGGAGACCCCAGCGGCTTCCCGGACCCCGTCCGGGAATTGCGAGGGCGCGGCCTACGTTACGGTGGATGGCACACGTCTGCTCTCACGACCCGCCTTGCGAACCGAGAAGGCAGGTGACTCACTATGGCGATAGGACTGAACGTAGAAGAACCGGAGGAGACCTGCTCCGACGAGAACTGTCCGTTCCACGGCACCCTGTCGGTGCGCGGACAGACGCTCGAGGGCACGGTCGCCTCCACCGATATGGAGAAAACCGTCATCGTGGAGCGCGAATACGACGTTCGCGTTCCCAAGTACGACCGCTATATGAAGCGGCGTAGTCGCATCCCCGCCCACGCACCGCCGTGTGTGGACCTGGCGGAGGGCGACACGGTACGCATCGCAGAGACCCGACCGCTGTCGAAGACCAAGTCTCACGTCGTCGTCGACGTGCTCGGAGGTGAGGAGTGATGGAGGCGCTGAAAGCCGACGTCACGCGCGGCCTCGAACGAGGCTCTCTCATCTCGTGCGCGGACAACACCGGCGCGCGTGAGCTGAAGGTCATCAGCGTGAAGGGCTACTCAGGAACCAAGAACCGACACCCCAAGGCGGGCATCGGCGACCAGGTCACCGTCTCGGTGACCAAGGGGACGCCCGAGATGCGCCGCCAGGTGCTGCAGGCCGTCATCGTCCGCCAGCGGAAGCCGATCCGCCGGCCGGACGGGACGCGCGTGAAGTTCGAGGACAACGCCGCCGTCATCATCGACGAGATGGAAGAGCCTCGCGGGACCGAGATCAAGGGTCCCATCGCGCGCGAAGTGGCCGAGCGCTTCGGGAGCATCGCCTCGACAGCGACGATGATCGTCTGAGAACAGTATGACCAAACAACCACACAAACAGCGAACACGGACGCAGAACGCGCCCCTGCACGAGCGGCACGAGCAGGTCCGCGCGACGCTGTCCGAGGACCTCCGCGAGGAGTACGGACAGCGGAACGTTCGCGTCAACGCGGGCGACACCGTCGAGGTGCTCCGCGGCGACTACGCCGGCACGGAAGGCGAGGTCGTCGAGGTGGACCTCCGGGACACGGCCGTCTTCGTCGAAGACGTGACGGTCGAGAAGGCCGACGGCGAGGAGGTCCCGCGCCCCCTGGAGGCCTCGAACCTCCGCGTGACCGAACTGGACCTCGAAGACGACCGCCGCGAGGCGCGGCTGCGTGCCACGGAGGACGAACAATGACCCGACACCAGAAGCGACTTTCGGCCCCGGACGCCTGGCCGGTCGAACGCAAGACACAGACGTTCACCGTCAAGGCCGACGCGGGCCCGCACGGAGAGGCGGGGGTCCCCCTGCTCATCCTCCTGCGGGACGTGCTCGGTTACGTCGACTCGCGCAAGGAGGCGCGCTACGCCCTGAACCAGGGCACCGTCCTGATCAACGGCGACGCCGTCTCCGACGAGGAGCGCCCGGTGGGGATGTTCGACATCCTCGCGTTCACCGAGCGCGAAGAGTACTACCGCGTCTTCCCCGACGAGGGGGGCCGCCTCGCCCTGACGCCGATCGACGCCGACGCGGCCGGCAGCCGCCTCGGCAAGATCGTCGCGAAACAGGAGGTCACCGGCGGCGACACGCAGCTCACGCTGCACGACGGCGCGAACGTCCGCGTCGAAGACGCGAGCGAGTACGACACCAACGACTCGCTCGTCGTCGACAACGAGACCCAAGAGATCGTCGCGCACTTCCCCTACGAGGAGGGCGCGCTCGTGACCGCCGTCGACGGGACTCACTCGGGCGAGATCGGCGAGATCGACGAGATCACCGTGACGGCCGGCAGCGGCGACAACACCGTCATCGTCGAGGCGGGCGACGACACCTTCGAGACGATCGAAGAGTACGTCGTCGTCATCGACGAGAACTTCGTCGACGACGAGGACGCCGGCGCGGCCGGAGCCGAGAACGACGACGAGCCCGAGACAGCAGACGCCGACGAGACCGGAGGTGACGGCGAATGAGCGGAAGCGAAAGCGAGAGCGGATTCCACGAGATGCGCGAACCGCAGATCGAGAAGGTCGTCGTCCACATGGGCGTCGGCGAAGGCGGTCGCGAACTCGCAGACGCCGAGGAGATCCTCGAAGAGATCGCCGGCCAAGAGGCCGTGCGGACGACGGCGACGAGCGCCGCGACGCAGTTCGGCGCCCGGCCGGGCGATCCGGTCGGCGCGAAGGTCACCCTTCGCGGCGAGGCCGCCGCGGCGTTCCTGGAGACGGCGCTGCCGCTCGCAGACCTCTCTGCGAAGCAGTTCGACGAGACCGGGAACTTCAGCTTCGGCGTCGAAGAACACACGGAGTTCCCCTCCCAGGAGTACGACCCGCAGATCGGGATCTACGGGCTGGACGTGACGGTCAACCTCGTCCGGCCGGGCTACCGGGTGACCAAGCGCGACAAGGCGTCGCGGTCGCTCCCGGAGCGGCACCGGCTGACGCCCGAGGACGCGATCGCGTTCGTCGAGAGCGCCTTCGAGGTCGACGTGGAGGTCACAGAATGAGCGAATCAGAGACAGAACAGACGGGCGAACACGCGAGCCGTCGCACGGGACAGAACCACGAGTGTCGCCGATGCGGCCGCAATCAGGGGCTCGTCGGCAAGTACGACATCTACCTGTGCCGACAGTGCTTCCGCGAGGTCGCCCGCGAGATGGGATTCAAGAAGTACCGATAACTATGGCAGGCAACGATCCACTGGCCGACGCGCTCGCCGGCGTGAACAACGCCGAGAGCGTCGGCCACCTGTCCCACGAGATACAGCCCGCCTCGAACGTCATCGGCTCCGTCCTCGAGGTCTTCTACGACCGCGGGTACATCGACGGCTTCGAGTTCGTCGACGACGGCAAGGCCGGCCTGTTCGAGGTCGAACTGAACGGCGCGATCAACGAATGTGGCGCCGTCAAGCCCCGCTACTCGGCGGGCGCAGACGAGTTCGAGAAGTGGGAGAAGCGATACCTCCCCGCCCGCGATTACGGGACGCTCATCGTCACGACGAGCCACGGGGTTATGAGCCACTACGATGCTCGCGAGGCGGGCATCGGTGGCCAGGTAATCGCCTACGTGTACTGAGACTATGACCAGAGTAGAAATCGAAATTCCGGACGAGGTCTCCGCCGCGGTGTCCAACCTCGATCTGACCGTCGAGGGACCGAACGGCAGCGTCACGCGGACGCTGTGGTACCCCTCGGTGAGCGTCGCCGTCGAGGACGACGCGGTCGTCATCACGGCCGACGAAGACGACGCCAAGACGAACGCGACCGTCGGGACCTTCGAGAGCCACGTGTCGAATATGATCCACGGGGTGACAGAAGGCTGGGAGTACAAGATGGAGGTCTTCTACGCCCACTTCCCGATGCAGGTCACCGTCGACGGCGACGAGATCGTCATCGAGAACTTCCTCGGAGAGAAGTCCGAGCGGCGGACGCCGATCCGCGGAGACACGGAGGTACAGGTCGACGGCGAGGAGGTCGTCCTGACGGGTCCCTCGAAAGAGGACGTCGGACAGACCGCCGCCGACATCGAACAGCTCACTCGCGTGACGGACAAGGACACGCGCGTCTTCCAGGACGGCGTCTACATCACGCAGAAGCCGCAGGGAGGTGCCTAAATGTCCGAAAACGATACCGACGACGCCGAGAACGGAGACGAGATCACGACGCTCGAAGACATAAGCGGTGTCGGCCCGTCGAAGGCCGACGCGCTGCGGGAGGCCGGCTATGAGTCTGTCGACGACGTGAAGGCCGCGAGTCAGTCGGAACTCGCAGACGTCGAGAACGTCGGCAACGCGCTCGCCGCGCGAATCAAGGCCGACGTCGGCGGTCTCGAAGTCACAGAAGAGACGGAAGCCGAGGTCGAAGAAGAGACCGAACCGGCGGCCGAAGAAGCCGAGGAAGTCGAGACCGAACTCCGTCCGCGCGGGCACGCCGACAAGACGCCCGACCTCGACGACGAGACGGCGCGGGCGCTCGCCCAGAAGCACCGCGAGGGCAAGCCCGCGTTCCGGCGACAGAAGTACCACGCGAAAAAGCGCGTGCCCGAGTCCTGGCGCAAGCCGCGCGGCAACCTCTCGAAGCAGCGCCGCGGCATCAAGGGCAAGGGCGATACGGTCGAGGCGGGCTTCCGCTCGCCGACGGCCGCCCGCGGACTGCACCCCTCCGGCTTCGAGGAGGTCCGCGTGCACAACGTCGACGACCTCGACGGCGTCGACCCGGACACCCAGGCCGTCCGCATCGCCTCGAAGGTCGGCGCCCGCAAGCGCGAGCGCATCGAGGAAGTCGCCGCGGACCGCGAGATCCGCGTTCTCAACCCGACCTACGTCGAAGTGGAGGTCGAAGAGCAATGACGGACCTGAAAGCACAAAAGCGGATGGCCGCCGACGTCCTCGACGTCGGGAAGGGCCGCGTGTGGTTCGATCCGGACGAACAGAAAGAGATCGCAGAGGCCATCACCCGCGAGGACATCCGCGACCTGATCGACCAGGGAGTCATCCGCGCCACGGACGCGAAGAGCAACTCCAAGGGTCGCGCTCGCGAGCGCGCAGAGAAGCGCGCCTACGGCCACCGCAAGGGCCCCGGTTCCCGGAAGGGGAAATCCGGCGGCCGGAAAGACTCGAAGGACGAATGGGTCAGCCGCATCCGCGCACAGCGTCGTCGCCTGAAGGAACTGCGCGACGACGGCCCGCTTTCCCCGACGCAGTACCGCGAAGTGTACAACAAGGCGTCGGGCGGCGAGTTCGAGGACGTGGCGCGGCTCGAAGCGTACATCAGAAACAACTACGACGTGGAGATAGAATAATGGCAACAGGACCACGCTACAAGGTGCCGATGCGGCGTCGCCGCGAGGTCCGGACTGATTACCACCAGAGGTTGCGCCTGCTGAAATCGGGCAAGCCCCGCCTGGTCGCTCGCGTGAGCAACCGGCACGTCAGGGCGCAGCTGATCACTCCCGGACCCGACGGTGACGAGACGCACGCGGCCGCGTCCTCAGAGGACCTCGAAGCGTACGGCTGGGAGGCGCCCACCGGGAACCTCCCCAGCGCGTACCTGACGGGCTTCCTCGCCGGGACGCGCGCCCGCGACGCCGGCCTCGACGAGGCCGTGCTCGACATCGGACTGAACACCGCGACGCCCGGCAACAAGGTGTTCGCGGTGCAGGAAGGAGCTATCGACGCTGGCCTCGAGATCCCCCACAACGAGTCGGTTCTCGCAGACTGGTCGCGCAACCGCGGCGAGCACATCGCCGAGTACGCCGAGCAGCTGGACGAACCGCTCTACAGCGGGGACTTCGACGCCACGAAACTCCCTGAGCACTTCGACGACGTGCTCGCGCGACTACAGGAGGACGTATGAGCGAACGCAACGACGACGGCTGGACGCCGCGAACGCGGCTCGGCCGAATGGTACAGGACGGCGACGTCACCTCGATGGAGCAGGCCCTCAACACGGGGCTGCCCCTCAAAGAGCCGGAACTCGTCGACCAGCTCCTGCCGGGGCTGGACGACGAGGTGCTCGACATCAATATGGTCCAGCGGATGACCGACTCGGGTCGCCGGGTGAAGTTCCGCTGTGTCGTCGCGATCGGTAACCGCGACGGGTACCTCGGCTACGCCGAGGCGCGCGACGACCAGGTCGGTGCGGCGATCCAGAAGGCGATCGACGTGGCGAAACTCAACATCATCTCGGTGGACCGCGGCTCGGGCTCGTGGGAGGACTCCGCCGGCGGCCTGAACTCCCTGACCCGGAAGGCCGAAGGGAAGGCCGGCTCGGTGACCGTCGAGATTATGCCCGCCCCGCAGGGGCTCGGTCTCGCGGCCGCAGAGACCGTGCGCAACATCCTCGAACTGGCGGGCGTCGAAGACGCGTGGACCCGCTCGACCGGGAACACCCGGACGACGGTCAACCTCGCGAAGGCGACATACAACGCGCTGAGGAACGCCTCGCAGTCGCGGACGCCCCGGCGGGCGGCGCGAAAGCAGCGCGAACAGCGCGGAGAGGAGGTGACCGAGTGATGCAGGCGGTCGTCCAACTCCGCGGGGACGTCAATATGAGCACCGACGTCCACGACACGCTGAAGATGCTGAACGTCCACCGGGTGAACCACTGTGCGCTCGTCCCCGAGACGGACACCTACCGGGGGATGATCACGAAGGTCAACGACTACGTCGCCCACGGCGAGCCGAGCGCGGACGTGCTGGAGACGCTGCTCCGCAACCGCGCCGAGCCCGAGGAGGGCGACGCCGACGTCGACGAGGCGTGGCTGGCCGAGCACACCGACTACGACGACTTCGGTGCGCTCGCGGAGGCCCTCCTCGACGAGGAGACCACGCTGCGCGAGCAGGGGCTCGCTCCGGTGCTGCGGCTGCATCCGCCGCGCGGCGGCCACCGCGGCCAGAAGCACCCCACGACCGAGGGCGGACAGCTCGGCAAGCACCGGACCGGCGAGATCGACGAACTCCTGGAGGCAATGCGATGACCTCGAAGAAACGACGACAGCGCGGCTCTCGAACCCACGGCGGCGGCTCGCACAAGAACCGGCGCGGCGCCGGTCACCGCGGCGGTCGCGGTCGCGCGGGCCGCGACAAGCACGAGTTCCACAACTACGATCCCCTCGGCAAGCACGGCTTCACGCGGCCGGAGGAGTCCCAGCGGACCGTCGCCGAGGTCACCGTCCAGCGGCTCGACGAGGACGCGGCGCTCCTCGCAGCGGAGGGGCTCGCAGAGCAGGACGGCGACGCCTACCACGTCGACGCTCGCGACGTCGCCGACGACGCCGACGACGCAGACGTCGTGAAAGTGCTCGGCAACGGACAGGTCCGTCAGGAACTGCACGTCGTCGCCGACGCGTTCAGCGACGGCGCGGTCGAACTCATCGAGGACGCCGGCGGTAGCGTCGAACTCACAGAACACGGCGAAGAACTCCTCGCTGAAGCCGAAGAAGCCGACACCGACGAGACCACAGACGAAGACACAGAGGAGTAACCTATGGGATGGAAGGAGGCCGCCGAACCGGTGCTGACGCGGATGCCGTCAGTCGCGCGTCCGGAGGGACACGTCCCGTTCCGCCGGAAGCTCGGCTGGACCGCCGGGATCCTCGTGCTGTATTTCTTCTTGACGAACGTGACGATGTTCGGCCTGCAGACTGGTGGCGGGGGCGACTTCTACGGCCAGTTCCGGAGCATCCTCGCCGGTGCGCAGGGGTCGATCCTGCAGTTGGGTATCGGACCGATCGTCACGGCGAGCATCGTGCTGCAGTTGCTCGGCGGCGCGGACCTGCTCGGGTTGGACACCGACGACCCCCGCGATCAGGTGCTCTATCAGGGCCTCCAGAAGCTCCTGGTGGTCGTGATGATCTGTCTCACCGGCCTCCCGATGGTGTTCGCCGGCAACTTCCTGCCGCCGAGCGAGGCGCTCGCGCAGTCGCTCGGAATCGGCATCGCCGGCGTGAAGACGCTCATCTTCGCACAGATGTTCGTCGGCGCGATCCTCATCCTGTTTATGGACGAGATCGTGAGCAAGTGGGGCGTCGGCTCCGG
>JBDGUP010000148.1:0-8543 GCA_042215815.1 Haloquadratum sp. | reverse complement strand
GTTCAAATCCCGTCGGGTCCGTTCACTTCGCTCGCTCCCCCGACGATCCACAAGACCTAATCGGCCGCGTCCGAACCAGTAACGTATGCAACGGGAGCGAGGGAAGCGACCGTGGCTCGCGGCGCTCCTCGGGATGGTCGCGACCGGGCTCGGTCACTTCTACCTCCGGCGCTGGAAGCGCGGGCTGGGCTGGATTGGGGCCACGCTCGGGGCCTCGTTCCTCTTCGTCCCGCCGGAGGCCGCGCAGGCGTTTCTGGCCGGCGAGGGCGACCTCGCGGTGCTCGCGCCCGTCATCGCGGTCGGCCTCGCCAGCGTCGCGGACGCGTACGTCCTCGCCCGGATCCGGCAGCGACAGCGGCGAGTCGCCGACGAGGCGCGGTCGGCCGCCGCCGGCGGCCACGCCCTGGATCAGTCCACGGGTGTGGGAGGGATGACCGACGCCGCGCCGACGTGTCCGAACTGCGGGAAGGAACTCGACCCCGAGTTGGACTTCTGTCCGTGGTGTACGACGCGGCTGTCAGACGGCGCGTGATCGCCACCGAGCCGAGAACAGTCCGCACGGACCGCTACGCTTCGGAGATCCCGCTGAAGTCGTCGACGGGCATCACCGAGTAGTCGACGCTGAGGGTGTCTTTCGTCGCCCGGATCTTCCCCACGAACGTGGAGATGTCTTCGAGTCCCCCCTCGAGGACGAAAAGCTCCATACAGCGGTGTTCGCCCACGTGGCTGTGGAAGTTCGAAGCGACCAGCGAGTCGTACTCGTGACGGAGGTTCATCATCCGCTCTTCGACGTTTGTCGTCTCGTACTCGAAGACGACCGTCACGACGCCCATCAGTTCTCTGTCTTCCAGTCGCTTGTCCTCGAACTCGCCGAGGAGGTTCCGTGCGGCCTCGCGGACGACCTCGCTCCGGCCGGTGTATCCGTGTTCCTCGGCGAAGGCGTCGATCCGGTCGACCAACGCTTCGGGCATCGAGACGCTGACGACGGTCATATATTAACTCGGTGGCGTGGCGATATTAATTCCCCGGGACGCCGACGGCCCGCCGCGCGGCCGTTCGGAGGGTGCGACGCGGCGCCCGCTCGGACGGTCACAGCCGTTCGTCCGCGGCAGACCCGCCTCGCCACAGGAACGCCGCGGTCAGCCCCCCGGCCGCGACGACCACGACGGGGAGCACCAGCCACATCGGAGGCAGACCGCCGGCGGTCTCGCTCGGGATGCCGTCGCCGCTCTGTTCGATCCCGCCCTGTGCCTCGTCGTTCTGCCCGTCGGACGCGGGCGTCGCCGTTTCGCCGGCCGCCGAGACCGAGAGCGTGACGCTCGCGGTATCCGTCCGACCGGCGTCGGTGCGGACGGTGAGTCGGACGGTGTACTCGCCGGGGTCGTCGAGCGCGAGCGTCGCGGTCTCGCCGCTGCGTTGCCGCCCCTCGATCGACCACCGATAGGCGGTGATCTCGCCGTGCTTGGTCGACGACGCGCTCCCGTTCAGCGTGACGGTCTCGCCCGGCGTCGCGGGGTTCGGTGCGACCCGGAGTCTGGCCGTCGGCGCGCTCACGGCCGTGACCGCGAAATACGAGAACCCCGGCGTCCGGGCGGCGACGACCGCGCCGTCGGCTCCGGAGTCGACCACCCGCGTCTCGAGCGACTGCCACTCGCCGTCGGCGAAGCGGGTGATCCGGAGGTTCGCCGGGCGCACCCCGATCGCGTCGAGCCGCTCGTTCGCGACCTGCATCCGGATCGTCGCGGCCTGTTCGGTCAACCCGTCGGGTACCCGAATCTCCGCGACGGCGACCGACTCGCCCGGCGGCGACCCGGTCGCCTCCGGTGGCGACGACAACTGGACGACCGTGACGGTACCGCTCGCGGCATCGGTTCCGAACCGGATCCGGGTGACGGGCGAGGCGGCCTCGAACGTGGCTCGGGCATTCCCCGCCTCCGTTCCTGCGGTGATGTTCGTTTTCATCCGCCGAACGACGGTGGCGCCGGGCGCGGCAGTCGTGCTCCCGGGCGTCCGGGTCGCCTGGGAGGAGGGCGTGCCGGTGGTCGCCCCGCCGCTCGGAGTGGCGCCGCCGGATCCGCTGCCCGGGGCGGCGGGGGCACCGCCTCCCCCCCCGGCACCGGAACCGCCGCCCCCGCTCCCGCCGCCACCGCTCGACTCCTCGGGGACGCCGGTGAACGTCAGGTCGACCTCGCGGACGTCTCCCGACTCCCACCTCACAGTCTGTTCGGCCGCGACGCCGCGGACCCGGAACGACACTCGATCGTCCGGATCGGCGCCCTCGACGACGAGTTTCTCGTCCAGCGCGCCCGGGCCGCCGTACTGGCCGCGCTTCGTCACCGTGATCGAGCCGTGGCGCTCGCCGTCGACGATCGCGACGATCACGGTCCCCACGGGCGCGGGCTTGCCGTTGACGGTCACGTCGCCGTAGTACGCGGCGGGGACCGTCGGCGCCCCGCCGCCCTCCTGGGCAGCGACGGCAGCGGGAAGCACGGCCCCGGTGGCGACCACGAGCGCGACCGCGACGACCGCGAACAGCCTGGATCGATGCGAGTCGTGTTCGGCTGTGTCCGTCGCTTTTGTCCTCGAACGGTCCTCAGCCACGTGCGGCGAATCCGTGTCACGTCGTGTCATTTGTTATCACCAGATGAGTTGTGGATCGCTGATGCGAATGTGGGTGGTGTGGGTGGTGTGGGTGGTGTGGGTGGTGTGTGGGTGCTCACCGCTGTCGGTAGAGCACGTACCCGGCGGCGAGCAAGAGCAAGACCGCGAGCACCGCGACGAGGTTGAAGCCGCCGGGTTCCTGTGGCGGTTGCTCCGTCGGCGTCGCGGTCGCCGTCTCGGTGGGGGTGACCGTCGCCGTCTGGGCCGGTTCGACGACCAGCGTCTCCGTCGTCGTGTCGGTCGCGTTGGCGTCGGTTCGGACCGTCAACTCGACCGTGTACTCGCCAGCGTCCTCGAACGTGATCGTGACCGTCTCGCCGGTGTGTGACTCGCCGTCGACGGTCCACTCGTAGGCGACGATCTCGCCCGCTTCGACGCTCGAACCCGCGGCCGACAGCGTCACGTCGGAGCCGACGGTTGCCGGGGTCGGCCGGATCGAGATCGCGGCATCGGGCTGGCTCACTTCGCTGACGGCGAAGTACGAGAAGCCCGGCGTCTCGGCTTCGAGCACGATGGTGCCGCCGGTCGCTTCGACGACACGCGTATCGAGCGCCCGCCAGGCGCCCTCGCTGTACCGGAAGGCCCGCAGGGCCGCCGGGTCGCCGACCGCGTCAGCCGACACGCCGAAGGTGATCGTCGCCGCGATGTCTTCTGCGTCGGCCGGCACCGAGATGTTCTGGAGCGTCTGTGTCGTCCCCGGCGCCTCGGGCACCGGACTGTCCGCGGGATCGATCCGGGCGACGGAGATCTCGCCCACGGTCTCGGTCGTTTGCAGGGCGATCGACTGGACGCTCTCGACGGTCTCGAACGTCGCGACCCGCCGTCCGTCCTGCAGCGTCGGCGTCACGCTCTCGACCGCGATGGGTTCGACCGCGGGCGTGACGTCGGGCGCCGGTGCCGCCGCGCCGTCGTCGTCGCCGTCGGCCGGGGCCGTCGGCGTCTCCGGCGGCGCCGCTGCGGCCTCGACGGTGACGAACGCCGTTCGGACGGCGTCACCGGCCGCGACGGTAACGTTGATCGTGCCGACGTCGTCGGCGTCCGGCGTGTACGTCAGCGGCGGCGTCGCCGTGTTCCCGCCCCCGAGGGTCACCTGCGTCGTCGCGACCTGCGTGCCGTTCACCAGCAGTTCGACCGCCCGGGTCGCGGTGGCGCCGCCCGTGTTCTCGACGGTCGGCACCACGTCGAACGCCTCGCCCTCGGAGACCGTCGTCGGGACGTCGAGCGCGGGCACGGCGAAGGACGCGGGCTCGAGCACGCCGACGGGCGACCGGCTCTCGGAGTCGTCCAGACTGCGGACGGCCAGATCGATCGTGTCGCCGTCGGTGATGTCCGGCGCATACGAGAGGCTGACCTCGGTCGAGTCGCCGGCGCCGAGAGAGACGTCCGTGGAGTCGACGACCGTGCCGTCGACGACGAGCTGGACCTCCTGGAGGTCGGACTTCGTCCCCGTGTTCTCGATCGTAGGTGAGACCGAGAACGTCTCGCCGCGGACCACGTCGCCCGGCAGCGACGCGCTCACGCCGAACTGCGATTTGGGACGACTGGTCAGCGGATCGGTCGTCGTGAGCGTACTCCGGACGACGTAGTCGACGCCCTCGACCGGCCGGGCGGACGTGCCCCACCAGTTGTGCGAGCCGTTCACGCTGCTGTTGGCGATGAACGCCTCGACGCCGTTCGCTTCGAGCGCGCTGTTGCGGATGACCGCGCTCGGATCGCCCGTGCTGACGTTCCCGGGCACGTCGCTGACGCGGACGCCGATGTCGTCGTTGCCGCGGACGATGCTCTGTCTGATCTCGTTGCCCTCGGCGCGCTGGATGTCTACGCCGATGTTCGAGCCGGAGACGCTGACGCCGAATATCGTGTTGTTCGGACTCAGGACGTGGATACCCTTGGTGCCCGATCGGGCGACGCGCGTGAACTCGATCGTCGACCCGCCGGCGCCGTCGAGGCGGATGCCGACGCCCGACTCGACGACGGTGGACCCGACGACGCGGTTCGTGCCCGCGGTCTCGGCGATGCCGGTCGACCAGTTCGCGACGTAGACGTTCGTCAGCGTCGCGTTGTCGCCGGCCAGCGAGATCGCGGTCCCCGTCCCGTCGCCCGCGAACCGGAGGTTCGCGACGCGGACGTCGGACGCGTTCACGATCAGCGCGGTCGTCTCCTGCCGGGGCGTCGTGATCGTCGGCATCGACCCCGGATCGGCGGCCGCCAGCGTGACGCCGTCCGTCGCGATCCGGACGGCGTTGCGCTCCTCGTAGGTCCCGTCGGCGACCAGCACCGTGTCCTCGCCGCCGCCAAGCGCGTCGATGCCGCTCTGGATGCCGCCGAAGTCGACGGGGACGGTCCGAGTCGCCGTCGAGTCGTTCGCGCGGAGTTCGATCGACCGGTCGAACACCCCGGCGCGGGGTTCGGCGGGCGGCACGACGCCGAGCGTCACCGTCGTCGTGTTCCCGGGGCCGAGCCCGCTGATCCGGGCGGTATCGTCGGTCGAGCCGTCGCCGCGGTAGTCCAGTTCTACTGCCCCCGCTGCGGTCAGAGGACGGTCACCGACGTTCTCGACCGTCACGTTCACCCGGAACCGCTCGCCCTGGGCCGCCTGTGCGGACAGCAGTTCGGTCGAGACGATCTCGGCCGTGCCGGGCGTCGGCTCGACGATCGTGATCGTCCCGGCGGCGCTCTGGTTCGCGCTCCGGACCGCATACGAGACGTTGGCGCCGACGCCGACGTCGGTCGTGTTGAACGACAGCTCGACGGTCTTCGTCGATCCGTTCCCGAGGCCGAGATTTGTGGTGTCGCGCACCTCGTCGGCGACGACGAGTTCGATGGTCTGTGTGCCGGCCGTCTCACCGATGTTCGTCACGTCGGCGGTGACGTTCACGATCTGTCCGGTCTCGAGGACGCGCGCGGGCGCGCTCAGACCCGAGACGCGGAAGTCGGGATCGGTCGGCGGCCGTCGAATGGTGACCGTCTGTGCCAGTTCGTCGTTCGCGCCGTCGACCTCGACGGTCGCCGACACCTCGTCGGTGGAGAGCGTGCGCGAGATCGGATGGCTGAGCGTCAGGACCGTCGTCTTCCCGCCGGCCACCGTGACGGTCGCGGTGTCGACGATCGTGCCGCCGAGCTTCAGCGAGACCGTCTCGGTCGCTTTTCCGTCGCCGACGTTCCGCGCCCGCACGGTCGCGCGGAGCGTTCCCTCGGTCGTCACCGGGTCGCTCAGCGAGAGGAGTCGGAGGTCGAGCCGGCCGGGTTCGCCCACGGTGAGTGTTCCGGACTCGGCGTCGTCGCCGGTGGCTGCGGTCACACGGAGCGTACCCGCCCGCGACGGGGTGACCTCGCCGCCGTCGAACTCGACCAGCCGGGACTCGCCGGCGCCGAGCGTCACGCTCGCGTTCCCGACCTCGGTGCCGCCGGCATACAGCCGGAGCGTCGTCGTGTTGCCCGCGAGGCCGCCGACGTTCTCGACGGTCACGGTCACGTCCGCGGGGGTGCCCGCGACGACCGATCCGGGCAGGTCGACGTTCGTCACCTCGAACTGCGCGTCCGCGAGGACGGTGAGCGTTCGGGTCTCGGCGTCGTCGTCGGTGCTCACAGACACCGTTCGGGAGCCGGCGTCGGCAGCCCGCGTCCCGTACGTCCCGGAGATCGTCTCGGTCTCTCCGGGGGCCAGCCGCAGGACGCTCGCGGTGACCGTCGTATCCCCGAACTCCAGGACGACGGTCTGATTGCCCGCGGTGCCGCCGGTGTTGTTGATCGTCGCTTCGAGCGAGAGCGCCGTGCCCGGTTCGACCATTCCCGACGGCGTGACGGAGAGATGTTTCACCGTGAAGTTCGGCGCGGCGCCGACGCTAACCGGTCGGGTCGAGACGTCGTCGAGCGCGCCGGTGCCGTCGTTGATCACGTCCGCCTCGAGGATCTTCGTCCCCGGCGACGACGCGTTGAGCGCGAAGCCCTGACCGGGCGCGACGACCGTCTTCGTCTCGCCGCCGGGTAGGGCGTCCACGCTGACCTTCGCCTCGACGCTCCCGTTGAACCGCACGCGGAGCGTCCCGTTGCCCGACTGCTCGCCGACGTTCGTGACGTTGATCGTCGGCGCGAACGGGTCTTCGGTGTCGAGCTGGGTTCTGTTCGTCCGGTCGACGATCGTCACGTCGAACGCGGCGGTCGCGTCGACGTCGACGGTGCGCGAGGCGGTGTCGTCCCCGCTCGCGACGACGAGGTCGACCGCGGGCGCCGAGCCAGGATGGATGGGCACACGGACGCCCGTCAGCGTGGTTGAGTTCGTCCCGCCGAGGTCGACAGTCGACGTGTTCCGGACGTGGCCGTCGACGCGGAACTGGATTGTCTGGGTGACGGGCTCAGTCCCGAGGTTCGTGACCTTCGCGTCGACGGTGAGGTTTGTGACGTTGCCCGGCAGCGGCTCGTCCGCGTTCGCCGGCGCGCCGGTGACGGTCACGTCGAGGAAGGCGTCGCGTTCGGAGACCGTCACCGCCTCCGTCTCCGTGTCGTCGGGGGTGGCGACGGTGAGGTCGAACCCGGGCACGTCGTCGCCCTGGGTCGCGTTCGTCGCGGTGATGCTCCCGACCTCGCCGGGGTCGAGCGCGAGGGACGCGCTCTCTAGGACGGTGTCGTTCCGCGTGACGTTCACCGTCTTCGTCGCCGTCGCGCCGCCGGTGTTCTCGATCTCGGCGACGAGGGTCGCGTTCTCGCCGGCGACCACGTCGAGGTTCGACTCGCCCTCGATCACGTCCACGTCGAAGGACGCCGGCCGGCTCACGCTCACGAGCGACGCGGTGCTGTCGTCGGCCGTCGCGGCCGTGACCGTGCGCGTGCCCGCGTCCGCGGGCGTCGCCAGGTAGGCGAAGCTGGTCACGTTGTGCTCACCGGGCGCGAGCGCGAGCGCGAGGCGCTTCAGGACGGTACCGCCGAACTCGATCGTGAGGTTCTGCGTGTCGGAGAGTCCCCCGGTGTTGGTCACGTTGACCGTTCCGTTGACGTACTCGCCCGGAGTCACGCTCGTGTCGTTCAGCGAGAGGTCGACGGTGAAATCGGGCGGGCGCGTGACGTTCACCGTCGCCGCGGCGGTGTCGTCGCCCGAGTCGGCCGCGACCGTGACGGTCCCGGCGTCGGACAGCGTCGTCGGGACCGTGACGAGCGTCTCCGTGTGCTCGCCCACGCCGAGCGTCTCGGTGGTGTTGCCGCGCGCCTCGCCGTCGACCGAGACGGTGACCGTCCCCCGGCCGTCGGCCGCGCCGACGTTCGTGATGTTGAGCGTCACCGGGATGTCGCTCCCGGCGGTCACGTTGTCCGGCACGTCCACGATGTCGACCTCGAACAGCGGGTCACCGACCGCGGCCCGGAGGTCGACCCGCCGGACGTCGCCGGCCTCCCACCGCACGGTCTCGGGGTCGGTCGTCGTCACTCGCGTCCGCGCGATCGCGTCGTTGTCGACGTAGAAGTGGACGGGCGTGCCGTTCTCGATCGTGGTGTTGCCGCCCACCGTGAGCTTCTCGTCGAGGGCGTCGGGGCCGCCGTACCGGCCCGGCTCGTCGATCGTGATCGAGCCCACGACGCTGCCGTTGACGACGGCTTCGATCGTCGTTCCGGCGGGCGCGGGCTCGCCGTCGATGGTGACGTTGCCGTAGTAGGCCGCGGGCGTCTGCGGCGGCCCGCTCTCCTGGGCGGCGGCGGTCCCGATCGCGGGTCCGATCGACGCCGCGGGCGCCCACAGCACCAGCGCGGCCGTCATCGCGACGACGAGCAGCGTCCGGGCGTGCGTGTGCCAGTTCCTGTTAGTCATCGGCGCCTCCCGTTCCGTTCTCGTGTGTCGCGGCCGCGCGGCTCACGGCCCCCCGCAGAGGGAGCGCGTCGGCCGCTCAGCCGCG
>JBDGUP010000044.1:0-8578 GCA_042215815.1 Haloquadratum sp. | reverse complement strand
TCCACATCAGGAACGACCGCATCTGGTTGCGCTTGCGCGCCTCCTCCTTGTGGGCTTCGACGATCTGTTCGCCCTTCCCTGCGGGGACGGTCCGGACTTTCGGGTTGTTGCCGTCGTCGGGGTTGTGGTAGACGAGGACGTCCTGCAGCTCTTCGGGCGGCAGGAGTTCCGACATCGCCTTCGCCAGCATCGACTTCCCCGTCCCGGGAGAGCCGATCATCATCACGTGGCGCCGCTGCTTGGCGGCCTTCATCACGACGTCGCGGGCGTGCTCTTGGCCGATCACCTGGTCGACGAGCCGGTCTGGGACGTCGATCTCCTCGGTGGAGTCGATCTTGAGTCCGCCGAGGAGGTCGTCTTCGTCGACCTCGTCTGCGACCTCGGCGTCGACTTCGACGTCGCTCCCGAGGTCTTCGATCGTCCCGTCGACGTCGCCCCGAGAGCGGTTCCCTCGGCGGCGATCGCGCTCGTCGGGACCGACCGGGCCGTCGGCGGGTCCGTCGCCGCCCCCGTCTGACGGTGCGTCGACGCCCCCGTCGCGGCGTCCGTCGCTGCCGTCGTCGGACGCTCCGTCGGTGACGTCGTCCCCCGCGTCGGGGGCGTGTTCGTCGGGTTCCGTGTCGTTACTCATAGAACTCTTTGCTAGCTACACCGAAGGCCGGGCGACTGATATACTTTCTCCTCGCGTGTGTCGATCCCACCTCCTCGAATTCGAGGTTCTAAGGGTCTATATGTCCGATACAAACCCACCAGGATGTCTCGGGGTATTTATAAGCGAGAAGGCCGACAGACGAGGTATGCGGGGGTTCTACATCGGCCGGTTCCAACCCTACCACGACGGGCACCACCGGATGGTCGAGAAGATCGCAGCGGAGGTCGACGAACTCGTCCTCGGGATCGGATCGGCGGGCGACTCCCACACCCCCCGGGATCCCTTCACCGCCGGCGAGCGGGTGATGATGGTGACGAAGTCCGTCGCCGAACTCGATCTCACGACCTACGTGGTCCCGATCGAAGACCTGGACCGGAACTCGGTGTGGGTGAGCCACGTCCAGAGTATGTCGCCGGCGTTCGACGTCGCCTACTCGAACAACCCGCTCGTCATCCAGTTGTTCTCGGAGGCGGGCGTAGAGGTCCGCCAGTCGCCGATGTTCAACCGCGACGTGCTCGAAGGCACGGAACTCCGCGACCGGATGATCCGCGGCGACGACTGGGAGCACCTCGTCCCCGCCCCTGTCGTCGAGGTCATCGACGAGATCGGCGGGATCGAGCGGATCCAGCGGGTCAGCGACACCGACACCAACGGCGACGGTACCGACGGATCCGACTGATACTGTCTCTTGTCGGTCATACTGCCGGGTCGCCGGGCTGGGGCGAAGACCCAGCGACAAGAGACGGGACGGTCCGCCGCCGGGCGATCAGGCGAGGAGAGGGATGCCGAAGACGACGAGGAGACCGACGACGAGGACGACGAGGCCCGTCGTCACCTCGCTCGTTCCGAAGTCCTGCATCGGTGCCGTGACGCGTCCGTCTCCGTCGTGCTGGTCGTCGTGGCCGCCGTGAGTCTCGTCGTGGTCGCTCATACGCGGACCGTCGAGACGCGACCACTAATAATGCACTGCTCTCGTCGCTACGTCCGGCAGGGAGACGGCGGGGGTGGCGAACAGGCGACGCGTCGGATCGGACAGACCCCGGCTTTCGCTGGGCGCTCCGGCCACCCGCGACACGTCGCGTCGCACACCCGCTCGCGTGTCGCGGCCTCGGTCAACGCACGCGACGTCTGGGCGCGTGCCGGTATATGAACTCCCGGATTGAACTCTCGGATACTGTCTCTTCTCTCGTATCCTGTCTCTCGTCACACCGCCACGCGAACGTTCGTCCCTCGGTGCAGTCGAAACGATCAAGCGGCTCATCCGCGAAGGTAGAACCGAATGCTCACAAAGCGGATCATCCCCTGTATCGACGTCGACCTCGACGACGACGGGAACCCGGCGGTCTACACGGGCGTCAACTTCGAGGACCTCACCCACACCGGTGACCCGGTCGAGATGGCCAAGGAGTACAACGAGGCCGGTGCGGACGAGTTCGTCTTCCTCGACATCACGGCCTCGGCCGCCGGACGCGAGACGATGCTCGATACGGTCTCTCGCGTCGCCGACGAGGTGTTCATCCCCCTGACCGTCGGGGGAGGGATCCGCACCCGCGAGGACATCAAAGAGACGCTCCGTGCGGGGGCCGACAAGGTCTCGATCAACACCGCGGCGCTGGAGAACCCCGACCTGATCGACGAGGGGGCGCGGGCGTTCGGCTCGCAGTGCATCGTCATCTCCGTCGACGCGAAGCGCCGCTACGACGAACGCGGCGAGCACTACGTCGAGGTCGACGGCGAGTCCTGCTGGTTCGAGTGCACGATCAAGGGCGGACGAGAGGGGACGGGCGTCGACGTGGTCGAGTGGGTGAACGAGGCCGAATCGCGCGGCGCGGGCGAACTCTTCGTCAACTCCATCGACGCCGACGGAACGAAAGACGGCTACGACATCCCGCTGACGACGGCCGTCTGCGACACCGTCTCGACGCCCGTCATCGCCTCGTCGGGGGCCGGCAGCCCCGAGGACATGTACGAGGTGTTCGCCGACGCAGGCGCCGACGCCGCCCTCGCCGCGTCGATCTTCCACTTCGACGAGTACAGCATCCGGGAAGTCAAAGACTACCTCGACGAGCGAGACGTGCCGGTGCGACTCTAGACGGAAGGCGGACCGCTCGGGGGCCGCCGCTTCTCGGCGGCTCCGCGCTGCCGCGCTACTGGGCGGCCTCGAACGCCGTCCGGAACTCGTCGACGGTGGTCTGGACGTTGCGCGACGCGTCGCCGAGCGCGTCCAGCGGGTCGACGCCCACCTCGGTCTTGATCGAGAGGATCGGTTCGGTCTGGCCGCCCGACTGCTCTGGGTTCACGTCGTAGGTGGCGGCGGCGACGCCGTCCGTCTCCAAGAGCGCGCCCTTGATCACGTTCATAAAGGTGTGATCCTCGCCGGCGATCTCGATGCGGAGTTCCTCGTCCGTCTTGTCGATGACCCGCAGTTCCATATCGCTCCCTTGCCGACGACGGCGTTTCAGTATTTCGTATTCGAGAACAGCGCCTCGACGTCGGGATCGGGCTCGACCAGCCGGTACTCGTCGCCGTCGCGCTCGACCACGCCGGCGTGAGCGAGGTGGTCGAGGTGAGCGTAGGCTTCGCCGGGACCGTGTAGGATGTGGATGTGTTCGAGTTCGCCGAACAGGTGGGCGCTGACGGTCCAGGCGTCCGCCGGGCCGTGGTCGCTGAGGACGCCGACGACCCGTCGGGTCCGGTCGACGTGGTGCTCGCGAATGGCGCGCGTGCGCGCCGTGGGGTCTTCGATCGGGTCGCGATGGCCCGGCCACGCGTAGTCGAGGTCGCGAGCGACGAGCCGGTCCAGGCTGTCGATGTAGTGTCGGAGCGGCCGGTCGAGCCGCAGGTCTGCGCCCCCGACGTTCGGGGTGTACTCCGGGAGGATCGCGTCGCCGACGAAGGCCTCCCGCCGGACGCCGCCGTCTGCCTCCCGCTCCCACTCGAATCCGACCTGACCGGCGGCGTGGCCCGGCAGGTGGAGCACGGTCAGTTCACCGTCGCCGGCGGCGACCGTGTCGCCGTCCGCGAGCGGTTCGACCGCCGCCGGGTCGCCCGCGACCGCCTCGAAACTGGATTGCACCGCGACGAGTTCCTCCTGTTTGTCCTGGGGGATGCCCCACTCCTCGAAGCGCTCGGTCCGGAGTTCGCGCAGCGCCTCGACGGCCCTCTCGTCGCCCGCGATCAGCGGGAGGTCCTCCTCGTGGGCGAACACGGTCGCGTCCGATTCCGCCTGTAGTTCGCCCGCGAGACCGGCGTGGTCCGAATGCCAGTGCGTCAGGAGGATCCGATCGAGGTCCGAGAGCGACACGTCCGCGGCCGAGAGGCCCTCGAGGAGGTCCTCGCGGACGTTCGACGTCGCCGCGCCGACGTCGACGAGCGTGGTCACCTCCCCATCGAGGAGGTAGGCGTTGTTCTCCCCCTCGAAGACGGTGTTGCCGAGAGCGATCCGGTGGAGGTCCATACGCCGAGGGACTGGGCCGACGACTATGAGAGTTGCCTTCGTCCCGTTTTTCTCCGCATCGGCGGGCCGTCGGCCGGTCGGTACATTCAATCGGATGGGCGACGAACGCCGCGGCGAGGGGATGGAAGACTTCTACGACCTGCTCGGAGTATCGGAGGACGCCTCGACGGCGGAGATCGACCGCGCGTGGCGCGAGCGGGTGCGGCAGTACCACCCCGACGTCAACGACGACACCCGCGCGAGCGCCCAGTTCAAAACGCTCAAGACGGCCCACGAGGTGCTCGCCGACGACGACGAGCGGGCGGCCTACGATCGGATGGGCCACGCGGCGTACGTGCGAGAGCGCCTGGGGGGACTCCCGACCGCGGACGTGCCTCGCGAGGGATCGACGACGAGCGAGGAGACGAGCGAGGCGAGCACACCAGAAGCGGGCGCGTCGGAATCGAGTGCGTCCACGGCGAGGACGTCAGACTCGTCGGCGGCGGCGGCGAGACAGCGGTCGGCGGCGGCGAGCGCTGGCCCGTCGGCGACGACGGGAAATCGCCCCCGTCGATCCCGGAGCCCGCTGTGGTACGGGTGGACCGGCGTCCTTCTGGCCGGTATCGTCTATCTCGCCGGCGTCGGCAGCTACCTTCGCGCGAACGCGGCCGCGCTCGCGGACCTTCGGACGGCGCTCGCGAGTCAGCCGATCGGGGCGCTGACGACGACGCGGTCGCTGATCGGGCCGGGGACGTTCGCGATGACGACCGCGTCCCTCGGCTCGCCGCGTTCGCTCCTGTTCCCGGTCGGGATCGTGGCTCTGGCGGTCGCGTTCGGGTGGGTCGTCCTCGCCTTCGGACGGAACTCGGCCTACCTCTATCTGCTCGGCGGCGTCGCTCCCGCGGCCGCGCTCGCGGCCGGCCCCGTCGTCGCGCTCCCCGACGGCGTCGTCCTCGCGCTCGTCGCCGTCGTCCCACTCGGTTCGACGGCGTTCTTCCTCGTCGACGCGGGACGAGTCCTGGCCGGAAATTGATTCTGCCAGGCAAGGAGAGTGCGGTCATCGAACGAAATACGGATCGCCGCCGGCACCGAAGCGGCCGAGGTCTGCCACCTGTCGGAAGTCGGTCGATCGGAGTGCGGTGATCGACTCGACGAGTCGCTCGTGGTGGCTGCGCTCCCAGTCTGCGGGGTCCAGGATCGGCAAGACGAGAAAGCCGTTGCCGCGGATCTCGGTGCCGTGGAGGGCCTCCATCTCGACGTCGGTCTTCGCCGCCTGTGCGGTGTAGGTTTCGAGGACGTGTGCCGTCGCTCGCTCGCCCACGGGCAAGAGCACGTGCGCGGCGATCGCGCGGAGTTCGGCGTCGAAGAACGGTTCCATCTCGTCGTAAGAAGGCGGTGACGGCTCGCCGTCGGGGGGCGCACACAGATGCAGATACGAGAGGTAGGTCTTCACCGGCTCGGGCCGGTCGCCCGTCGCCGCGAGGAGACCCGCCTCGGCGAGGGCGGCCTGCAATCTCCGGCCCGCCTCGTTCGTGAAGGGAACACCGGTGTCGAGACCGCCGTGAACGCCCGGGTGGTCGCCGACGACGTGGAAGTCGGCGTTGACGTCGCCGTAACCCGGGACGAACTCCGCACACGGCGGACGCATATCGAACGGATTGCTCGTTCTGTCGGTGACGTGTTCCACGGGTGAGAGAGGAGTCGCGAGTCAGATCACAGCTCGACGCCAGAGGGGATCAGGCTGTGCGACCGGAGGAGGTTGCCGTCGGCGTCGTAGACGAGGAACGTCTGTTTCTCGTAGACGACCGCTTCCTCGCCGTCGATACGTACCTCGACGCGGTAGCGGCCGTCGTCGGTGTCGGCCGCGTCGCGGCCGTACTCTCTGGCGGCGCGGATGAAAGTGAGGACGTCGTCGGCGGATTCGTTGAGTTCGAGGACGAACTCGCCTGTGATGCGGTTCGTGACGCTGACGACGCCGCTCGCGTCCGGTTCGTCGAGCGAGTCCTGCAGCCGGAACGCGACGTCCGTGCCGCCCGCGTCGAGATAACCGCCGTCCGGATCCGAGAGCCGCTCTTCGAGCACCTCTCTCGGACCGTGGAAGTTGATCCGAACCCGGGGCTTCCGTGGGTCGCCGTCCTCGTTGACCCACTCGATGTTTTCGACGTCCAACTCGAAGTAGTCCCGCCTCATTCCCTACGTCTCTGTTAGACGTCATCGGGTATGAACGTAACGCCCGCGTCAGAGCCGCCCCGGTTCCGGCCGTGCGGTCTCCGGTAGGATATTTTGGGAGTCCCGCCTTGGGTCTCGTATGAGCCAGAGGACGGTCGCGGTCGTCGGCGGTGCCGTCGCGGGACTCGCAGCCGCCGACCGGCTCGCGACGAGGACGGACGTGACGCTCTTCGAGCGCCAGTCCTACGACCACAAGCGCGTCAACTGCGGCGAGGCCATCAACGACGCGACGCTGGTCCCGCTGGAAAAGACCCCCGAAAACGGCTTCCTGAACGACGTCGACGGCTTCGAACTCCGCGTCTTCCGCAGACCGGACCGCGCGCCGGACGCCGACCCGATCGGCGTCTCCCGACTCCGCTGTGCCCCGGGTTACATCACCGACCGAGACGTCGTCGAACGCAGGTGGGCGTCGAAACTCGAACGCGACGGCGTCGAGGTCCGCGAGAACGAGTCCGTCGGTCCCGATCGGCTCCGGGCCCTCTGCCGCGAGTACGACTACGTGATCGATGCGACCGGACAGCCCGCACTCTCGGTCCGCACCTTCGGCGATCTCGACGCGTACACGGGCGATACCGTCGCGGTCAACGCCGACGTGACGGGCGAGTTCGCCGAGACCGTGTCGCGACCGCAGATCTTCTTCGAGGGGTACCTCGGCTACGCGTGGCTGTTTCCGAAGACCGAGACGCGGGCCAACGTCGGCATCGGCTGGGCCGGCGAGGAGCGGCCGGACGATTATTTCGGCGCGTTCGAGGCCGCGTGTCACCGCAACGAGATTCCGCTGCCCGACCGCGAGGCCGTGAACATCTACACGATCCCCCGCGGACCGAGCCTGGACCCGGCGGCGACGTATCGCGCCGACGAGAACGTCCTGCTCGTGGGCGACGCCGCGGGAATCGCGAACCGCTACCAGGGAGAGGGAATCTGCCAGGCGATCCGGTCGGCGTACCTCGCGGCGGAGACGATCCGAGAGGGACGGCCCGGCTCGTACCCCGAGCGGCTCTATGCGATGATGCGATCGGAGTATCGGTTGGCCCACCTGATGCGGGGAATCTGGGTCGAACACGAAGACACCGAACTCCTGGCGGCCGTCGCCGAGGCGATCGACGGCCTGACGATCGACGACATCACGCGCACACCGGCGCGCGTTGCCGCGCGACTCGCCCGCCACCCGCTGCTCGTCGCCCGGGTCCTCGCCGATCGGGGGATGCTCCGCCGCGTCGTCGACGCCTACACCGACACCTGGGAGTACGATCGCCGGTGACGCCGTTGCCGATTCCGTATCGCTGTATGTGGTTTACTTGGCTGTCGCGTATGCTCGCACGGTGTCGAAGTCGTCGGTGGCGACGGCCTCCGAGAGGGACTCGACGTCGACGTCGGGGACCTCGCCCGGATACTTCCGCTCGAAGTACGAAAGCAGGTTCTCGACGTCGCGACCGAGGAGTTCGCGCGCGTTCTCGTGCTCCGTCGAGACGGCCTGCGGCCAGTCGAAGAGGGTCACGCCCGACTCGCTGACGGCGACGTTGTACTCGCTCATATCGGCGTGGACGTAGCCGACGTCGTACGCGGTGGTGACCTCCCGGAGGATCAGATCGAGCACGCCGACGACCTGTTCGTCGGGGAGTTTGGCCCGATCGAGTTCGACGCCTTCGAACTTCGACATCACGATCGCGTGTCGGTTCTGGTCGATCGGCCGCGGGACCGACACGTCGGGAAAGAGCGCCTCCAGGGCATCGTACTCTCGTTCGGCGGCCTTTCGGGCGGTATAGAGCCACGAGACGTGCTGGCGGTCTGCGGTGTAATCCCGCTCGCGCATCACTTCCCGGAAGTTGGTGTAGCCCTCGCGGTGGAACTTCAGCGCCAGCGGCCGGTAGGACTGGACCTCGAAGACGTCGCTCTCCTTGCCGACGCCCAGCGGTGCGCCGACGCCTTCGATCGTCTCGCGCTCGGCGAAGGTATGCAGCGCGAGGGCGTCGTAGCCCTCGGCGGTGAGTGTATACCCCTCATATTGGATCGTCTTCCGTTCGATCAGCCCCCGCGTGGCGCACCGGTCGAGTCGGTACTCCACCTCTTCGGGCGTCAGGTTCGCGAGGTCCGGGAGCTTCTCCCGGTTGACCCACTCCGCAAACCGCATCCCCTGCTCCACGCCGGAGAGAAGATAGAAGTCCTCGGGTTCGAGTTCGGCCATCACGCCGGCCACGTTCCGCACCATACCGACTGGAGGGCGGCGACGCCTAAAAGGCCCGCGAGTCCATCGGAGCCAC
>JBDGUP010000026.1:0-8788 GCA_042215815.1 Haloquadratum sp. | reverse complement strand
CACGGGCTTCGAGTACAAGCGCTCGGACATCGCGCCGATCACGAAGGAGGTCCAAAAGCGCGTGATCGAGATGATCGTCTACGGGGAGGAGACAGACGAGATCGCCGACTACCTCAACGGCGTCATCGAGGACTTCGAGACCGGCGAGATGCCGGTCGAGAAGATCGGTATCCCCGGCGGGATCGGCAAGCGACTGGACGCCTACGACACCGCCACCGCACAGGTGCGCGGGGCGAAGTACGCCAACGAGTTCCTCGATACCAACTTCGGCCGCGGCTCGAAGCCGAAGCGGCTGTACCTCCGGAAGGTCCACCCGTCGTGGTTCCGGAAGATGGAAGCGGAGGGCTACGACCCGCAACACGATCCGCTCTACGGGGAGTTCAAGCGCGATCCCGACGTGATCTGCTTCGAGTACGAAGACCAGCTCCCCGAGGAGTTCGAGGTCGACTGGGACAAGATGCTCGAAAAGACCCTCAAAGGGCCGATCGCCCGGATCATCGAGGCGCTGGGGATGTCGTGGGACGAGGTGAAATCCGGCCAGGAACAGACCGGTCTGGGGAGCTTCGTCTAGACGCACAGCCGGCCCGAGCCCACTCGGTTTTCGCGAAACGGAAATTTATTTTCCGGAGAGAAAAGTACCAAGTGGGGAATGCGTAACCATTATGAGCGGCACGGCCCAGTCTTAGGGTACGAGGCAACGAAACAACGATGGCTACACTCGAAATCAACAATCTCCACGCGAGCGTGGCGGAGGACGGGGGCGAACAGATTCTTCGCGGCGTCGACCTGGAGGTCGAATCCGGCGAGATTCACGCCCTGATGGGACCGAACGGCTCCGGGAAGTCGACGACGGCGAAGGTCGTCGCCGGCCACCCCGCCTACGAGGTAACGGACGGCGAAGTCCTCCTCCACCTCGACGAGGACGAGTTCGACGAGGATCTCGACGTCCCCGAGGACAAGCGGACCTGGAACCTCTTGGATCTCGAGCCGAACGAGCGCGCGGCGCTCGGTATCTTCCTCGGCTTCCAGTACCCCGCCGAGATCGAGGGTGTCACGATGACGAACTTCCTGCGGACGGCGCTCAACGCCAAACTCGAAGAGCGCGAGGAGCTGTTCGAGGCGGACGACGACGCCGAACCCGAAGACGACGCCGAAGACGACGCCGGCTACGACACCTCGCCGATGGAAGGCCCCGCCGACGAGGGCGAGATCGGCGTCGCCGAGTTCCAGGAACTCCTCAAAGAGAAGATGGAGCTTCTGGATATGGACGAGACGTTTATGCAGCGCTATCTCAACGCCGGCTTCTCCGGCGGCGAGAAAAAGCAGAACGAGGTGCTCCAGGCCGCGATCCTGGAGCCGTCGATCGCCGTCCTCGACGAGATCGACTCCGGACTGGACATCGACCGTCTGCAGGACGTCTCCGCCGGGATCAACGCGCTACGCGACGAGCAGAACACGGGCATCCTCCAGATCACCCACTACCAGCGGATCCTCGAGTACGTCGAGCCCGACCACGTCCACATTATGCTGGACGGCGAGATCGTCAAGAGCGGCGACGCGTCGCTCGCCGAGGCGCTCGAAGACAAGGGCTACGACTGGGTCCGCGAGGAAGTCTACGAGGCCGCGTAACTATGTCCGGTTACGCACAGACTCATAAGAAACGAAGCGTAAACGTATACCACACACGATGAGCTCCGAACAAGATCACCTCAAAGAGACGGACACCGAGGATCGCTTCGACTTCAAGAAGGAGGAATCCTCGGCGTTCCAGACCGAGAAGGGCCTGACCGAAGAGACGGTCCGCGTCATCTCCGAGGACAAAGACGAGCCCGAGTGGATGCTGAACCGGCGCCTCCGCGCCTTAGAGCAGTTCCAGGAGATGCCGATGCCGACCGACTGGCCCGGCCAGCCCGACCTCTCGGAGGTCGACGTCGGGGAGATCGTCCCCTACATCCGCCCCGACGTCGACGTCCGCGCGGGCGTCGACGACTGGACGGAACTCCCCGACGAGATCAAAGACACCTTCGACAAGCTCGGCATCCCGGAAGCCGAGAAGAACGCGCTCTCCGGCGTCGGCGCGCAGTACGAGTCCGAGGTCGTCTACCAGAATATGCAGGAGCGCTGGGAGGAAAAGGGCGTCATCTTTATGAATATGGACGAGGCGGTGCAGGAGCACCCCGAGATCGTCCGGGAGCACTTTATGACGAAGTGCGTCCCCCCGTCGGACAACAAGTTCGCCGCGCTGCACGGCGCGGTCTGGTCCGGCGGCTCGTTCGTGTACGTCCCCGAGGACGTCACCGTCGAGATGCCCGTCCAGGCGTACTTCCGGATGAACTCCGAGGGGATGGGTCAGTTCGAGCACACGCTCATCGTCGCCGAGGACGGTGCGGAGGTGCACTACATCGAGGGGTGCAGCGCGCCGAAGTACTCCGCGTTCAATCTGCACTCCGGCGGCGTCGAGGTCTTCGTGGGCGAGGACGCCCACGTCCAGTACTCGACGGTCCAGAACTGGTCGAAGAGCACCTACAACCTCAACACCAAGCGCGCGCTCGTCGAGGCCGGCGGCCGGATGGAGTGGATCTCCGGCTCGATGGGCTCGAAGGCGACGATGCTGTACCCGTCGACGGTCCTGAAGGGTCCCGGCGCCTCCGACAACCACATCACTATCGCCTTCGCTGGCGAGGGCCAGAACATCGACACCGGCGCGAAGGTCTACCACAACGCGCCGAACACGAAGTCGACCATCGAGTCGAAGTCCGTCGCGAAGGACGGCGGCCGCACCAACTACCGGGGGCTGGTCCACATCGCCGACGGCGCGGAGAACTCCTCGACCTCGGTCGAGTGTGACGCGCTGATGTTCGACAACGAGTCGACCTCCGATACGATGCCGTATATGGAGATCAACGAGTCGAAGGTCGACGTCGCCCACGAGGCGACGGTCGGGAAGATCGGCGACGAGGACGTCTTCTACCTCCAGTCGCGCGGGCTCGACGACGACGACGCGAAGCAGATGATCGTCTCCGGCTTCATCGAACCGATCACAGAAGAACTACCGATCGAGTACGCGGTCGAACTCAACCGCCTGGTCGAACTCGAGATGGAGGGGAGTCTCGGATAGTATGAGCGGCGTCCAACTTCCCGCGAACCTCTCCGAAGAGACCGTCCGCGAGATCGCCGAGACGCGCGACGAGCCGGCGTGGCTGCTCGATGCCCGCCTCGACGCGCTCGACGCGCTCGAAGAACTGGCGCTACCGGACGTCATCCACACGCCCGGCCGCCGGTGGACGAACCTCGAAGCGCTCGACTTCGAGTCGCTTGTCGACCCGCTCGACCAGGCCGACGAGACCGAACGCAGCACCGCCGAGGGCGTCGAGGTCCTCACGTTCACGGAGGCGCTCGATGCACGTCCCGACCTCGTCGAGTCCGCGTTCGGCTCGACGGTCGACCCCGAGGAGAACTACCTCACCGCGCTGTCGGCGGCGCTCTTTACGACCGGGACGGTCGTCTACGTCCCCGAGGGCGTCGACGCCGGGGACGTCACCATCCGCGCGGAGATGAACTCCCGGTCGCTGTTCAGCCACACGCTCGTGATCACCGAGGAGTCGGCCTCGGTGACGATCCTCGAGAGCATCGAGTCGGGCGCGGCGGTCGACGCAGAGGAACGGTACTTCTCGAACCTCGTCGAGATCGACGCGGCCGAGAACTCCTACGTCCAGTACGGCTCGCTCCAGGACCTCGACGACGACACCTACACGTACTCGCTCAAGCGCGCGGACGTGGGGACGTACGCGACGGCCAACTGGATCGAGGGGAACCTCGGCTCGCGGCTCACCCGGAGCGACGTCGAGTCCGAACTCAACGGTGACGCCGCCGAGACGAAGATCGTCGGCGCGTTCTTCGGCACCGGCGACCAGCACCTCGACCTCAACGCCCGCGTCTGGCACAACGCCGAGCACACGACCGCAGACCTCGTCACCCGCGGCGTGCTCGACGACGAGGCGCGCTCGGTCTACGAGGGAGTCCAGGACGTCGGTCGCGAGGCCTGGGACACGAACTCATATCAGCGCGAGAACACGCTGATGCTCTCCGACGAGAGCGAGGCCGACGCGTCGCCGAAGCTCATCATCCACAACCACGACACGGAAGCCTCACACTCGGCGACGGTCGGCCAGGTCGACCAGGAGGACCTGTTCTATATGATCTCTCGGGCGGTCCCGCAGCGACGGGCGCGGAACATGCTCGTCGAGGGCTTCTTCGTCCCCGTCCTCGAAGAGATCGAGATCGGGGAGTTCCGCGAAGACCTCGAATCCCTGATCGCCGCGCGGCTGCAGTAGGACTCTTCCACCGCTCTTTCTTTTCTTCGCTCGTTCTGTTCCCGTCGGCGGACGCTACTCCCGCGGACACTGTCCGGTCGGCGTCCTACACCGCGGTCCCGGAGCGGCGCCGCTCCACGCTGGCGAACGCTCGTCGACGTTGCCGTCGGTGTCGCCGACGCCGAGTTTCCCCGGTGGGACGACCACGATCGCCAGCGTCCGCACCCGGAAGTCGACGCGGTCGCTCCGCCCGAGCCGCTCTGTCCGCCCGTCGCCGTCGACGTCGAGGGCGACGGGTCGGCCATCGCGGACGTAGGTCGTCGGTCCCGACGCGGTCCCGACCGCGAACCGCCCGTACGCGCCGCGGGACTCCACGATCCAGACGTTCGCCGTCGCGATCCACGGACTGAGCGTGGGCGACAGCGGCAACCCGGCCGGGATCTCCGAGAGCGTGCCGTTCGTCGCCCTGGCGATCCCGCGCCGGGTCGCGCGCTCTGCGACGCGGGTCGCCTCCTCGCGGACCACCGCCCGCATCGAAGAGACAGTCTCCTCGACGGCGGACTGCGGCACGCGGACGCCCGCCGACGTCGCCGTGCGCCGGAGGTCGACCCGGAGCGCCGTCCGGAGGCGGTCCTCGGCGACGCGGCGGTCGCGGTGGCGTCCGACCCCGTCCGCGACGGCGGCGGCGGCGATCTCGCGGGCGAGCGTTCCGTTCGTGGCAGCGACCGCGCGCGCACCGGGGCCCGCCCAGCGGTCGAGCCCTCGCCTGAGCACCGCCGCGCGCGCCGCCGCGGAGAGGCGCGTCTCGCGGGCGAGCGTCCGCATCGCCCGCCGTCGAACCGCGCCCATCGAGCGGTCGACCGCCCGCCGGAGCGTCTCGGTCCGCGCGCGGAGCGTCGGATCCGGGTGGGACGCGAGCGCGCGCTCGGCAGCGACGAGCGCCTGCCCCGCGGCGTGCAGGGAGACCCGTCCCGATCCGCCGAGGAGCGTGCGGGTGACGAGGTCGGCCGCGTCGCCGTACGGGACGGCGAAGAGGTTCAGGTTCCGGACGGCGAGACCGACGTACTGCTCGTCGTCTGCGACGCCGTCGACGACCGCACCGTCGACTGGCGCCGGTTCGAGATACGCCGGATCCCCGTCGGGGAGCAGCGTCGTCGCCGCCCGAACGCCGGCTCCGTCGCCGACGGCCGTCCGGGGCGACGCCGGGTCGGGAGTGAGAGACGCCAGTTTCGTCGCCCGCGCGGGGACGAGCCCTTTCGCCCGCAACGCCCGGCCGATGCCGGCGTTTCGGCGTCGCGTCCGGTCGGCCCTGGATTCGAGCGTCGCCAGCAATCGGTCCAGGTACGCGGCGCGGGCGGCGACGCGCGTCCGGTCTGCGACGCCGTCGTATCGGTCCGGCGCGTCGAGGAGTGTGGCGCGTCGCTCGCGGACGCGCCGCGCCAGACGGGCCGCACCGTTGACGTGACCGGTGGCGGCGTCGTTCGCGCGCACCTCGACCGACACGTCACGGACCCGATCGCGCAGGCGCGCGAGGTCCCGGTACACCCACGCGTCGAGTCGATCGGGAGGGGTGCCGACGACGACGTCCGACGCGTGCGTCCGGCCCCCGGTCACCGCGCGGCGGGCGATCGCGCCGGCGCCGCCGAGGTCGGAGACGAGGCGGCGACCCGCTCGGCGCGCCTCCCGGAGGTTCGGTCCGGCGAGCGTACCGCCGGTCTCGAAGAGCGGCGAGACGGGACGGGTCGGCGCCGAAACGGCGCCGAGACGACCGGTCACCGTTATCCGAACCCGATGGACGTCCCGCCACGTGGCGGTGGTCGTCCGCGGGGTCTCGTTGAGTTTCGCCCACGTCCGCTCGACGGTGAAGCGTTCGACGACGCGGCGGCCAGCAGCGTAGAGCCGGCGGGATTCGGTACCGGCGGGTGAGACCGATCCGCTCGCCCCGCCCCCGCGGACGGTGACCTCCCTGTCGGTATCCGAAACGACGAGCGTCCAGTTCTCGCCCGGCGATCGGGGGGCGGGCCGGCGCTCGTTGCGGATCGTTCGGCGGTTCGCGTCGACGGTCACCGTCGCCGTGTAGCCGTCCCGCCGGATCGTATCGAGGCCCGAGCGTCCGGCCGTGCCGCGGAGTAGTCCGAGAAACGCCTCGTCGGCCGTGCCGTTGACGCCGACCGAGAGGGTCCGCGTCGCCGGCAACGCGCCCGGCCCGGAGCCGTCGTTTCGCTCCGCGGCGGCGTTCGGTCCCGGCAGTCGGCCGGTCACGGCGGAGACGACGCGCGGGTCCGCCCGGGACGAGAGCAGATCGACGACGCCCGTCCGGAGCGTCGCCGCGCGCACACCGGCCGCGGCGTCCGGATCGGCCCGGCCGAACGCGGCTCGCTGGGCGTCCAGCAGTCCCGCGTTCGTCGACAGCGCGACGTGACGGTTGGCGAGGACGTTCGCGATCGGGAGCCCGCCGTACTGCCCGAGCCCGCGAGCCTGTGCGATCGCGGTCGTTCCGACGGTCAGGCGGCGAGCCAGCCCGGGCGCGGCGATCGGTCCCGCGTCCAGTCGCCGCTCGAACGCCGCGGTCCGATCGTGCAGCGCCAGCACGGGCACGCCGGCGGTGACCGTCCGGTTCAGGCGTCGCGTGCCGACGACGCGTCCGCCGTCCCTGACGGTCAGTTTCAGCCGCCGCACCGTCACGCGAAGCTCCGTGCCGTCGTCGACGCCGGCGATCGAAACGCGGTCCAGCGCCGCCGGGACGGTGTCGGCCGAGCCGCCGAACGAGACGCGGGCGACGCTGTCGCCCCGCCGGTGCTCGATCGGGGCCACTGCGTCCCGCACGGCGAGGAAGACGCGGAGGCGGAGGTACCGTCTGAACGTCGCGTCGCCGCCGAGGGCCCGACCGGCGGGGGTATCGGCGGGGGCCGTGACCGGGTCGCGAGCGGCCGCACGCGCGGCTCGGCGGACGGCGACCCGGATCGCGGCCGTCGCCTCGCTGTCGACGCGGTCGGCCGCGACGTCGGCGGACCGGTCCACCGGTGCCGGCCCGGGTGCGACCATCGAGGCCGCGAAGGTGGAACTCCCGACGAGGAGCAACACGCCGATCAGGGCGAAGGGAACGCGCGCGCGGTCGTCGGCTGCGAGCCGCATCAGCGCACCGCCGAGGGGCGCCAGGTCCGCACGACGATCCGGACCGTCGAGACGGAGACGGCCTCCGCCGCGGCTGCCGGCGTGTCGTAGGCGGCGCGCAGGTCGACCGCCATCGCTGGCGCGAGTGCCGCCGCCAGCCGGCGGTTCGCCGCCGCGGCGTCTTCGGTCGCCAGGGAGCCCGAGAGCGAGGTGTTCGTCGCCGCGCTCAACCGGGCGTACCGACGGTGGACCGCTCCGGCGGTCGGACCGTCGCTCCGGAGGGCCACGCGCGCCGGACCGGCCGGGACGAGCACCGAGACGGTCCGCTCGGCGACGGCGACAGAGAGCGCGTCGAAGTCCACGGTCGCCGACGTCGGGATCGGCCGCACTCCGGTCGGGACGACGAGCGTCGCCGCGTGGACGCCGCCCGACGGCGGGGTGGGGCCGACGCCGATGCTGCCGCCGACGGGCGCGCCGGGATAGGGTCGCCACCGGGCGTCGACGCGGACCGTCGCGCCGGTGCGCGCCCGAACGGTCTCGCGGACGGCCCGCCGGAGTGGAGTGTCGACCCTCGCGAGCGGTTCGCCGGTCACCGCGGCGCGGGCGAGCAGTCCGGCCAGCGTCCCGCGTGCGGTCCGGTCCGCCGCCGAGGAGTCGTCACCCGCGGGCGTCGTTGCGACCGAGTACTCGGCCGCGGCGGTAGTCGTCGCGAGCGCGTCGGCGACGGCGTCAGCCCGTCCCGGATCGACGGGCGGCGCCCGGTCGACGCTCACGAGCCCCGCGACGGCCGCCGAGACGAGGAGGAGGCAGACGGCCGCGTCGACGGCGGCGTTCATCGCCACACCCGGACGGTGAGTCGCCCCCAGACGACGGCGCCGTCGCGGGTCTGGACGCTCACCGGTCGCGTGGCGCGGTCGACCGTGCCGCTACCGCTCTCACCGTCTCCCGGCGGGTGCGGGCCGTATCGCCAGCGTCGATCGGACGTCGCAGCCGCGACGGAGACGGCGACCCGGTAGCCGTCCGGCGCGACCGCCTCGCCCCGGGAGAGCCGCGTCGGATCGACCACGCCCCCGTCGCTCACGACGTCGTACACGCGGTCGAGCGTCGGGTCGGCGAGTCTGTCCGTCGTCGCCTTCGGCGTAACCGCACCGAGCGTGGTGGCGTACAGCGAGAGCCCGGCACAGACGGCGAAGAGCGCGACGAGCGCCGCGATCGGCGTCGTCTGTCCGCGTCCGCGAACGGGCCGGGAGCGCTCTCCAGGGGGTCCTCCGGAGGGCCGCCACGATCCGGCGAACCGCGGGAGGGCGGGCCGCGGGACGAGGGGCCGCGGGACGAGGGGCCGCCGGGCGTCCGGGCCAGCC
>JBDGUP010000092.1:0-8862 GCA_042215815.1 Haloquadratum sp. | reverse complement strand
CGCGCCGGCATCGGCGTCGACAACATCGACATCGACGCCGCGACCGAGCACGGCGTCATCGTCGCCAACGCGCCCGAGGGCAACGTCCGCGCGGCCGCAGAGCACACGGTCGCGATGTCGTTCGCGGCCGCGCGCTCCATCCCGCAGGCGCACGCCCGCCTCAAGGGCGGCGAGTGGGCCAAGAGCGACTACCTCGGGACCGAACTCAACGGCAAGACGCTGGGCATCGTCGGCCTCGGTCGCGTGGGCCAGGAGGTCGCAAAGCGGCTCGACGGGCTCGGGATGAACCTCGTCGCCTTCGACCCCTACATCAGTGAGGAACGCGCCGACCGCCTCGGCGCCGAACTCGTCGAATTCGAAGAGTGTCTGACCCGGGCCGACTTCCTCACCGTCCACACGCCGCTGACGCCCGAGACGGAGGGGATGATCTCGACCGACGAACTCGAGTTGATGGGCGGCGGCTACCTCATCAACTGCGCCCGGGGCGGCGTCGTCGACGAGGAGGCGCTCGCCGCCGCCGTCGAGGGCGGCACGCTGGACGGCGCGGCGGTCGACGTCTTCGCGGACGAGCCCGTCTCGTCCGACAACCCTCTCTTGGACGTCGACGAGGTCGTCGTCACGCCGCATCTCGGCGCTTCGACGGAGGCCGCCCAGGAGAACGTCGCCACGTCCATCGCCGATCAGGTCGACGCGGCGTTCGCGGGCGAACCGGTGATGAACGCGCTCAATGCCCCCTCCGTCGACGAGAGCGCCTTCCCGCGCATTCAGCCGTACATCGGCCTCGCCGAGACGGCCGGCAAGATCGCCGCCCAGCTCCTCGATGGCCGCATCTCCGAGGTCGAGGTCTCCTACGAGGGCGACATCGCAGAGGAGGACATCGAACTCGTCACGGCCTCGGCGCTGAAAGGGGTCTTCGAACCGCTGGAGTGGCAGGTCAACGCGGTGAACGCGGGAAAGATCGCCGAAGAACGCGGGATCGACGTGAGCGAGACGAAGCGTCTGCAGTCGGCAGACTTCCAGAGCCTCGTGACCGTCATCGTCGGGAACGAGGGGGAGTCCCTGAGCGTCTCGGGGACCCTCTTCGCGGGCGACGACCCGCGGATCGTCCGCATCGACGAGTACCGCCTCGACGCGGTCCCCCACGGCAAGATGCTCGTCGCCCGCAACGCGGACAAGCCGGGCGTCATCGGCTTCATCGGGTCTGTACTGGGCGATCACGACATCAACATCGCCGGGATGTTCAACGCCCGCCGCGACGAGCGCGGCGGCGAGGCACTCACCGTCTACAACCTCGACGATCCCGTGCCCGAGGAGGTCGTCGAGACGCTCCTCGCCGACGACCGGATGATCGACGTGACGTATCTCACGCTCAACGGCGAAGCCGACCGAGGGGAGTGATACCGACGGTTGTAGTCTCGTATAATGACGGTTGTAGTCTCTTACCTGTGCTCGCCGACACCGGGGACGGCGAGCACCGGTAAATGGTTACAACCGTCATTATCAACGGTTTCGTCCGACAGTATCAGTATGAGCGTCACTCCGCGCCGATGTGCTCGCGGATCGCCTCCGTGTCGTTCGGGACCGGTTCGGGTTCGTTCCCGGCCTCGAACGCCGCGTCGGGATCCTTGAGGAGGTGACCGGTCGTGAGACAGACGACGTCCTCGTCGTCGTCGACGACGCCCCGGTCGCGGAGTTCCTCGAGCCCCGCGATCGAAGCCGCAGAGGCGGGCTCGACGCCGATCCCCTCGCGGGCGAGGGCGCGCTGGGCCGCGGTGATCGCCTCGTCGGAGACGGCGACCGCGGTGCCGCCCGTCTCGCGGATCCCCGGGAGCGCCTTCGGCGCGTTGACCGGGTTGCCGATCCGGATCGCCGTCGCGCGCGTTTCGACGTCCTCCCAGCGCCGGGTGTCGTCCCAGCCGTTCTCTATTGCCTCCACCATCGGCGCCGCGCCCTCGGCTTGCACGCCGGTGAGCTTCGGCACCTCCGCGGGGTCGAGCGCCCCGGACTGTACCAGTTCCCGGAAGACCTTGTACAGCGCCGCGGTGTTGCCCGCGTTCCCCACCGGCAGGACGATCCGGTCGGGGAAGCGCCCGTAGTCGTCGCGGAACTCCTCTAAGATCTCGAAGCCGATGGTCTTCTGTCCCTCCAGCCGGAAGGGGTTCAGCGAGTTGAGGAGGTAGACCTCGCCGCGCTGGGCGAGGTCCTGCACGATGTCGAGACACGCGTCGAAGTTGCCGTCGACCTCCAAGATCCGCGCGTCGTGGAGGGCGGCCTGGGCGATTTTGCCGGCGGCGACCTTGCCCGACGGGAGGAGCACGAGCGTCTCCATCCCGCCGCGGGCGCCGTAGGCGGCGAGCGCGGCCGAGGTGTTGCCGGTCGACGCGCACGCCAGGCGGTCGACGCCGAGTTCCTTCGCGACGCGAACGCCGACGGTCATCCCCCGATCCTTGAACGACCCGGTGGGGTTCATCCCCTCGTGTTTGACGCGGAGGGTCGACACGCCGATCTCGTCTTCGAGGCGCGGCGCTTCGTGCAGGGGGGTGTCGCCCTCGGGGAGGCTGACGCCCGCCTCGAACGGGAGCGCCGCGCGGTAGCGCCAGACGCCGCGCCCCCGGCCCCGGAAGTCCTCGAACGTCGGCGGGTCGGCGTAGCGCACTTCCAGCAGGTTGCCGTCCTCGCCGGTGTACCGGATTTCGTCGAACGGTGCGTAGGTCTCGCCCGTCTCGATGTCAGCGAGCCAGACGCCGTCGTCGGCGACGTCGGGGACGTCCGGCGCGGCTGCGGTGAGTTCGAGGCTCATTGTGAAGGTCGTCGCGGCCGGGCGTGAAAAGGTGGGCGGTTCCTGCCGAATCCGTCGGCTCCCCCTCGCCGGATCACTCGGAGTTGTTCCGGCCGTACTCGTCGATGCTCCGGTGGACGCGCTCGACCCACTCGTCGAGCGCCGTGTGGAGCATCTCCTTGGCCTCGGGGAGATCCGTCGCCGTGTACTGGTAGATGTACCCGCCCGAATCCAGGAGGCGGCGCTCGCGCTCTGCGAGTCCCTTCTCTCGCAGGGTGGTCAGAGAGCGGTTGACGTTGCTCCGGTCGCGGTCGAGGATGTCGGCCAGTTCGGCGACCGTGCTCCCCGGATTGTCGAGAAGAGCGAGGTAGGTCCGGCTCTCGTGTCGCTGGATCCCGAAGACGCAGGCGAGCACCTGCTTGAACCCCGGGTTTTCGGTCTCCAGCAGATCGCTCATCTCTGGCGCGTCGCTCATACCTTCCGTACGCCGCCGCCGCGACTAAAGTCCCCCGTCGGCGGCAGTTCCGACGACGCTCGATACGACCGGGTCATAATGACTAGTCTCGTCTCTTCCCGGTGATCGCCGTGACCGTGGGTGGCGATCACCGGCAAACGGTGAGACTATCACCGTCAGTATCAGTATCACGCGTCGCGTCCGTACCCCATCTTCTCGATGCAGTCGAGCATCTCCTCCTCGGTGGGGTGTTTGTGGAGCGTCGTCGGCGTGTCGCAGTAGTAGGTCTCGCCGTCGTGTCGCAGCGAGAGTTCGTGTGTGCCGCCGAAGACGTCGGCCGTGACGACGACGCGGCGGCCGTCCTGGAGGACCTCGAGGATCTCCCGGCCGGTCAGTTCCCCGGCTTCGATCCGGAGCGGTTCGGACATACCCCGACGTTCGGTCGGGGGGGATATTAGTTCCGCGTCGACTCCGGGCCGCCTTCGGTCGCCGGAGGTTCGACTCCCTCGGCGGCCTCGGCCGTCTCGGTCTCCTTTTCGGTGTCGACGTGCCAGCGCGTCACCTCGTCGTCGTACTCCCCCAGTCGCTCGCTCACCTGCTCTTTGAGTTCGTCGTCGTTGATGTTCACCTCGAAGATGAACTCCACATCTCCTTCTCCCCGGGCGGACTTCTGGATGTTGGCGCTGATGAGTTCGTTGTCGAAGTAGTAGGGCGCCAGCTGCGTCATCACGCGCCGATAGACCGTGTCCTCGACGCGGCGGAGGGCGCGGCGCCCCGCCGAGTCGGCCGCGCGAGCGACGTAGTCGAGCGACTCGGACCACCGCTCGACCGCCGTCTCGCTTTCTCCCTTCTCGACGTGTTCGTACGACTCCGAGAGGCGTTCGCCGGCCGTCTGGAGGTCCTCGTCGGGTGACTTCCCCGCTTTCTCTCCTTTCCCCTCGGCGACGCTGGCCTGTGCGGCGGTCTTCTTGCTGACGTCTTCTCCGAGGCGTTCGTGTGACTTCGGCCGCCACTCGTCCCACTCCTCGAAGGCGTCGCCCTCGACGCCGATATCGCGGAGTGCCTGGGTGATGCGCTCGCCGTGCTCTACGATGTCCCCCCAGGACCCCCGAACTTTGAATCCGGAGACGCTCTCTTCCATCGTCTCTCCCGACGTAGGGGCGGGGAGGTATAAAACTCTACTCCGCGGCGGCCAGTGCTGCCGAATCCGGGTCGGTCGGCGCCGACCCAGGAGGCTTTTGTGTCGAACCGAGATGTACCACTATGGGATACACCGTAGTGAACGAAGCCGAGATCGAACCGGCCGAAGGGCGACCGTGCGAACTGCGCCGGCTGTCGGCGGCCGCCGGGCTGTCGAACGTCGCCGTCAACCGCTTCCGGGCCGAGCCGGGCGAGCAAGTGCCGCTCGCGTATCACTACCACGACGAGCAGGAAGAAGCGTTCTACGTCCTCTCCGGTACTCTCCAGGTCGAGACGCCCGACGAGACGTACCGAGTCGAGGAGGGATCGCTCTTCGCCGCGACGCCGAAGTCGCCCCACCGGGCGCACAATCCGGCAGACGCCGACGAGGCCGTCGAGCTGCTCGCGATCGGTGCGCCGGCCGTCGAGGGCGACGCGCAGGCGTACGACCCCGACTCGGCGTCGGCGTCGGCGTCGGCGTCGGACTCAGAGTCAGAATCAGAGTCCTGACGATGACGATCGAAGACCGCGACGACGCGTATCTCATCACGCACGCGCTCGCGCGACACACGCTCTCGCGACTCCGCGACCGCGAGACGGAACAGGTCGCCTTCCGCAAGGGTCTCGTGAAACTCGGGCGGGTCTGCGGCTACGAGATCATCGACGGCGCGATGGAGACCGAGTACGTCACCGTCGAGACGCCGCTGACCGAGACGACCGGCGATCGCGTCCGGGGCCTCGACGACGTCGTCATCGTCAACGTCCTCCGGGCGGCGACGCCGTTCGTCGAGGGGCTGTTGAAGGCGTTCCCGCGGGCGAAGCAGGGCGTGATCAGCGCCGGCCGCGACGAGGACGCCGGGATGAACGACGACGGGGAGTTCCCGATCACGATCGACTACGTCAAACTCCCCGAGATCGGCGCCGACGACACCGTCATCGTCGCCGACCCGATGCTCGCGACGGGGTCGACGATGTGCGCCGTCCTCGATCACGTCCGCGCGGCCGCCGAGACCGAGCCGGCCGACCTCCTCGTGCTCTCGGCGGTCGCCGCGCCCGACGGCCTCCTCCGCGTCGGCGAGGAGTTCCCCGCGGCGGACGTCCTCACGGTCGCCATCGACGACCGTCTCGACGACGACGGCTACATCGTTCCCGGTCTCGGCGACGCGGGCGACCGCGCGTTCCGGACGACGTAGCTGGACTGATTACTCTCGCTTTGTACCGACTGGCAGCGAGCCCTGCGACGCCTGCGGCGATCCGGTTAATGTCTATTGTCAGTCCGTACCGCTGGTTCGCCGGAACGGGATGGCGAACCAGCGGTACACAGTGACAAGAGACAGTATCAGACGGGACGAAGACCGATCCGGTCGTTCGTCGCCTCGTAGATCGCGATGTAGGCCGCGCCCGTCCGGTCGTCCGGGCAAGACGACGTGCGCCGGACCGGGAACGTCTCGCCCGTCGCGTTCGCCGCGTCGAGATACAGCATCGCGGGGTAGGTCTTCGAGCCGAAGCTCATCACGTATTCGTTGTAGCTGTCCTGGACGTTCAGATCGACCCGGACCGGCGGGCGCTCCCGGCCGGGCTCGGTGGGCGGGCGGTACTCGCTCCAGTCGCCGGCGGTACAGACCGCGTAGTTCGGCGTCTCGACCCGCTCGGGGAGCGGCGTCGGGTTCGACACGACCACGGACGCGACCCGGTGTTGCTCGTGGGGCGACTCGGCGATCTCGATCCGGCTCTGCGGCTGGAGGTCGTAGACGAGCGCGCCGGTCGCGACGTCGACGGCGAGGATCACGACCGCGAGAACCGCGAGGACCCCGAACAGAAACGTCGCCTGGCGTCCAGAGACGAGCCGGTTCGTCTCGTCGAACTGCGACCGGAGCGCGAACAGGACCGCAGCGATCGCGAGCAGCCCCAGCACCGTCAGGGCGTTGCCGACCTCGAACGTGTTCACGAGATCGAAGAACAGGCCCACAACGGACGTCACCACGACGCCGTAGCCGAAGAGAGTGAGCTGTCTGTCGTCGGTCCGCTGCGAGAGAGCGAATATCCCCGCGAGGAAGCCGACGACCAGCGCCGTCTTCGAGACGGGAGAGTAAGCGAAGTCGACGTTGAGGGCGAAAAAGAGCACGGCGATCGTCGTGATGACCGCCGCCGCGCCGTTGAACAGGGTCTCGGAGTCGATATCGACCATACACCCGCGTTCTGCGGCCGCCGACAAGTATTCGGGGGATGGAACAAAGAACCGTTTCACCGTCCGCTCGCAGGTCGACTCCAGGCTACCGGTCGATCTCGGCGCGGCCGCTCGTCGCGCTGCGGATGCGGTCGCGGAGGGCCGCCGCCTCGTCGACCGGTGCGCGAACGGCGAACGAGACGTCGGCCTCGTAGCTGGCGTCGAACTCGACGCCCGCGCTTTCGAGCAGGCCGCGGACGGTCCCGGAGTCGTCGTAGACGACGGTGACGTCGAACCGCTCGTGGGGCTCTGTCTCGACGACGCCGGCGTCGTCGACGGCCGCCGTGACGGCACGGGAGTACGCGCGGGCGAGACCGCCGACGCCGAGGTTCGTCCCGCCGTAGTAGCGGACGACGACGGCGACGACGTCGCGGATCTCGCGCTGGACGAGGACGTTCAGCGCGGGCTTGCCCGCCGAACCGGACGGTTCGCCGTCGTCGGAGTGGTACTCGCGGAGCATCGGCCCGGCCGCGCCCGCTTCGGCCGCCCTCGCCCCGTCGGTCGCCTCTCCGTCCTCGGGGACGCGGTAGGCGGGAACGTGGTGGGTCGCGTCCGGGTGGCGATCGCGGACGTCCGCGACGAACGACTCCGCCTCCTCGACCGTGGTCGCGGGCGCGACGTAGCCGACGAACTCCGAGCCTCTCACCTCGAACCGGGCCTCGCCCACCTCGGCGACGGTACGGAACGAGTCACGGTCGGCAGCCTGGCGGTCGTCGCCCCGCCCCGATCCCCCGGACGCGTCGGTCACGAGGGGGGATAGGGCCGGTCTCGATTAAAAGGGTTCGCGTCGATCGATGCAGGTCTCGGGTCGTCCGACAGTATACAACCGTCAGTATCAGACTGTCTATCGTCACGCGATGCTGATCTTGCGGACGAAGTCCAGTTCGGCGAGTTCGTTCAGCAGGTCGCCGGGAAGCGACTCGTCGGTGATGACATAGAGCTTCGGATCGTCGGTGAACTCCGGGTCCTCGCTGATCGTCTGGCGGATCGAGATGTCGCGGTCCGCCAGGCGGGAGGTGACCTCCGCGACGATGCCGGGCTGTTCTGCGTCGGACACCTCGACGGTGAGCACCGACAGGTCAAGCACCGGCGCGAGGTCCATCAGACTCGGGATCGACGAGATGTTCTGGAAGATCGGTCGCAACTCCTCGTCTTCGAGGATGGCGCTCGTGGTCGAGTCGACGACCCGGCGGTCGACGTCGATCTCGCGTGCGATGCCCGTGTTGGGGATCTCGATGCCCCCGGAGACGACCCGCCCCTCGTCGTTGACCGAGAACCCCCGTTCGAGGAGGAGGCGGATGACCGCCTGCTGGCTCGGGCTCCCCTCGAACTTCTCCATAATCTCGTCGAACATCCACCCGGAGCGTGGAGAGCCAGCGCCATTAGAGTAGCGTTCGGACCGAGGTGGCATAGCGTGCGGGCCTAGTTGTCGAAGCGCGCCTGGACGAACGGCTGGGCGTTCTCGATGTCGCCGAGCCGGGAGTCCGAAAGCAGGACCGCCTCGGTCTCCTGGATGGGAACCGAGAGCGAGATCTCCTTCGTGCGTCCGTAGCGCCCCTTCGAGACGACGACCGCGTTGACGATGCCGAGCATATCGAGTTCGGAGATGAGATCTGTCACGCGCCGCTGGGTGAGGACGTCGGCGTCGATCTCCTCACAGAGGCGCTTGTAGATGTTGAACACCTCGCCGGTGTTGATGTTGTGGACGCCGTTCTTCTCTAAGAGGATCGTCGCGAAGAGGACGATCTTTGACTGGGTCGGAAGCGTCCTGACCACCTCGACGACGCGGTCGAGTTCGATCTTGTCCTGGGCCTTGCGGACGTGTTCTTCTTCGACGGTGGCGGCCTGACTCCGTTCTGCGAGTTCGCCGGCCGTGCGGAGGAGATCGAGCGCGCGACGCGCGTCGCCGTGTTCCTGCGCGGCGAAGGCGGCACACAGCGGGATGACGTCCTCGGTGAGCGCGTCCTCCTTGAACGCGACGTTCGCGCGGTGCTGGAGGATGTCGCGAAGCTGATTCGCGTCGTAGGGAGGGAAGACGATCTCCTCTTCGCCCAGGCTCGATTTCACCCGGGGATCGAGGAAGTCGGTGAACTTCAGATCGTTCGAGATGCCCATGATGGAGATGCGAGAGTTCGTCAGCTCCGAGTTCATCCGAGAGAGGTTATACAGCGTGTCGTCGCCGGATTTCTCGACGAGCTTGTCGATCTCGTCGAGCATGATGAC
>JBDGUP010000009.1:0-8900 GCA_042215815.1 Haloquadratum sp. | reverse complement strand
CCGCTGTGCTATCCCAGAAGTCATATGCCGCAGTCCCGACTGTCCGAACGTATGGGCGCCTACGAGCTGATCACCCGGAACGCCTCCGAGGTGGTCACAGCAGACGAAGTGCGCGCGCTAGCCGAGTCGCCGGACGGAAAGCGGGCGTACGTGGGCTATGAGCCCTCCGGCGTCCTCCACATCGGGCATATGCTGACCGCCAACAAGCTCATAGAGCTGCAGGAGGCGGGCTTCGAGGTGGTCGTCCTCCTCGCGGACGTCCACGCCTACCTCAACGACAAGGGCACGTTCGAGGAGATCCGCGAGACGGCGGCGCGGATGCAAGAGCAGTTCGTCGCCTACGGGCTCGAAGAGTCCCGGACGGAGTTCGTGCTCGGCTCGGAGTTCCAACTCGACGAGGAGTACGTCCTCGACCTGCACGCGCTCGAACTGGAGACGTCGCTGTCGCGGGCCGAACGCGCGATGGCCGAGATCAAAAGCGGCGACGTCGCCACGGTGGCACAGGCGGTCTATCCCCTGATGCAGGCGCTCGACATCGTCTACCTCGACGTCGACCTCGCGATCGGCGGGATGGAACAGCGGAAGGTGCATATGCTCGCCCGCGACACGCTGCCGAGCATCGGCGCCGACGCGCCGACGTGTCTGCACACCCCGCTGATCGCCGATCTCACCACGGGCGTGGGCAAGATGTCGACCTCGTCGGGCCTGTCGATCTCGATGGAGGACTCAGAGACCGAGATCGAAGAGAAAGTCAACAAGGCGTACTGCCCGCCGACCGCCGATCCCGACCCGACCGACGAGGGCGAGGAACGCGAGAACCCGGTGCTGCAGATCTTCGAGTATCACGTCTTCCCCCGGTTCGGGGAGGTCGTCGTCGAGCGCCCCGAGAAGTACGGCGGCGACCTCTCCTACGAGCGCTATGCGGATCTCGAGGCCGACCTCGAATCCGGCGAACTCCACCCCGCCGACGCCAAGGACGCGCTGGCCCACTACCTGAACGAACTCGTCGCCCCCGGTAGAGAGAAGATCCGCACCCAGCGCGCCTGATACTGATAGGGAATAGCGCACCTGTGCAGAGAGTCCCGCCGTCCCGTCCGGCGAGAGACGGGATGCCTCCGCTCGCGACGCCGACGTCCTGCAGCCGTCGCGTCAGACGGTCGTCTTGCGTACATTGATATCGCACCCCACCCGACGTGGAGAACGATGGGGGTGAAAGGAGTCGTCCTCGGGGCGTACGCCTTCGGACTCGGGGGCGTGTTGCTGCTCTCGGACTCGGGCGTCGCGACCGGACTCGGTGTCGCGCTCATCGGCCTTACGCTCCTCGCGGCGGCGTCGCGCCACCGACCCGTACTGCGCTCGTCCTGATATTATACTGGCGGACGAACCCGTTGTTACCCTCGCTTCCCTCCCGGGGGATACCCAGGAGCAGCAGGACGTTCGTCCGAGAGGATATCACGCCGCGCGACGATCACACGCGCATCGCGGCTTCGAGGGTGAACGCGCCCTCGTAGAGCGCGGTACCGACGACGACGGCCGCCGCGCCGGCGTCTTTGAGCGCTCGCACGTCGTCGAGCGACGCGACGCCGCCGGAGGCGACGACCGGGACGTCCACGGCGTCGACGACCCGCCGTGTCACGTCCGTCTGGACGCCTTCGAGTCGTCCCTCCACGTCGACGTCCGTGAAGAGGATCGCGCCCGCGCCGCGGTCCTCGTACCGCGCGGCGGCCTCGGCGGGGTCGAGTCCGGTCCCCTCGGTCCAGCCGGAGACGACCACCTCGCCCGCTTTCGCGTCGAGGCTCACCATCACCCGGCCCGGATACTCCGCTGCGATCTCTGCGACCAGTTCCGGCTCTTCGACCGCGGCGGTCCCGAGGATGACGCGGGCGACGCCGCGGTCCAGCAGGTCGGCGGCGTCGGCGGCAGTCCGGATCCCGCCGCCGAGCTGGACGGGGACGTCGACGGCGTCGACGACCGCCTCGACCGCGTCGGCGTTCTCGCGTTCGCCCTCGAACGCGCCGTCGAGGTCGACGAGGTGGAGCGTCTCCGCGCCGGCGTCGACCCAGCGCCGGGCGGCCGCCACGGGATCGCCGTATCGCTTCTCGGTGCCGCGCTCGCCCTGCACGAGCTGGACCGCCTCGCCGTCCTGCATATCGACTGCGGGGACGACCTCGAAGGTGGGAAAGGGGTCTGTCATACCCGTCGGTCGGTCGCGGGCGCGCCTAATAATGACGGTTGTAACTCTGTACCGGTGCTCGCCGCCCCGGTGTCGGCGAGGACCGGTAAGAGACAACAACCCTCATTATAATACTGTCGGACAGAACTATGTGAAGCGTCTCGGCACCCCGAGGTGCCGATCTGATTCACGAACGTCTGTCCGACAGTATAAAGCCACCGACCGCCGCTCGTAGCCCCTTCGCAATCGCTTTCACGACGCGCTGTGGAAGGTCGGACGATGCAACTGTTCGGTTCGAGCGGCACCCGGGGGGTCGTCGGCGACGGCCTGACGCCGGAGTTCGTCCTCCGCGTCGCCAAGGCGGCGGGGACCGTCTGGGAGGCGGACCGCGTCGCCGTCGCCCGCGACACCCGAACGAGCGGCGAGATGCTGGCGAACGCGGCCGCGAGCGGGCTCGCGAGCGTCGGCGTCGACGTCGACTTGCTCGGCCCGACGCCGACGCCGAGCGCGGTCCGGTACGCCGAGGTGCACGCGCGCCCGGCGGTGGTGATCACGGCCTCGCACAATCCGCCGGAGTACAACGGGGTGAAGCTCGTCGGCGCCGACGGCGTCGAACTCCCCGTCTCCGACCTCGAACGGGTCGAAGCGCGCGTCCTCGACGATCGGTTCGCCACGGCCGCGTGGGACGCCGTCGGCGCGGTTCGCCGCGTCGACTCGGCCAACTGCGCGTACGTCGACGAACTGCTCGCGTCGGTCGACCGCGAGGCCATCGCCGACGCCGACCTCACGGTCGCGCTCGATCCGGGCCACGGCGCCGGCGCACTGACCAGCCCCGAGTTCTTCCGCGAACTCGGCTGTGAGGTGGTCTCTGTCAACGCCACGCCGGACGGCCACTTCCCGGGGCGCCAGCCCGAACCCGTCGAAGCGAACCTGGGTGACCTCGAGTCGCTCGTCACCGCCGCGGGCGCCGACGTCGGGGTCGCACACGACGGCGACGCCGATCGGGCGATCTTCGTCGACGAGCGCGGCGAGTTCGTGGCGGGCGAGGCGTCGCTGGCCGCCCTCGCCGCCGCCGCGCTGGACCCGGGAGAGACGACTGTCGCGGCGGTCAACGTCTCCCAGCGGCTCGTCGACGTCTGCGAGTCGGTGGGTGCGACGCTCGAACTGACGCCGATCGGCTCGACGAACCTCATCACCCGCATCCGGGAACTCCGTGCGGAGGGAGAGCGCGTCCCCATCGCGGGCGAGGGCAACGGCGGCGTCTTCTTCCCCGAGTTCCGGCTCGTCCGCGACGGCGCCTACGTCGCCGCGAAGTTCCTCGAACTCGTCGCCGAACGCCCCGCGAGCGAGGTCGTCGCGCCCTATACCGACTACGAGAACGTCCGGATCAACCTCGGCTACGACACCGGCGCCGAACGCGACGCGATGCTCGAAGCGGCCCGCGAGTACGCCGCCGCCGCCGACGCGACGCCGGACACCACCGACGGGTACCGCCTCGATTACGGCGACGCGTGGGTGCTCGTCCGGCCGTCCGGGACAGAGCCGAAGGTGCGCGTCTACGCCGAGGCCCGCGAACGGTCCCGCGCGCGGACGCTCGCCGAGGACGCCGCCGACGCGCTCCGGACGGCGCGCGACGACCCGGCGTGATCGACCCCCGTCGCCTACAGCGCGAACGCGCCGATCAACAGACAGAGCGCCCCGAGCATCACGAGGATGAACCCCCGCTCGATCGAGGCGTTCGCGGCCCCGTTCGTGGTCTCTTCCGACGTGTTCGTCGCCCCCTCGGGGTCGCCCTCCGGGAGTCGTTCGCCCGGCGGGTCCAGCCACTTCAGCGGATCGCCCATCCCGTCGCCGTCGTCGGCGCCGAGTCGCCGGATCGCCCGTTCGGTCCGGAGCGCCCGCGCCCCGTAGTACAGACAGAGCGCGCCGACGACGAAGGCCACGGCCGAGACGACGACCATCAGCCCCCTCCGGTCTCCGCCCCGTCTCCGTCCAACGCCGCCGCGAGGCGTTCGCGCGCGTCGCGGAGGCGATCCAGCTCGGCCGCGGCCGCCCCCGAGCGGACGCGCTCGCGCTCGTCGGCGTCCAGTTCGACGGTGGCGCGCGCCGCGAGCCGCAGGTCCGCGTAGTCGTCGCGCCGCGTGGTGCCTCGGACCGTCCTGAGTTCGGCGATCGTCTCCTCGCTGGCGAACCGGCCGAGCAGCGAGATCGCCTCGCCGGCCCGCCGTCTGAGGACGCCCGCGGCCGGCGGCGGGAACGACACCACGAGCGGGTCGGCCGACAGCCGTTCGAGGAACGTCCGGTGGACCGCGACGCTCGTCTGGAGCATCGCCGGGTCCTCCGCGTAGTGTTCCAGTTTCGAGCCGGTGAACTCCGCGTACTCCAAGAGCGACGGGATCGGCTCGTCGGCGTCGGGACTCTCGCGGGCGAACTCCCGGAGGTCGCGCGGCGGCGACCGGAACGGCACCAGCGGGAACGACTCCGCCCGCTCGAGGAAGTCGACGACCTCGCGTGCCGGCGCCGACTCGTAGAACGCCGCGAACTCTTCGCGGACGTCCTCGTTGTACGTCTCGATCGGTTCTCGGAGCGCCTCGACCGGGGCGTCGAGGTCGGCGTCGGCGAACGCGAGCAGTTCTTCGCGCGCGTCGATCGCCGCTCCGACGTCGCGGCGGGTCAGTTCTGCGTCCCGTTCGGCGCCCGAGACCGCCTCGCGGGTCTGTTCGCGGCGCTCCAGTAGGTCGACGTACTCCGCGGCCGGGTCGAGGGCCTCGCGGGCCGCCGCGAAGTCGTCGTCGCCGAGGCGCCGGCGGTCCATCCGCTCTGCGGCGGCCTCGAACGCCTCGCGGTCGGGGACGTCCTCGGGGAGGTCTTCGACCAGGCCGAGAAAGCGGTCCTGGAACTCGACGTACGCCTCGAAGTTGCCCGTGCCCGTCGCCGAGTCCTCGTAGCGATCGAGGAGGCGGACCGCCTTCCGGTAGGCGTCTGCGGCCGCGACGACCGCGTCCTCGCCGACCTCCTCGATCCGGGACTCGACGTCGTCGCGCCGCTTCCGGGCCGCACGCAGGGCGTCGATCCGGTCTGTGACCTCCCGGACCAGCGACTCGACGTCGTCGCCGACGTCCGCGTCGCCGCCGTGATCCGATTCGGGGCTGGACATCGATCGGTCCTGGGTTACTCGTAGACGGTCTCGGGATCGAACACCCGTTCGCCGACGCGTTCGCCGTCGATCGTGCGGTAGAAACACGAGCGGTGGCCGGTGTGGCACGCGCCGCCGGACTGCTCGACGAGATACAAGAGCGCGTCGGCGTCGCAGTCGACGCGGATCTCTTCTATCTCCTGGGTGTGGCCGCTCGTCGCGCCCTTCTCCCAGAGTTCGTCGCGGCTGCGCGAGTAGTAGTGGGCGCGGCCGGTCTCGCGCGTCCGTTCGAGCGCCGCCGCCGACACGTACGCGAGCATCAACACCTCGCCGGAATCGGCGTCCTGGGCGATGGCGGGGACCAGCCCGTCCTCGCCGAAGTCGACGTCCACCTCGTCGGTCATTACCGGAACCGAGGGGTGTCCGGCCGATAGGTCTTTTCCCTGTCGCCGGCCCAGCCTGCTCTCCGTCCCGAACTCATCAGTCTCACACGACCCCGAGCGCGCCGAGCGCGCCGAACACGACGTCGCCGTAGGTGAACGCCAGGAGCGTCCCGACGAACATCGGGACGATGAACGGGATGCCCGGCGAGATCCACACCGCGTCGCGGTCGGCGACGACCTCCAGGCCGTCCCGGAGCTTCTCGGGCGTCGTGCCGTAGGCGGTCCCCTCGATGTCGTCGAGGAACGCGGCCGCGCCCCAGGAGTCGTCGGGACCGACGGCGTCGACATCGGCGTCGACATCGGCGTCGACATCGGCGTCCGTCGACGTCCGCTCGCCGCCGTCGCGGACGGGACCACCGCCCGCACCGACCGCCCCGTCGGTTGGATCGTGGGTCTCGCCGATGCCGTTCGGGTCCCGGAACCGGTCGGGGTTCGCCCGGAGCTCCGACAGCGTCGCGCCGCGCCAGCGGAGGTACATCCGCAGCGCGTCGAGATCGAGCCCGTTCCGCGAGAAGCCGTCGGGCGTCTCGAAGAGGCGGCCGTGCGCCGACGGCAACTCGGCGACGTCGACCCGTCGGCCGAGGAAGACCGCCGGGAACCGCACGTCGCCGTCGAGGACGTTCCGCCCGGCCAGCGCGACCGGGTACGCCGCGGCGAGGACGACCGTGTTCGTCAGCACCGTAAGCGAGAAGACGCCGAGGGTGGTCTCGACGACCGGCAGGGTCAGCCCCGGGAGGTAGTAGGTCGGAAACGTGGGGAGGAGGATCGAGACGGTGATGAGCGCCTTCGCGTCGGCGCCGCCGAAGCCGCCGAGCCGCCAGAACAGGTAGGCGATCGGTGCGACGACGAAGAGACTGACCGCGACGCGGACGAAGAAAAGCAGGTCCGCGGGCGTCGCGAACGCGAGGTGCCCGAGCGCGTCCCAAGCGAGGAGGACCGCGCCCAGGGCGACGAGGGGATACCAGGTCCGACTGGGCACTCGCCTGGTCTCGACGTCTCGCCACGCCGCCCACCCGAGTACCGGGATGATCACTAACCGAAGGAGATCCGAGAGGCTACCGAACATACAGGGCAAGCGACCCGGGGGGAGTTGTAGTTTGCGTCTGCGCGGGCGCGCGAGCGAGTCTCGTTGACGGCTCCCTAGCGCCGCAGCTCCCGGGGAGCGGGGAAGAAGACCGCCGGAGATCGATGTGCGAATCGCTACGCGGGAGTCGCGAACCTCAGATGATGCGGGTCTGTTTACTGTTGCCTCAACTACCGTAGTTTGAACTACGATAGTTTAGACTACGCTATCTGCACGTTTTATGTGCTGGTGAGTCGAAGGTGGAGGTATGGCCGCGTTCGTCAATCGAGAACAGGAACTCGACAGACTCCACGAGTTATACGAGAGTGGATCCGCGGAGTTGAGCGTCGTCTACGGACGTCGGCGGATGGGGAAGACAGCGCTCGTCGTCAAATCCATCGAAGACCGGGACGACGCGGTGTACCATCAGGCTGCACACGGGACGACGGAGCAACAACTCGACTCCTTCATCGCTGATGCCACAACGGTGTTCCCGGGAGTCAATCGGATTCGGAAGGACTGGGAGAACGTTCTTACGTACCTCGCTGAGCAGGACGCGGTCGTCATCCTCGACGAGTTCCCGTATCTCGTTGACGAAAACGAAGCACTCCCCTCTCTCATCCAGCGAATCTGGGACCACGAAGTCGCTGATACGGCTGCGACCTTCGTGTTGACTGGCTCGGCGATCGGGATGATACACAAGATCGCACTCGACGGGAGTTCACCGCTGTACGGGCGGATATCGAAACGGCCGAACGGAAAACTCGAAATCGGTCCGCTCCCGTTCGCGGCCGCGATGGAGTTCTTCCCGAACTACGCGCCAGCCGAACAGGTGATCGCATACGGAGTGTTCGGGGGGACACCGGAGTACCTCCGAGCAGTGGACGATACGCAGTCACTCCAAGGGAACATCACGGAGACGTTGCTGCTCCGGGATGGCGGCCTCCACGAGGAGCCCGAGGACGTCCTGTACCGGGAACTGGACGAGGTTGACCGGTATTTCGCCGTCCTGAAAGCGATGGCGGAGGGGAACCACAAGCGAAACGAGATCATCCAGGCGGCGGGCATCAACGCCAACAGCGCGAGTTACTACCTCTCCCGCCTGCGGGAACTCCAGATAATCGAGCAGGAGTACCCGGTAACCGTCGATCCGTCCCGGAGTCGAAACAGCCGGTATCGAATCAGGGACCAACTGTTCGCGTTCTGGTTCCGCTTCGTGCACGGCCGTTCGTCTCGGTACGAAGTGTTCGGAGCGGACGCGTACGACGAACTGGTCGAACCGCATCTTCCGGACTTCGTCAGTTCGTCGTTCGAACGACTCTGCCAGCGGGCAGTTCTCTACGAGTACGGGGACGCGTACACGTTCACGGAATCCCCAAGTCGGTGGTGGGACACCGACGGCCGTGAAATCGATATCGTGGCCCCAACGAACGGCGACACGCTACTGGTCGGGGAAGCGAAGTTCCAGCAACAACCGACGGGGTACGACGTTCTCGCCCAGCTCGAACGGGAGGCACCCGAAATCGAGTGGTCGCCGGCTGACAGCGACGTGAACTACGAGTACGTACTGTTCAGCCGAAGCGGGTTCGCATCCTCAGTGGAGGAAGCGGCCGAGGGGCGGGACGATCTCGGTCTGTTCACAGTTGACGATGTCGTTGAGACCCTGTCCGAATAGCTGTTCCCGAGAATCGCTTCCCTTCGTGAGCAGCGAGGGGCAAAGGGGAACGAGCGAGAACGCGATCGCAGCGTCGTCTGAGGGATGTGGCTGAACGGAAATTATGATACGAGTACGGGAGAAAGCGCGGGGCCGCACACCTACTGACAGTACGACCCGCGTGCTATCAATACGACTATTTTGCAGCCACGTTGTCAGAACGAAAGCGGAAAACGCGAATCTGTTCTGAACGCAGTTAGTGCTGCAAGAGAAAACGGTTAGTAGAGAGCAAGTTCAGGCCGGAAACGGCTGGTCTGAACTGTCGCTACCCCTCGAAGGGGCCGCGTCTGTTTAACGAGCGTTGAACGCTGTTGTTTAGATGACGCGGTTCTGCAGGTAGTCGAGGTGCTTCGCGTTGTAGACGATCTTGA
>JBDGUP010000145.1:0-9053 GCA_042215815.1 Haloquadratum sp. | reverse complement strand
CTGGCGAAGTATATGGGCAAAGAGCGGATCGTCGCCGAGACCGGCGCGGGCCAGCACGGCACCGCGACCGCGATGGCGGCAGCCCACCTCGATATGCCCTGCGAGATCTATATGGGCGAACGCGACATCAACCGACAGCGCCCCAACGTCTTCCGGATGCGGCTCAACGGGTCGGCGGTGAACCCGGTCACCACCGGCCGCGGGACGCTGAAGGAGGCCATCTCGGAGACGATGCGCGACTGGGCGACGAACGTCGAAGACACCCACTACGTCATCGGGTCGGTCGTCGGGCCGCACCCGTTCCCGGCGATGGTCCGGGACTTTCAGTCGGTAATCTCCGAGGAAGCGCGGCGTCAACTGCGCGAGAAGACCGGCGGCCTGCCGGACTCGGTGCTGGCCTGCGCCGGCGGCGGCTCGAACACGATGGGCGCGTTCGCCCACTTCGTCGACGACGCTGGCTCCCGCCCCGCGGACGGGTCGAGCGGCGGCGAGCCGCGAGACGACGAGACCGTCGACCTCTATGCCGTCGAGGCCGGCGGCTCCAGCCTGGCGGTGGACGAAGAGGCCGGCGTCGCCCCGAACTCCGCGTCGCTGTCGACTGGCGAGGAGGGCATCCTCCACGGGGCGCGGACGAAGATCCTCCAGGACAGCCACGGACAGATTATGGAGAGCCACAGCGTCTCCGCCGGCCTCGACTACGCGGGCGTCGGCCCGGAACTCGCCCAGCTCACAGACGAGGGGCGGGTGCAGGCGGTGAACGTCGGCGACGACGAGGCCCTCGCGGCGTTCCACCGGCTCTCCCGGCTGGAGGGGATCATCCCGGCACTGGAGACGGCCCACGCGTTCGGTTACCTCGAAGCGCATCACGAAGACCTCGGCGAGACCGTGCTGGTGAACGTCTCCGGCCGCGGCGACAAGGACCTCGAAACCGTCATCGAAGAGACAGAAAAGCGCGACATCGAGGCGGCGCCGTCCCTCGCGGAGTTCTCGGGGGGGATCTGAGATGGGCGACGAGCGCGCTCCCGATGCCGGCGCCGACACCGCCACCGCGACCGGCGTGCCCGACCTCGAAGCGGCGTTCGAGGGGGGGCCAGCGTTCATCCCCTACCTCGCGGCGGGTGATCCGGACTACGAGTCCTCCATCGAGTACGTCGAGGCGGTGGCGCGCGGCGGCGCCGACGTCATCGAACTCGGGCTGCCCTTCTCGGAGCCGATCGCCGAGGGACCGACGATCCAGAGCGCCGTCGTCCGGGCGCTCGAAGGCGGGATGACGCCGGATCGCTTCTTCGCGTTCGTCGAGGACCTCGACGTCGACGTCCCGCTGGTCTGTATGACCTACTACAACCTCATCTACCAGTACGGTTCCGAGGCGGGGCCGCGTCCCTTCGTCGAGCGCGCGGCGGCGGCCGGCATCTCGGGCTTCGTCGTCCCCGACCTTCCCGCAGAGGAGGCCGGCCCGCTCCGGGACGCCTGCGACGAGTTCGGCCTGGATCTCGTCTTCATCGTCGCGCCGACGACCCGAGGCGAGAGGCTAGAGCAGATCATGTCGCAGGTGTCGGGCTACGTCTACGTGCAGGCCCGGCTGGGCGTCACGGGCGCCAAAGAGGACGTCTCGGATCAGACCGAAGCGAGCCTGGGCCGTCTCGCGGACTACGACGTGCCGAAGGCGGTCGGCTTCGGGATCAAGACCGGCGAACACGCCGAGCGGATCGTCGCCGCGGGCGCAGACGGCGTCATCGTCGGGAGCGCGCTCGTCGACATCGTCGCCGACGGAGCGTCGGCCGACGAGTCGACAGACGAGATCGCCGCCCGTCTCGAAGCGAAGGCGCGCGAACTCAAGGAGGGCGCGGTCCGCGGGTACGAACAACGCGTGCCACAAGCGGAAGGCAAATAACCGACGATTGCCACAGCTTCACATACGATGAACACAGGACTCACAGCACGACTCGACCGCATCTCGACAGGGGGGCGATACCTCATCGTCCCGATGGACCACGGCATCACACTGGGGCCCGTAAAGGGCCTCGTCGACCTCGGATCGACCGTCGACGCGATCACGCGCGGGGGCGCAGACGCCGTTCTCACCCAGAAGGGCGTCGCCCCGCGCGTCCACGAGCACAAGAACGGCAAGGGGTACATCGTCCACCTCAACGGCTCGACCGCGATCGGTCCCGACGAGGAGGACAAACGCCGGACCGGCTCGGTCGAAGCGGCGCTCCGCGCCGGCGCCGACGCCGTCTCCTTCCACATCAACGTCGGCAGCGACCACGAGCCGGACCAGATCACAGAACTCGGCGAGTTGACCGAGCGCGCCCACCAGCTCGGCGTGCCCGTCCTCGCGATGAGTTACGCTCGCGGCCCCGACATCGACGAGCAGGACGCCGACAGCCTGGCACACGCCGTTCGCCTCGCCGAGGAGCTGGGAGCGGACGTGGTGAAGACCGCCTACTCCGGCGACCCGGACACGTTCGAACGGGTGTGTGAGGCTACCCGTCTCCCGGTCGTCATCGCCGGCGGCAGCCGCGGCACCGACCGGGAGACGGTCGGGATGGTCCGGGGCGCGATGGACGCCGGGGCCGCCGGCGTCTCGATGGGGCGGTCGATCTTCCAGCACGACGACCCCGAGGCGATCACGCGGGCGGTCAGCGCCGTCCTCCACGACGACGCCGGCGTCGAAGACGCGCTCGACGTCGCCGGTCTCGGCATCGAAGCCTAACGCCGTCGCCGACGCGCGCGGCCCGACGCGCAGGGACGCTCTCGGTCCGTCCGGTCTGTCGCCCCGACCCCGCGCGTTTATGACCGTGGCGGGCGAATCTCCGCGTATGCCCGCCACGCTCGAAGTCACCTGCACCGACGACGAGTGCGAACTCGATATGTTCGAGCTCCACTACACCTACGATATGCCCGACGACGTCGGCGTCGGCGACTTCGTCTGTCCGTACTGTCGCCAGACCGAGTCGCTGGAGGCGATCGAGCTATGAGAGACGTCGAGAACCCCAATCCGTTCGACCAGTCGAAGCGGCTGAAAGAACTCGGCGAGTCGCTCGCAGAGACCGCGCTCGAACGCGTCGGCCGCGGCGTCTCGCGGGTTCAAGAGCGCAAGCCTCTCCCCTACGACCTCTTAGAGAGCGAAGACGCGTACCTCGTCGTCTTCGACGCGCCCGGTGCCCGGACGAAAGACGTCGACGTGACGTTCGACGCGGGCGCGGTCCGGGTGCGAATCGACCGCTTCCGCGAGTTCCACGAGGGGTTCGAGATGCGGTTTCCGGGGCGGGGGCTCTCCCTCGACGGCGAGGCCGCCCTGCCGACCGAGTCCGCCGTCGACGCCGAGGCCGCCTCCGCGACCGTGACCGGCGACGGGACGCTTCGCGTCCGGATACCGAAGCGGTAGCCGCCGGTCGACAGCGCCGAACGAGCCTCCACAGCGAACGTCCCTACACCGGGAGTTCGGCGTCCGGTCCGACCACTCGGTCGGGCTCGTCCGGCATCGTCCAGTCGGTCGTGAGTTCGAGCAGTTGGACGAGCATCACGCCGGTCGCCCCCCAGACGGTGTAGTCGCCGACGTGAAAAAAGTGGAGGCGACGCGCGCCGTAGGAGGGGTGGTCGCGGCGTTCGGACTCGTAGTTCTCCGGGTCGGTCAGGTCCGCGACCGCGAGCGCGACGACCTCTGCGACTTCGCTCTCGTCCGGCTCGTACGAGCGGTCGGGCACGGTGGCGACGAACGGGCGGACCGCGTACCCGGTCACGGTTCGGATGTCGTCGAGCCGCCCGACGACGTCCGCTTCCGACGCGGAGAGTCCGATCTCCTCTTTGGCCTCGCGGAGGGCGGTCGCCCGAAGATCCGCGTCGACGGGCTCGTGCGAACCGCCGGGAAAGCTCATCTGACCGGCGTGTTCGCCGAGGTGGTCCGCACGCTTCGTGAACAGCACGTGCGCTTCGCCGTCGCGGTCGAGCACCGGCGCGAGGACCGCCGCGTCCTGACCCGCGTCGTCGACCGACTTCGCCGTGTGACCCGCCACCCGCGAGAGATCCATACTCGGTCGGGTCATACGCACCGCGGGGGCTTATACTGTCGGACGCGGGGGGAGACCAGCGGGACACAGCGAGAGTCGTCAGTATCACTCCCGCTCCCCCAGCGCCTCGTCGAGCCGCTCGCGAACGTCGTCGACGTCGACGGCGTCGGACCACACGGCGACGTCGTAGGTGACGTCGAGCAACCGTCGGAGTTCTGCGTCGTCGGCCTCGGCAGCCGTGCCCCCGACGCCCAGCGCTCGGTCGACGTCCGCACGGAGCCGCGCGTCGAGGGCGCGCGCGACGGCCGCCCGGTCGACGTCGCGCTCGGGGACATCGAGGATGTGCGGCAGGTCCTCGGCGTGCTCGGGGAGCGTCGGGAAGGCGGCCGGCCCGGGGACGAAGAGCGTCTCGTCCTCGCGCTCGTAGCGGACGAGGGCGTAGGCGGCAACTGCGTCGTCGACCGCGTCTGCCACCGCGTCGGCGTCGACGTCTCGACCCTCCTTGAACGCCAGTTCGTCGACCGCCCGTTCGAGTTCGGCGGCGGTGAGCGCGCCGAAGAGGTCGACGACCCCCGCGAGTTCGTCGGCCGAGAGGTCTGTCATACTGACGGCTGTAGCTTTCTACCGGTGTCCGCCACTCCCGGTGCCGGCGAGCACCGCGAAGAGACGACAACCGTCAGTATCACTCTTCGACCCTCCGCGGGTCGGCCGCGGCGGTATCCGCGGGGTCGGCGGTCTCGACCGCGTCGGCGACGTCCGCCGCGGTCGCCTCTCGCACCTCGTCGGGAGAGACCGGAGCGTCGGCCCAGGCGGGGAGCCGGTCGTCGGTCCCCGTCGGCGCTTCGACCGCCGCCGCGTAGCGGTCCGCCTGCGCCCGTTCGTGGTCGGGATCGAACGACAGGTCGTTGAACGCCGCGTCGGCCGCGTACTGGTCGATAAGCGTCGTCGCCGCGTCGCGGTACCGGTCCGGGAGCGTCTCGAAGTCGACGTCGACGCCGCGTTCCAGCACGGTCCGGAAGAGCGTCTCGCCGACCGACCTGCTCATATCCGAGAGCCCGCTGTCCCCCTCGACAGAGCGGTGGTCGTGTTCGTAGGTCCCGAGGTCGACCTGGGCGGTGCCGCAGAAGCCGACGGCGTCGAACGCGTCGCCGAGCGTTCCGACTTCGAGTCCCCACTCGCGCGGCGCCCGGATCTGTCGCGCTGTCTCGGCGGTGACGGCGAACTCGCCGGCGAGCGCGTACCGGAAGGCGTCCAGGTATTCGAGGTACGGCTCGGCGTGTGCGTCGCGCAGTGCGCGGACCAGCGGCGCATAGAAGAGGCGGAAGAGCCGACCGTAGAGGCGACCGTCCTCGACGCGGGCGTAGTAGCCCTTCGAGAAGTCGTACCCGTGGGCGAGCGGAAACAGGAGCCGGCTGACGAACGACTCGTCGTAGGTGGTGGTGTCGGCGTCGTGGACGACGACGAACTCCGCCTCCGCGGCGCGGCCGAGGCCGAGCCAGACGTCTCGGCCCTTCCCGCGGCCGCCGTCGAGGCCGGCCTCGGACAGCAGATCCGCCACGCGGGGCCCGTCGCACCACAGCAGTTCGAGAGACAGGTCGTACGACGAGAGCCACTCCCGAACGTCGGCGACGCGCGCCGGGCGGGCCCGCAGCGGCACCACGACCCGGGCGGGGTCGACGCGTTCGAGCGCCGTCAACACCCGGTCGGCGGCCGGACTCGCGCACTCGCGCTCTGCCATCGGGACGACGACCGCCGCGCGGTCGGTCGGCGCCGCCGGAAGCGGATCTGTGAGGTCGTGGAGCGTCGTCACCCGCGCTTGCACGTACTCCATCGGCACCCTCTCGGGACGGGACGAGCAAAAGCGCGGGGGTTGCGGAAGCCCTTCGACGGCGTCATATATACTGTCGGACGAACGTCCTGCTACTCCTGTGTCTCCCCCGGAGTGGGGACGAGAATATCAACGGGTTCGTCCGACAGGATACTGTCGGGCGGGGCGGCGTCACTGCGGCAGTCGGTCGAGCCGCTGGAGGACGAGCAGTCCGCAGACGACCAGCGCGAGCGCGAGCGCGAGTCGCGTGAAGATGGCGTCGTAGGCGAACCCGTGCTCCCGGAGGATGCCGACCGCCGAGGAGCCGGTCGCCTGGACGACCATCATCCCGGCGGAGTACCACGCGTACGCGCTCGCCCGCGAGTCGTCGGGCAGCGTGTCCAGGAGGTAGGTGTCGATCGCAGGGAAGAGACTGTGGACGACGTAGCCGATGACCGTCGTGAGAGCGAGGATGGGCACGAGCCCCCGCGTGACGGTCAGCGCGAGCACGCTGACGGTGAACGCGCCGACGATCGCCAGGATGTACGGCACGCGCGGCAGCCGGTCTACGAGCCGTCCGGAGACGACGAACGCGGGGACGCCCGCCGCGAAGATCACGGTGAGGAGGTTCTTCGCCGTCGTGGCGTCGAGGCCCTTGGTGCGCATATACAGCTCGTAGAAGTTGAAGAGACCCTGCCAGACGAAGCCGGTCGTACCGACGATCACGACGCCGAGGAGGACGATCCGCCACTGCGAACGGACCGCAGCGAGCAGGTCACGGTCCCTGGCGCCCGCCTCGGGGAGGTCTGTGCCCCGTGATGCGACGAAGAGCGCGAGCGTCGCGACCGCGGCCGCGACGGCGATCGCGACGAAGACGAGACGCCAGTCGACGAAGAGCCTCAGGACGAGCGTGACGAGCGGCGCGGCCGCGACGGCGGCGACCTGGGCCATCATCCCGTGGACGCCCATCGCCCACCCCACGCGGTGGGGATAGAGTTCGCTGACGAGCGGGTTGGCCGCGACGAAGTACGCCCCCGAAGCGAGGCCCATCAAGAGCGCGCCGGCGCCGATCATCACCACCGACGTCGCGCTCGCGGTGAACGCCGCGGCCCCCGCGAGCACTGTTCCCGTCGCCAGCACCACGCGGTGTCTCCGGACCCGCGTGAGGAGCCACCCGGCCGGCAGGCGCAAGAGGGCGCTCCCGAGCCAGGCGAGCGTCGCGATCAGGCCGGCGGTCCCTTCGCCGATGTGAAACACCGCGATGAACTCCTCCAAGAGCGGCGCGAAGACGATCCGCGCGAGGTTGACGAGAAAGACCATCGAACAGAGCGTGCCGAACAGGCGGCGGCGTGACACGACCGCTCTTCGCCGTCGGCGACTTCAACTGTTGCGGTTCGCACTGCCGGACCGGCGCCCCCTATATGCCGGTCTTTTTACCCTCCGGCCGCAATATACGAGGTGGATATGAAGACGACGCGGAAGGGGCTTCGAGACGGGGAGCTGGAAAAAGACACCTACGGGCGACTGAACTGTACGGAGTGCGGCGAGTCGCTGAAGACGGAGAACGATCCCGACGAGGTGTACACGGTCCGGAAGTGTCCCGACTGCGGCAGCGAGTGGAAGGAACTCCGGTAGCGACTCGCCGGCCGTCCACCTGCGGAGGCCACGGGACGGGCGACCTACTCGAAGACCGAATCGAACGCGCGCGCGCCGAGCGGTTCGAAGGTGCCGGCGGCGACGTTCTCCGGGACGTGCGCGGCCGAACTCGTCCCGACGAGCGCCGTCGTGACGCCCGGGGCGCTCCGGGCGAAGTTGATCGCCCGCTGGGCAGGCGTCTCGCCGTCGAGTTCTGCGTCTACCTTCTCTGGGAGCGACGACGCGAGGTCGCCCTGGGCGAGCGTCGCGCTCGCGACCACGTCGAGACCGGTCGCCTGGGCGTATTCGAGGGCGCTGACGTCGCGGTCGTCGGTCGGGTGCGCGTGGGCCTCGACGGTGAACGCGTCGGCCATCACGACGTTGAAGGGGAGCTGGATCGCCGCCAGCCCGGACTCGTCGGCGCCGACGCGGTCGGCGGCGGCCGCGGCGCGGTCGACCACCGCGGGCAGCGAGAGGTAGGCGTCGTGGCCGCGGGGGACGCGAAACGCCTCCCACGTCGCGACGCCGTACGCGCCGACGTCGCCCGCCGAACGACGGCGTTCGAGGCGTTCGAACGCGGCCTCGAGCTGGTCGTACACCGCCTCCCGGCTCCGCGTCTGCAGCTGTGTCTCGGGGTTGTGGACGTAGTAGCAGTCGATCGTCTCGACGCCGAGGTTCGCGAGCGAGCGGTCGACCATCGCGTCCAGGAAGCCCGGCGCGATGGCGTGGCTGCCGCGAGCGAGGTCGGCCGGCTCGAGGAGTCCCGGATCGAGGAACGCCTCGCGGACGTAGGCGCTCGGGTCGTCGGGACGGGAGCCGTCGAACGGGAGGAAGCCGCCCTTGGTCGCGACGACGACCGCCTCGCGGTCGACGTCGGCCGCATCGAGGGCCTCGCCGACGACGCGCTCGCTCCGCTGGCAGCGGTAGTTGATCGCGGTGTCGAGCAGGTTCACGCCGGATTCGAGCCCCTCGGTGAGCGCCGCCCGGTAGCGGTCGTCGACCGCGTCGGTGGGATCACCGAGGTAGGTCCCGAAGCCGATGCTCGATGCGACGCCCGGCCCGAACCGCCGGAAGTACGTCCGCGCGAAGGCGTCGCCGAAGCGCTCGCGATAGCTCCAGGTCCCCTGACTCGTCGCCATAGCGGGCCTACGGGCCGCGGCGGTAAACGGGCGTCGGCTCGACTCGGCTCGGATTCCAGGCGACGCCGGCGGGGACCGCTGGGTCGCCACCCGTTCCGGCGAACCGGCGGTACTGATACTGTCGGACAGAACTATGTGAAGCGTCTCGGCACCCCGAGGTGCCGATCTGATTCACGAACTTCTGTCCGACAGTATGACCGCCAATAGACAGTATAGGGATTATCGCAAGTCCTCATAGAATTCTCGCCGGACGGTATGGCGAGAGTCTATGAACAGTTGCGATAATCCCTATATAAGCTGTCACTCTACGCGTGTAATCCATTCGTCCGTTCCAGCTGCATTTGTTTTCACTGCCGCTCCCATTTCCTTAAGAACCTCATATAGTTTCCGTCCGTATGCTTCTTGTGAACTACCCTACCCTACTCGCTCACGGCTGACGCCGTTCGCTCCGTGAGGGTA